>JANXVU010000095.1 GCA_025351485.1 Candidatus Eiseniibacteriota bacterium | reverse complement strand
CTCGATCGGGGCCGGGATTCCGACCCTGCAGGTGCTGATCCTGGCCGTGGACAAGGACGGCTATTCCCAGTGGGCCTCCGCAGGCGCATCGGGCTACTCGGTGGACAACCTGCCGCCGGCCGCTCCGGCACCGCTCACGGGGCAGTTTGTCGGGGGCACCACCCACCTGCACTGGAATCGGAACATCGAGGCAGACCTTGCAGGGTACCGGCTCTACCGGGGCGCTTCGGTTGGCTTCGTGCCCGGCCCGGGGAACCTGGTGGCCTCGCTCGCGGATACCGGGTTCGCCGATCCGGCCGGGTTGATCTACGTGTACAAACTGACCGCGGTTGACATACACGGCAACGAGTCGCCGGTGGCCACGCTCACCCCCACGGCGGCGACCGGCGTGAGTGACCGCGGCGCGCCCCGCGAGTTGTCGTTTGCGGCGCCTTCGCCGAACCCGGCCGGCGCGGCAACGACGCTGCGCTTCGCGCTGCCGCACGCTTCGCGGGTGCGGCTCTCCATCTACGACGCCGCGGGCCGGCTGGTGCGCGAACTGGTAAGCGGCCCGGTCGCGGCGGGTGAGCATTCGGAACCTTGGAACCTGAAGGATGCGGGCGGCCGCTCGGCCGGCGCGGGCCTCTACTTTGCCCGGCTGGAGGCCGATGGGCGGGTGCTGGTGCGCAGGATGACCGTGGTGCGGTAACCGGCAGCCGGCCGGCCGCGAGTCGACAGAAGATTTCGAAGTCTAGAACAGCCCCCTATCCGCCCGGCCGCCGGGCTCACAACCGAACCTAGGAGTTCCCATGCGCTCGTGGATGCCGTTGAGCCTTTCCCTGTCGCTGCTCGCTGTTGCGGCGCCGCCGGCCCTGGCGGCCTGGCCTACCAACCCGGCCGTGAATCTGCCGGTGTGCACCCAGGCCAATGACCAGTTTGGCCCGGTGATCGTATCGGACGGAACGGGCGGGGCCATCATCACTTGGTACGACAGCCGCGGCGTTAGCAGCGGTTACGACATCTACGCCCAGCACGTGCTGAGCTCCGGCGCCGCGGACCCCGCATGGCCGGCCAATGGCCGGGCCCTGTCCAGCGCAGCGAACAACCAGTCGCTGCCGGCGATCGTATCGGATGGGGCCGGGGGGGCCATCGTGGCGTGGGCCGATGAGCGCAGCGCCCTTACGTCCGACATCTACGCGCAGCACGTCTCGGGAGCGGGGGTGGTGGATCCGGCGTGGCCCCTGGACGGACGGGCCCTTTGCACGGCGGCCGGAAATCAGTTGGCCGTGGATCTCGTCTCGGACGGGGCCGGCGGCGCCATCGCCACCTGGACGGACAGCCGCGGCGGCGCGGGCGACGACATCTACGCCCAGCACGTGCTCGCCACCGGGGCGGTGGATCCGGCGTGGCCGGCCGACGGGCAGGCGCTGTGCGTCCAGCCGAACAATCAGCAGGCCCCGAAGATCGCGTCCGACGGGGCCGGCGGCGCCATCGTCGCCTGGCACGACGCACGCGGGGGCGGCGACCAGGACATTTACGCCCAGCACGTGAAGGCCTCGGGCGCGGTGGATCCGGCGTGGCCCGCGAACGGCAAGGCCCTGTGCACCGCCCTTAGCACCCAACTGAACCCCAAGATCCTGTCCGATGGGGCCGGTGGCGCCATCGTCACCTGGGAGGATGCCCGGAGCGGCGCGTTCAACGTCGACATCTACGCCCAGCACGTGCTGGCCACGGGGGCGCTGGATCCCGCCTGGCCCGGCAACGGGGTGGCCGTGTGCACCGCCACGGGAAACCAGGTCGCCCCGGGGATCGTCTCGGACGGCTCCGGCGGCGCCGTGATCGGCTGGTCCGACTCCCGGCTGCCCTGCTGCGCCGACATCTACGCGCAGCGGGTGCTGTCCTCGGGGGTGGTGGATCCTGCGTGGCCCGCCGACGGGCAGGCGCTCTGTACCGCGGGAGACTACCAGCAGTATCCCACTGTGTGCCCGGACGGAGCCGGCGGAATCATCGTCACCTGGCAGGACTACCGCGGAAGCTCCGGTGATATCTACGCGGGCCATGTGCGCAAGTCCGGCGTGGTCGATCCCGCCTGGCCGATCAATGGCCGGGCGGCTTGCACCGCCGCCAGGGACCAGTACGCCCCGACCATCGCCTCGGACGGAGCGGGCGGCGCTATCGTGACCTGGCTCGACAGCCGCAGCTTCAACTACGACGTCTACGCGCAGGGCGTGTCCGGAAACGGCGCCCTGGGCGGGCCGCTGGTTGGCGTGGGCGACCGGGGCCCGGTGGACGGGGTATCATTCGCCGCCCCTTCGCCAAACCCGGCGTTTGGCGCGGCCACGCTGCGATTCGCGCTGCCGGCCGCCTCGCAGGTTCGCCTCGCGGTGTATGACGCCGCCGGCCGTCTGGTGCGGGAGTTGGTGAACGGCCCCATCGCCGCGGGCGCGCATTCGGAACGCTGGAATCTGCAAGATTCCGGCGGCAGCGCGGCGAGCGCGGGGCTGTATTTTGCGCGGCTCGAGGCGGCTGGGCAGATCCTGGTTCGCAGGATGGCCGTGGTAAGGTAGCCGGCGTTCAAGTTCAGGAACAAAGCAGGACGGCCACCCCGGAGAGGGTGGCCGTCCTGCTTTGGGATGCTCCCGCCGGCAGCGCTTCGGGCGCGCCGAATTCCTGCACACGCCCTACCAGGCCGTGTCCGCCAGCCCGATCCTCTCCAGAAATTTCGGCCAGCGCGGATCGGAATGCAGGACGTCAAAGATCGGTTGGACCTTGGTCATCGGGATGCCCGAGTCGCGCAGCTCATAGGATCGCTCCAGCCACCGGAAGGCCTGGTCGTGTTCGCCCCGCCGCGCGCAGACCATCGCGATCTGATAGCCCCACTGCTCCCCCTCGGCGATCAGCCCGGCCAGCGCCGCGTCCGACTCCTCTTGCCGGCCGAGGTCGTGGCAGACGATCGCCAGCGAGCAGTAACGGTATCCGGCGGAGGGCTCAAGCTTGATCTCGGCCATCGCCTTGTCCCCCAGCCCAAGCTCCATGAGGCAAATCGCCCGGATGGAATGTGCGGCGGTCATCCCCGGGCTCAATTCCAGGGCCCTGAGGAAGGATTCCGCGGCCGACTTGTAGTCCCGCGCGAGCATCTCGATCCGGGCGAGATTGGTGTGTGCGCGCGCATAGAGAGGGTCAAGTTCGAGGGCCTCCCGGGCCAGCCGGCGGGCTTCCTCGATCCGGCCGAAAAAAGCCTCGTACGTGGCCATCGTCGAGAGCGGGCCGCTGGCGCCCGGAGCCAGCGCAAGGGCCCTTCGCACCTCCGCGGCGGCCTCCGTCCAGCGGAATTCCAGAGAAGCCAGGATCCAGCCCATCGCTTCGTGCGCGTCCGGGAGGTCATCGTCCAGTTCCAGCGCACGCTCGGCCGCCTTCCGGGCCAGCTGGCGCCCCTCGTGGACATCGATGTGCCCATGAAAAGCCTGGTAAGCATGTGCCTTGGCCATGCCCGCCCATGCCCGGGCATCTTCGGGGCTCTCGGCGATCACCTGCCGGTAAAGCGTCACCGCGCTGGCGAGCGACTCGCGTGTGGTTTGCAGGGCGAAGTGGTTGGCCCTGAGGATCAACTCGTAGCTGCGGGCGCTTATCTTGAGGGCCGGCGCCGCCTTCTTCAGCAGCGTCACCTTCAGCGCCGCCGAAACTGCCCCGGCAATGTCGTCCTGCACCGCGAAGATGTCGTCCAGCACCCGGTCGTAGGTCTCGGACCACAGGTGGAAGCCGTCCGAGACCTTGATCAGCTGGGCCGTGATGCGCACCCGGTTGCCGGCCTTGCGCACGCTGCCTTCCAGCAGGGTTGCCACGCCCAGCTTCTGCCCGATCTCGCGAAGGTCCTCGTGCTTGCCCTTGAACGCGAAACAGGAGGTGCGGCCGGTCACTTTAAGCTCCGGGATCTTGGCCAGGGAATTGAGCAGCTCCTCGGACAGCCCGTCGGAGAAGAATTCGTTCTCCGGATCGGCGCTCATGTTGGTGAAGGGCAGCACCGCGATCGAGGGAACTTCGTGCGCGGCGGCAGTAGCCGTGGTCTGGGGACCGCTTTCCAGGGTTCGCTTCAACGACCGGAGCTCGTCGCGCACCTCCGCGGCGTTCTGGAAACGATCCCGCGGGGCCTTTTCCAGGCAGCGGCCCACGAGGCGATGGAGCTCGGCCGGCAGGTCGGACCGCAATTTCGCGAGAAGCGGCGGCGTGTCGCGCAGGATCGCCGAGCTCACGTCGGCGGAACTGGCGCCGGCGAACGGGCGCGTTCCCGAGGCCAGTTCGTACACGATGGCCCCGAACGCGAAGAGATCGGTGCGGGAGTCCACCGGCTCGCCGCGGAGCTGCTCGGGGGACATGTACGGCACCGTGCCCATCACCTGGCCCTCGCCCGAAAGCGGCGCCGCCAGGGTCCGCGCCTGAGTGGCGTCCAGCGCCGGATCTCCGAGAGACAGCTTGGCCAGGCCGAAGTCCAGCACCTTGACCCGTCCTTCGTCCCCCACCATCACGTTCGCGGGCTTGAGGTCGCGGTGGACCACGTTTCGCGCGTGGGCCGCCACCAGGGCCTCGGAGAGCGGAAGCGCGAGTTCCAGCAGGCGGGCGAGCGGCAGGCCGCCGGGCGCGATTTCCCGGTCCAGGGTGCGGCCCTCGACCAGTTCCATGGTCAGGAAGTGGACCGCGCCCTCTTTTTCAACGGAGAACAGCGTGACGATGTTCGGGTGGTTGAGCCCGGCCACGGTCCGCGCCTCCTGCTCGAAGCGCGCCAGCCGGGCGGCATCCCCCGAGTAGGCTTCCGGCAGCACCTTGAGCGCCACCTCGCGCCCCAGCCGGGTGTCGCGGGCGCGGTACACCTCGCCCATGCCGCCGGCGCCGAGCGCAGCGATGATCTCGTAGGGACCGAGCCTGGTTCCGATGCCGAGGGTCAACATTCCTCCCGGGGTGTGTTAAGCGCCGGTCGCGGTGAACGCGGCCCAGTAAAAGGGGTGCGTGGAGCGGTGGGAACTCCGCCGCGCGGCCAGCACGCGCCGGCAGGCGGCGGCAGAGGCGTCGGCGGCCCGGATCGCCGGACCGGTGCGGGCCGCGTAGAGCGCGCGCATCCACTCGCGGGTGGATTCATCTCCGATCGACCACTGGCTCGCAACCACTTCGTGGGCGCCCGCCAGGCGGAACGCGCGCTGCATTCCGATCGCGCCCTCGCGGGGCCATGAATCCCCCACCCCCGACTGGCAGGCCGAAAGCACCACCCACCGAACGCCGGACAGGTCGAGCAGGGAGATGTCGGTCGCGGTGAGCAGTCCATCGTCGGATTCAAGGGCCGTCTCGCGGGCGTGGTTCGCCCCGGCCAGCGCCAGCCACACGCGTCGCCCCATCCAGGGCGAGACGATGGGCGATGCGGATGGCGTGGGGGCCGCGGCCGCGGCCAGGCCGGCGGGCTTGCCTGCTCCCGGCTTGCGCGCGGCCCTGCCGGGCCCGATCCGTCCAACCCCGCCCACACCCCGGCCATTCGCGGCGACCGGGGCGCACGAGTCGCCCCACACCACGCCATGGGTGGCGATGTGCAGCACTTCGCGGCCCGGGGCGTCGCGGCAGAACGCCGGTTGGTCGGCGTCGGCTCCCAGGAGCCGGCGCGCGCGTTCCAGGGGATGCGCCGCGTCCCAGCGGTCCGCGACCTCCATCGCTTCGGCCCGGGCTCCGGCCAGCGGCGGAAACTTGAGCGCTTCCCCGGACGCGCAATTTCCAAGCGGACCCCGGAAGGCCGCCGCGTACATCGTGGGCGCGGGCGTCTGGGCGCCACCCCTGCGATTGAAGTCCGGGTCTCCCAGCGCGAGCATTCCACGGCCGACGCGGGAATCGGGCTCGAGCAGCGTGCGCTCCGATTCGATCGTGCGAAGGCGCGGAGCGTGCTCCACCCAGTAGCCGCGCTTCCCTTCCGGCAAGGCCGCCCAGGGCAGATCCACCAGCGGGCCATCCGGAACCAAGGCCACCGCCCCGGCGCCGCCGATGGCCGGCGCAAGGCGGCCCCAGGTGAGCGAGCGCACGATCGAGCCTAGTTTTCGGCAAGCCGCCTCGGACTCGGCTTCGGCGCCCGGTTCGGGCGGCGTGGAAATGGCCGCCCGCCAGGCCCCGATCGCGTCGCGAATCCGGCGGGTGGGTCCAAGTTCGATACGTTGCACGGGGGCAGCCGCCGAAGGGACGACGAACGCGATCAAGCGGGCCGTGTCGCCCGAAGCAAAGCTCTCGACGATTCCGACCAGCGCCTCCCTGGGCGCCAGCGCCCCCCGGACCCGCTCCAGGCTAGCGGCGGCGGTGTCGGGGCCGATCCCGTGCGAGGCGATCAGCGAACCGTAGCTCCGCTCGGCTTCCGCGGATTCGGTGCGCAGCGTCTCGAGCGACGCGGGAGGCGCCCCTCCCACCTCGGCGCGTGCCAGCCGCTGCGCCGATGTCGTCCAGCGCCCGTGTGCGCCCGCAAGTGCGGTATCCCCGGCTGCCACCTCCGGGGCGCGCCGGCGTGCCATCTCGTCGTGGACGCTGCCGCGCCAGCGGATCACGCGGTCCCAGGCGACGGCGTCGGCCGAGGGCCCGCGCCCGGACGCGAACTGGATCAGGAAGTCCAGCGGCGCGGCATTCAGGCTCGAGAACTCGAGCGCGCGCGCATCGGGCAACGCCCGGATGTTGCGCTCCAGTCGCTGCCGTTCGATCTGTTCCGCGGCCAGGAGGTGCACCCACGCCGAGTCCACGCGCCCCAGCGCCGCCTCGCTGCGCCCACGCAGGCACAGGTACTCCATGTACGTTTCCAGGCCCCGGCTCTCGGGAGTGTCGAATAGCGCCGCCATCTGGGCGTTGGTGCTGTCGAGGCCCGAGAGGTCGCTCGCGAGCCGGGCGGCCTCGACCTTCTGTTCGTAGAGACCCATCTGGGCCTCGAGCAGCGGGGACGGGCTGGTGGCCAGGATCGCGAGCCCCCGGTTCGCCACCCGGCGAGCCCCCTGGACGTCGCCGCGCATGAGCAGCACCGCGGCGCGGCTGCGGTAGCAGTAGACCAGCATCTGGTTCGGGTCGAGCGGGCGTTTCTCGAGCTCGGCCTGGGCCTGGTCCAGGTCGCGCAGCGCTTCGGCCGTGTCGCCGGCCGAGACTTCGGCGTATCCCAGCATGGTGCGGGTCTGTTCGGTGCTGATATGACCCTTCCCGTAGTGAGCTTCGCCGATGCGGAGCGCATCGCGGAACCAGCGCGAGGCGCCTTTGTAGTCGCCGAAGTCCATCAGCCTGAGCGCGGTGTTGTAGCGGAGTGGGAAGGAGTGCACGTCCTCGGCGCCATAGACTTTCGCCGAGATCGCGAGCGCGCGCTCGAGCAGCTCGATCGAGCGCGCCGTGTCGCCGGCCCGGTGTTCGATGGTCGCCTGCCGGTTCACAAGCGGAATCAGAT
The DNA here is from genome assembly GCA_025351485.1 of Candidatus Eiseniibacteriota bacterium. Classification (GTDB taxonomy): domain Bacteria; phylum Eisenbacteria; class RBG-16-71-46; order RBG-16-71-46; family JACRLI01; genus JANXVU01. The sequence goes on along the minus strand of JANXVU010000095.1, from coordinate 33,656 downwards.
CCGCAGATTCGCCTCCCTGCGTGCGCTCCACGATCCCGATGGCCCGCTCCAGGGCCGCGCGCGCCTCGGCGAACCGGCCCAGGTCGACGTAGGCGCCGGAGAGCACGTTCAGCAAGAGCGGCAAGCCCGTGTGCTGCGGACCTCCCCAGCGTTCCATCCGGGCGATGGCATCCAGGAGCGTGGCCTCGGCCTCCCGTGGCCGGCTGAGAGTCCGCAGCGCGGTTCCCTTGTTCCACAGGAGCACCGCCCGCGTGGAATCGTTCGCGAGCCCGCCGGCTTCCGCGGCGGCAAGGGCCGCGGCGTATTGGATGAGCGCCGAGTCGGCGCGATCGGTCTCCGCCAGAACGCGGCCGAGCCTGGTGTGGGTTTCGGCCAGTTCCGCGTAATCGGGGTGTGACAGCCGCGACTGGATGGCCAGGCTGCCGGTGAGCATGGTATAGGCCACCGAGTCCTTCAGCATGCGGCGGGCATAGCGCGCCTTGCCGACGCGCATCATCGCCCCGGCGATCATCGCCGAATCCGGAGGATCCGCCTGTTCGGCCTCGGCCAGGGCCAGCGTGGCCAGGCTGTCCGCCGCGGCCGAGCGCTCCAGGGACAAGAGGCTGTCCACCTCCCGGAACCGTGCCGCAAGGCGAGCGCCTGGAGATCCGCCCGCCCTGGGGTCGGGGGGGAATGAGGACAACAGGGTTATCGACAGGGCCGCTGCAAGCATGGGTGTCAGCAGGCGAGCCATCGTCACCTCAGGGAAGGGAGAACGGGGGAGAAACCAGTCGCGGCGGCATGGACATCCCGCACCGTGGCAACCCAGGATTGGAAGATGGATTTTAGCATCCCGCGCGCCCGGCGTACACGCACAACCGGGATCAGGCCGCCGGCTGGTCCACGACAATCCGGCCGATCCCCCGCGACAATCGCTGGGCCACCCGGAACACCAGGAATCCCGCCACGAGGATCAACCCGACCACCAGCCCCCACCACAGTCCCGGGGCCCCCAGTCCCGCCCGGAAGGCCAGAGTCAGGCTCACCGGCAGCCCTATCAGCCAAAAACCCAGGATATTCACGAGCAGCGGGGTGCGCGTGTCCCCCACCCCGCGCAGCACGCCGATCGAAACCACCTGCAGCCCGTCGAACACCTGGAACACGCCGGCGATGGGAATGAGCGTAATGGCGACCGAGAGCACCGCGGGATCCCTCGTGTAGACCCCCGCAAGAAGGCCGGGCAGCACCGTCAGCGTCAATCCCGAGACCAGCATGAAACCCGCACCGGCCAGCAAGGCCGCCAGCGCCCCGCGGCGCGCACCGGCGATGTCGCCCGCTCCCACCGCCTGGCCGACCAGCACGGCGGCTGCGCCCGAAACTCCCAGCGGCACCATGAAGGTGAGCGAAGCGATGTTGATGGCGATCTGGTGCGCGGCGATGGCCTGGGTGCCGATGCGGCCCATCAGCAGCGCCACCACGGAGAACACGCCCATCTCGAGCTGGAACTGCAGCCCGATCGGCACGCCGATCCAGAGCATCTTCAAGAGGGGCCCGAATTCCAGGACCTCGGACCGAAGGTGGTCCAGATGGGGCGCGAGATCGCGCCAGGACAGTCCAAGGAGTCCGAGCATCATGCCCCAGCGGGCCAGCGAGGAAGCCCATGCCGCGCCGGCCGCGCCCATGGCGGGCGATCCGAGGTGGCCAAAGATCAGCGCCCAGGCGAGGGCGAAGTTGAGCAGGTTGGAGAGCAGGATGGTGATGACGATCGGCCTCAGGCGGCCCATCGCCTGGAGCGTCTGCCGAAGCACGATGAAACCGAAGAACGGCAGCACGCCGGGGATGGATGCCAGCGCATAGCCGGCGGCCCGCGGCACCACTTCGGCCGGTTGGCCGAGCAGGACGAACACGTGCCCGGCCGGCAGGAATCCCAGCGACGTCACGGCGCTGATCATCACCGCGAGCATCAGTCCGCGCTGCAGGCCCCGCGCCACGCCTTCCTGCTCGCCCGCCCCCACCGCCTGCGCGACGATCGGATCCAGGGCGTACAGCGTGCCCATCCCCAGGCCGGCCATCCCGAAGAAGTACATGTTCCCCAGCGCGCCGGCGGCCAGATCCGCCGCGGAAAGGTGCCCGAGCAGGATGGAATCAACCACTCCCATGGTCATCATGCCGACCTGCACCACCACGATGGGCAGCGCCAGCGCGGCCAGCCTGTTCAGGTCGGCAGAGCCGGGTCGAAAGGATCGGGCGGTGATGCGAGTGGTAGCCTGGCCCAACGGGGACTCTTTCAGATGGATGAGGAAGGGCTTGCCCGCGCCGGGGCGGGCTTCCGAATGCCCCACATTAGCATTCCATGCGTGGCCGCGCATCCGGCCCGCCGCCCCGGCGAGCCGGGGAACCTGCGCGCGGATTGCGGAATCGCCGCCCGGCGCTAGAATTCCCGGGACATGCGAAATTTCCTGAAGTTCCAGTGGTCCCATGGCCCGCGCGGCGCAAGGCGGGCCGAATGGGAAGCGCTCGATGCGTGGCTCGACCGGCGCTACGAACGGAGCGCCCCGATCGAACCGCTGCTCGAGATGTTCTCGCGGGCCGGCCTCGGCATCGCGGAGGTGGAGTCCATGCTCCGCGGGGGCCGGGCAAACTATCCCGAAGCCCCACAGAAAGCGGGCGCGCTCACCGAAGGACTGGCCCTGGACTGCCTGCACGTGGATCACTCGGTGAACTATCACATCTACGTCCCGGGCGACTACGACTCCGCTCGCGCCTGGCCCATGGTGGTGGTGGCCCACGGGGGCAGCGCCGGCCGCGACCTGGAATTCGGGAGCGAGGCGGCCATCCACTCGATCGACCCCTTCTGGATCGAGGAAGCGGGGCGGCACGGCCTGATCCTGGTCGCCCCGATCACCGACCGCGGCTGGGGCGCGATCGGCTACTCGATCCTGTTCTCCACGATTTCAAAGGTGACGCGCGACTACCACGTGGATCCCGACAGGGTCCATCTCACCGGGCATTCCATGGGCGGGCACCTGGCGTGGCGCTGCGGGATCAACTTCGGGGACCGCTGGGGCGCCATCAGCCCGATGAGCGGCGGCTACGACTACGTGAAGGACAAGCAGGTCCACAACCTGTGCAACGTGCCCGGCTATGCGACCTGGGGCGAGGACGAGCCCTACCAGATCCGGGAGTTCAACCGCGCCATCCGGGACTGGATGGATCGCCACGGATATTCCTGGAGGCAGCACGAGGAGGCCCGCGGGGGCCACGAGATCTTTCCGGACCAGATCCCCGGGATCGCGCGGTTCTTCCAGGAACATCCGCGCGACCTGTACCGGAACAGCGTCCAGGCTCGCGGAGGGGGCGCTATGGAATTCAACATCCCGGACGCGCATCCCAACTGGGGCATGGCCCACACGTGGAGGAGCGGCCGGGGGATCCCCGCCGGCACGTTTCACTGGCTGCGGCTGATGCCCGCGGCGCCGGGCACATCCGGGGACATGGATGGGCAGGAGGTCCAGGCGGTGAACGAGGGGAACAATGCCTTCACCGTGACGAGCTTGAACGCCCGCCGGATTCGGCTGTATCTGCACCCGAGGATGGTGGACATCTCGAAAAACGTGGTTGTGACTGCCAACCACAGGATCATCTTCGACAGCCGGGTCGCCCCCGACATTCGCACCATGCTGGAGCTGGCACGGGAATTCGACGACCGCGGCCGGATCTTTCAAGCAGCGATCGACGTCGAGATCGAGGACGACCGGGAAGTCCCGGAGCCGACCTTCGCCTGACGTCGCCGCGCGCCCGATGCCGGTGGCGCCCCGCCCTTACCGCCTCCCCGAGAGCCGCTCGAGTTCGCGCAGGTCCCTCGAAAGCCCATCGAGTTCCAGCCCGGCTTCCCCCGCCTTGCCCGCGCCCATGAGTTGCTGGTAGCGCCGCAGGTGTTCCGCCGCCGAGTGCACCAGCGCCGGGTCCGCGCCACCCCGGGCAGCCTGCCGGATGCGTGCCTCCGGCGCCGCGGGAGTGGATGCAGTGGCGGCCGGCGCCTGGGCGCTGTCGCCCCTGGCTGCCGGCGCGAGCGCCCCCACGGTGGGACCGAACAGGTCGGTGAGCGCCTCCTCCAGCGAGTTCCCGTACCCGATGTCCTTCTGCGTGGCCACGATCACCCGCTTGAGCTCGGGGATCTTGCCCCCGGTCGACTGGATGTAGAGCGGCTCCACGTACAGGAAGGATCCCTCGATCGGCACGGTCAGCAGATTGCCGCGAAGCACCTGCGAGCCCTGCTGGTTCCACAGGGTCAGGTCCTTGGAAATCGTGGCGTCCTGGTCGATCCGCGCCTCGATCTGCCGCGGCCCGTAGCTGATGGTGCCCTTGGGCAGGTGATAGGCCACGATGGTCCCGTAGCGGTCCGGATCGCACAGGCCCGCCACCCACGCGATCATGTTGTCCTTGCCGCGCGGGGTGAGCGGGATCATCTGTAAGTATTCGGCCTTGGGCTGGCCGGGCAGCCGCATCAGCATGTAGTAGGGCAGCACCGGCACGGTGGTGCCGCCGGCCGCGCCCTCGGCCACCTCGGCGCTCCCCTCCCACACGTCCTCGTGGTTGTAGAACGTCACCGGATCCTTCACGTGGAAGGCCCCGTACACATCCGCCTGGATCGCCAGCATGTCCTCGGGGTACCGGTAGTGCGCACGCACGTCGGCCGGGACCTGGGATGCCGGCGAGAACAATTCGGGGAAGATCTTGCGATACGTGAGCACCAGCGGATCGGCCTCGTCCACCACGTAGAAACGCACCGAGCCGTTGTAGCAGTCCACGGTGGCCTTGACGCTGTTGCGCATGTAGTTGACCCCGGCCATTTTGGCCGCGTACGGATAGCGGTCGGTGCTGGTGTAGAAGTCGCGCATCAGCGTGAGCGAGCCGTCCGGCCGGACGATCGGGTAGGGATCGCGGTCGGGAGTCAGGAACGGCGCCAGCTTTTCCAGCCGGGTGTCGATGTCCCGGTCAAACAGGATCCGCGTTTCGGACGCGATGTACGACGACAGGAAGAACTTAAGCGTGTGGTAGCGCAGAGCAAAGGCCAGCCGGCGCACCGAGAACACCCCGCCCAGCGGAATGCCCGCGCGCCCCTGATAGGTGGTAAACACGTTGTCGTCCCCGCGGGGATAGTCAAACTCCTGCTGCCCGTGGGCCTTGACCATGACCGCGTGGGTGGTGAGCTCTCCGAAGTAGATTTCGGGGCGGGTGATCTTGAGCTCCGGCGCGGTCGAGACCGGCGGCAGGTCCCGCACCAGGAGCTCGGGGATGCCCTCGGGGGTGAACGCATTCACGCTGCTGATGCAGGCCCCGTATCCGTGCGTGTAGATGAACCAGCGGTTGATGTCCCAGCCCCCGCTGCCCTGGGCCTGCGGCACCTTGGTGTGGTCCAGCTCACGCAGGGATACCATCACCATCTGCGGCTCCCCGCCCACGGTGTAGCGGTCCAGGTCGATGTCCGAGAACCGGTAGTAGGTGCGCAGGGTCTGGAGCTGGTTGAACGTGTGCTGCAGCGGGCGCCAGTCGGCCAGGCGCAGGTTGGACACGGTGGTCCGGTCGGCCAGCACCTGCGCGGACGTGGGATTGCGCGGTTCCGGGAAATCCCGGACCACCACATGGGAGGAGTCGAGCCCGAATGCCTGCCGGGTCATCTCCAGGTGCCTGCGGATGTAGGGAAGCTCCGCGCGCAGTTGCTCGGGCCGGATCGCCACGGCTTCGTAGACCGAAGGAATCACCCCCACTTCCAGCACCGCGCTGACAAGCAGCACCGCCACGAGCGAGGCCGCAAAGCGGCGGCCGCCCCGGGGTCCGATGATCGCCAGGGCGGCGCCCGCAAGGAGCAGCGTCACCGCCAGCACTCCCAGCAGCGTGACGCCCAGGTTCGCGTCCACCGCCGAGACCCCGACCAGCGGACCCCTCCGGCTGTACACCAGCTCGTAGCGCGAGATCCATACTCCCAGCCCCCACAGCGCCAGCAGGAATCCGCCCAGCACGCTCAGGTGCCGCGCCCCGCGCCGCAGCTGCCCCAGCCAGGTGCCCTGCGAAAGCCCGGCCAGAGCGGCCGGCAGGATGTACAGCACCGCGGTGGTGCCGATGCACGCCATCAGCAGGCCGGTCGCCCACTCCAGGAGCGCGCTCCATGCGGGAAGCGTGAACACGAAGAACGAAATGTCCCGGTGGAACTGGGGATCCACCCGTCCGAACGGCTGCTGGTGCAGGGCGGTGAGGAAGGTCCACCAGCTGGAGCCCAGCGCGCTGCCCAGGGCCAGCGCCAGGACGATCAGCACTCCCATGCGGGCGCGGTCAAGCAGGCGGGCGACCTGCGGGCCTCCTGGAATCGGATGGATTCGTCCGGTGGAGATGTCGATGATCTCGGCTTCGCCCGGCCGCCCCGGAATACCTCCCGACATCCGCGGAGCCTGCCCCGAAGCCCCACCGGGCTGCCGGCCGCGAGCCAGGAAGGCGTTCAGCCACAGCAGCGCGAACGAAACAAGGATCCCGCCCAGGGTGAGCGTGGAGCGCGCGGAGAGCTCGGTCCAGTAGCGTTGCGCGGCGCCGAGCTCGCGAAACCACAGCAGGTCGACATAGATCGAAAGCGCGCCCTGCCCCAGGAACAGGGCCAGGAGAAGAGCGATGCTCAGCCGCACTGAAAACCCGAGGTTGGAACGCTCGCCGCGGCCGCTCCGGGATAGGGCCCGCAGCGCGGGCAGCGCGGCCAGGATGTAGGCCAACAGAACCACAACGTCCACGAGGGTCTCCTTGGGTCTCGATGGCCGGGCGAACCATTTCAGCCTCGGCACCGAAGAGACCACAGCATAGACGAACGCGGCCGGCTCTCCTAGCGCCGGTCCTTGGAGTGGCCGACCGGCTACCTGAGCAAGGCCACCGACCGGGTCAAGGTCCGGTCCGGCGTCGAGAGCCGCAGGAAGTAGATTCCCGAAGGCAGGGCCTGTCCGCCCGCCCCTCGGCCGTCCCAACGCACCTGGTGACTTCCAGCGGCTTGCGTCTCCCGCTCGAGGAGGGCCACGCGCCTTCCGTCCACGGAGTGGATCGCCAGCTCGACCGTACCGGGGCGCGCCAGGTCGTAGGAAATCGTGGTGGCCCGTCGGAATGGGTTGGGAGAGGCCGGGGCCAGCGCGGTGGGCCTGGCCGGAGCGCCGCCGAGGCCGGCGACCGTCGCGGGAATCACCATGCCGCCGCTGACATTCCCAAGCCACTCGCCGTTGAACCCCTGGTACTGGCCTGTGAAATCGAACGTGCTCGCCCCGGCGTTGATTCCGGAAACCTGGGTGGGACTGGTGAGCGGCTGCGCGAACTGGAGCTGGAAATCGTAGGTCAGGTCATGGGTGTTGCCGGGCTGGGCACCGGTGATGCCGGTGGCGTCCACCGTGATGATCGCGGAAGCGAGCGGAAACCAGGTGATGGGCAGAAGCAGGTCTTGAAGGACCCCGGATCCCGCCTGAAAATCCCCTGTCGGATAGGTCCACACCAGATGTCCATCCACCCCCGGCTCCGAAGCGTGGATGGGGACCGGCCAGTTGTTCTGGGCCGCGGTTCCGTCAAAGGTGAGGTCCTTGATCAGGAAGGTCACGCTGTCGGCGAGTGCGCCGCTGGGTGCCGAAAGCCCCAGGCACGCGGCGAGGAACAGGCCAGGGATCAGGCGGGTTCGGAGTGGGAAGATGGATCTCATGGCTGGGGCTGCCTTTCTTGCTCTTCATGGATCGACGGGCACATGGGTCACGCACAAGTTCGGATGCGCAGGGCCGGGGCTCGCTTCTTTCGATAAAGTGTCCAACAGCGTGCTGGAGATACACCCGGAAATCCCCGGGAATCCGAGCGCGGCGGAAGTTCCAGGTTCCGAAGTGGCGGCCCACCGGCGCCAGGGCATGCCCGGCCTCATTCCCCCGGCGGCCCGACAAGGTGTCAGGCCCGTTCGGACCCAGTGACAATAACATCGGCCTGCGGGTCTGCCCCCTTGGGGAGCCTGGTTGAGATGAAACAGCTTCCTTCACTCCCGTAAGCAGATAAGATGTCTCGATTCTCGGCGTCCTAGACATTGAAGATGGGCTTGAGTCTTGCTAATAGCAATGAGTACCTTGCAGTTCGAGCGCCAAGGGCGCCCTACCGACCCGCAGGGATCCCCACCGGAGCAGCAGGATGGCTCCTCGAAAATCAGCGACCCGACACACGGAGGCGTCGATGAAACGTGGCCTCACCTTACTCCTGGCGGTTTCCGCGCTAGCCGGGCTGGCCGTCCTGGCGGCAAAGCCGGCCCCACCCAAGTCGGACCGGGTGGGAAAATTCGTCGGCTCGGAAATCTGCGATGACTGTCATGGAGCAGCTGTCCAGCAGTTCAAGGCCGGCGGGCACGGCCGGGCCGAAAAGGATTCGGCGCTGGTCGGCCAGAAGATCGGTTGCGAGACCTGCCATGGGCCGGCCTCGATCCACGTGGAGGCGGAAAGCGGCTCCGATGCCGCGGGAGCGCCGACCAAGGAAGAGGGACGCGCCTCGCTCCTGGTGCCGAGCAAGTTGCCGGCCGCGGAGGCCAACAAGGCGTGCCTCGGCTGCCACAAGACCGGGCAGCAGTTCTACTGGAAGCAGGGCTTCCACGCCCAGGCCGACGTGGCCTGCGTGCAATGCCACAGCATCCACTCTCCCAAGGATGCCGGCAGGGTGGCGCTGCTGAAGCAAGCCAGCACCAGCGAACTGTGCCTGCAGTGCCACAAGAACAAGCGTGCCCGCATGGCCCGCTCGGGCCACATGCCGATCACCGAAGGCGGCATGACCTGCGTGAGCTGCCATAACCCCCACGGCTCCCCGGCGCCGCACCAGCTCAAGGCCAACACGGTCAACGAGCTGTGCTACAAGTGCCACGCGGATAAGCGGGGCCCGTTCCTGTGGGAGCACGCGCCGGTTCGCGAGAATTGCATGAGCTGCCACGAGCCTCATGGAGCAAACAACGAGAAGGTGCTGGCTGAGAAGCGCCCGTACCTGTGCCAGCGCTGCCACATCGCCACGCGCCACCCGAGCACCCTTTATGACAAGCCGGACCTGGTCAGCAACCGCCTTTTCAACCGGTCGTGTTCGAACTGCCACAGCCAGGTCCATGGGTCAAATCACCCGGCTGGCAAGTTCTTCTTGAGGTAGGGGGATATCATGCAGACGAAAAACGTATGTTTCGCCCTGCTGCTCGCGACCGTGTGTTGTGGTGGTTGGGTCGCGGCTTCACGGGCTGATTCGGAAGGCGATGTCACGTATGGATCGCAGTGGTGGGACCAGTCGGCTCCCGAGGCCAAATTCCGGGAATACACGGACCCTGCCAAGGGCCCCTTCCTGGACAGCTTTCTGCTGAGGCAGTGGGGAAAGCACGACTTCTTCACCGTGTACGGCTCCAACCCGGTGCACAAGGACCAGTTGGTTGGACTGTCGGTCGCCCACGGCGCGCAGTGGAAGTTTGACCTCAAGTACCAGGGAGTCCCGCACCTGTACAGCCAGATCGGCAGGACCCCGTACGCCGAACTCCAGCCGGGGGTCTTCTCGCTTCCCGACACCATCATCCAGCTCGCCAACCAGAGGACTCCCGGGAAGTATCCTTCGGTCATGCAGGACCTCATCAACAATTCCCGGGGCGTGGCGCTGGACGTCCAGACCAACGAGACGAAAGCTCGGCTGCGCGGGCGTCCCGCCGAGGGATGCCAGTTCGAGATCTCGGGCCTGAGCCGGATGCGGAGCGGCCACAAGCCGCTCGGCGCCCCCCTTGGGTTTGCCAGCGCGATCGAGTTGCCGGAGCCGATCGACCAGCGGACCATCGAGGCGGACGCTTCGATGACCTATGCGCGGGACCAGGTCAAGATCGTGGCCGGCGGCGGCGTATCCGCGTTCACCAACCGCATCAAGGCTACGCGCTGGGACAATCCCAAGCGGTTGACGGACACGACGTACGCGTCCGCCTACAGTCCGGGCGACGGCACGGCCACTGCGCAGATGTCGACGGCACCCGACAACAAGATGGTCTACGGGCAGCTTTCCCTGGGACTGGATCTTCCCCGGGACAACATGCTGACCGCCTCCCTGTACTACAGCCAGGGAACCCAGGATGACCCGTGGCTGCCGCAGACCCTGAACACGGCGATACTGAAGGCCACCCCATCGGCTTCAGTGGACTCCCTGCCGGCGAGCAGCACCGGCGGGAAGGCCACGAATCTCACGATGGACACCCGGCTCACGAGTTCCACCGTTCGCGGCCTGCGCGGAACCCTGCGTTTCCGGGAGCAGAAATACGACAACAAGACCCCGGTGCACGAGTTCAAGGGCTACGTGCGGATGGACCAGGTATGGGAAGCGATCCCGATCGAGAGCGATCCTTTCGGAAACAAGCAGACGGTGTTGGGCGCGGACGTCGACTTTGATCCGATGTCCGCCTTCGAACTCCAAGGTGGAGATGTTCTGACTTCCCTGCATCTCTCGGGTACCCTTGAGCACCAGAAGCGCGAGCACACCCTGCGGGAAGTGGAGAGCGACGCGGAGAACGCCTACATGGTCCGCGCCCGGGCCAGTCTCTTCGACAATTTCAGCGTGGAGGGCCGGCTGCGGCACGCCAAGCGCGAGTTGGACGAGTTCATCACGGAAGACTACAGGGACGAAAAGGGAGTCCAGGTGGAACAGGCCGGGCTGCGGCGCTTTGACGTGGCCAACCGCAACCAGGACCTGCGCAATCTGAACTTCGCCTATGAGATCAGCGACATGTTCGATGTGTCGCTGGGCTATGACTACGCGCTGAACGATTACCCCGACACCCGGTACGGCGTCACCAGCCAGAAGGACGAGCAGCTCACGTCGGAGATCAGCTGCCATCCGGGCGAGGCGCTCGATCTCGTCTTCGGATATTCGCAGGGCTGGATCAGGAATATCCAGACGTCCCACGAGTCCAACAACGCGGCGCCGGTGGACACCCTGCCCAAGAACAACTGGAAGGCCGACCTCCGCGACCGCAACGACTACGCGTTTCTCCAGGCCAACTGGAAGGTGGTGCCGAAGAAGCTTTCGATCATCGCCGACTATGGCTTCAGCAAGGACGTGTCGCGGTACATCCTGAGCAACGGCACGGGCACCGCCCAGGACGTCCCCGACACCCGCTACCGGCGCCACGATGCGCAAGTGGAAGGCCGGTACTGGCTGAAGGGCGACATGGAAATCGTGGGGCGGTTGGGCTACCAGGAGTTCGTGGCCGTGGACTTTGCCGCCAAGGATATTCCGCTGTTCCAGAATGGACAGGGAATCTATCTGGGGAGCGGATTCCAGGACTACCGCGTCTACCGTTGGGCGCTCCTGGCGACGCAGCACTTCTAGGGAGATCCGGCGGAAGGTTTTCCGAGCGGCGCGGGTCGATGACCCGCGCCGCCTTCTTTTGTACGGGGGCAGCGCCACCTGCAGACGGCCGTCAACAGCGCAGTGAAGCTACTTCTTCGCCGGCACGGACTCGTATTGCTTGATCAGGTCTTCGATGTTCTTCCGGTTGGCTTCGTCGGGAGCCTGGGGCAGCGCCTGGCGGGCATGGGAGGCCGCCTGCTTCATGTCGCCCGAGATTGCCGCCGCCCTGGCCAGGCCCACGTTGACCGGCCACTGGTTGGGAAAACGTTTCGCGTTGGCCAGGAAAGCCTTTCGGGCGCCCTCGTTGTCGCCGGCGATCATGAGGCTTCGCGCCAACTGGTGAATATCGATCGGGCCGGCCGTGGGCAGGGCCATGGCCCGTTCCAGCGTTCTGCCGGCTTCCTCCGCCTTGCCGTTCGCACGCTGCAGATTGGCCAGGGTCGAGAGTGTCTGGAAGTTCTCCACCCCGTTGCCCGGCCGGCTCACCGCCTCCTCGGCCCAGAGCAGGCCCTGGTCCAGGTGGGCATGGGCGCCCAGGCAGTACTCGGCCGCATCGCGGAAGTTCTCCCACTTGAACGCCTGGGCGTTCCGGAATTCCTGCTTGAGATTGGCCACGTAGACGCCCGGCATGTCGTCCACGGTGATCTTGAAGGGGATCTCGAGGTTTTCCCAGATCAGCGTGACGGTGGCCCGATCGGGCGCCCTTTCAACAAAGTCATAGGTCAGCCACTCGCGATACCCGCACGGGCTGGCCTTCACCTTGACCCGCAGCTGGTCCTCGGCCGGGTCGTACCAGAACGCGCCCCACGACTCGTGGTTCTTCGAAAAGATCACGGTCCACTCTTCCTTGCCGGCAACGAAGAAGAGCCCGTAGGACCCGGCCGGAAGCGGCTGCCCCTCCACCCGGACGTCGTGGGACACGGTGAATACCGTGTTCTCGTTCGCCCCTCCCCGCCACGGGCACTCCTTGCAGTTGTTGTATCCAAGATCGTAGAGCCCGTAGGGCACCAATTCGCCCCAGATGTGCCCCTTGCGGTCGACGCCTTCGCGCGTATGCACGTGGGGAGAGCTGTACGTGATCGAGACCCTCACCAGCCCGATTCCCTGGGTGACGGAACAGACCTGGTTGTCCCCGCTCGGGGGAAGCGTGATGTCCTTGGCCCGGGCGACCGGCGCCGCCATGAAGAGCGTGACGGCCAGGGCAAGGCAGGTGCGGCGTGACAATCAAGACCTCCTGGAATGGAGCGGTGGACCGGGGAGGGGTTCAGCGTGACTGACCAGGATTCTAGCACCGGACCGAGGGAAGGGACGCGGGCAATCCTCGGGCGCTCCCTTTCCCCGGGGGCCGAAAGGCCGGTATCGCTCGGATTCTCTAAGCTGTTGTATTTCAATGCCATGCAACTCCGGACCTCCAAGTCGGCCCGCGCAGGCCAACCCGCCCCGTTCGCTCGGCCCCGCTGAAACGTAAGTCATGTAATACGGCAGTCCGCAAAACCTTGGTTCACCCGGAGGTCACCATGCTCAGCTCCACGCCATCCCGTTCCTTCCGAACCGCCCTTGCAATGGCAGCGCTGCCGCTGCTCCTGATGGCATCCATCCGGCCCGCATCCGCCCAACCGGAGCCGGTCACCTGGGACTGGAGTAGTCCCGGGGGCGGTGTGGCGACCAATCCGATCAACTGGTGGAATGGCGTCTCGACCGGCCTTCCGGCCCCGCTCGACCGGGCGCGCTTCCTTCTGCCGGGCGCCTATCCCGTGACCTGGGCCTCCCCCGTGGACAGCCTGATAGACCTGTCCCTGCAGGCGGGGCGGGTGCGTTTCAACGTGGGATCGAGCCTGGGTATGAGCAGCTATGCTTTTGCGAATTCCGACAGCTTCACCGTGCTGTCCGGAAGGATCAAGGCCTCCAACTGGTACCTCGGCCAGGGCCGGGCCACATCCATGCTGGTGTCCGGATCGACCACCTTGGTCGAATCAAGGGATTCCACGCAAGCGGATCACTTCGGGGATTCCGGAAACGCCAATCTGCGCATGGTGGGTGGGGCCGCCTATCGAAGCAACGGCTGGGTGGTGATGGCGGGCGCCGCCACCGACGTGTGCACCACCACGGCGATCGGAGGCAAGTTCGTGGACCAGGTCTGGTCGAATCTCACCACGCGTTCATCCCTCGGGGGAGGCAACCGCGGATCCCTGATCGTGGGGCAGCAGGGCACGGGCGTGCTCCAATTGCAGAACGGCGGCTACGCGGATATCGCGGGCGACCTGGTTGCCGCAAACTCGCCCTCGGCGATCGGCACGGTGCACGTCTTCAATTCCCCGGCGGGCATCGGCACCCCCTACCTCACGGTTCACGGGCGGACGACGATCGGCACCGTGGTTCCCAACAACATCGACATCAACGTCGGCCGACTGCTGGTGGAGAAGGGCTATCTGAACCTCCTTGGACCGTGCCAGGTCAACGCCGGCTTCTTCCAGGTAAGAAACGGGGCATCCCTGACGGCCACGAGCATCAAGGTGGGATTCACGGGCTCTTCCTATAGCAACAGGGGCTGGGGTCTCAGCATGGTCGGCCCGGGGACCTCGGCCACCATCAGCTCTTCCCTGGAGGTCGGGGATAGCCCGTACTCGTCTTTCTCGGCCTATTTCGCCGGCGCAGACTCGGGTGCGTCGATCACCTGCACCGGATCCGCGCCGCTGAAGGTCGGTCCCACGGGATACCTGTATGTGTACCGAAATTCGACGATCACCGCCTCGTCGGAGATCGATGTGCGCGGCGTGGTTCAAATCGATGGGACGGTGCAGGCGCCCATCTTGAAACTGATCAAGGTCGTATACGGCCAGCCCACCCTCCAGGGGCTCTCGGGATCGCTGCGAAGCAGGTTGTCCATTCCCGTGGGGACTGAATTCTATGCCTGTGCCTATGGGCCATTTTCCGCGGGCGACTCGACAGCAAACGATGGGTTCGTCTCCTCTGGAACAACCTATCTGCAGAGTAGCGGCAACCTGCTCTTGCTGGACAAGGATGGCGTGGATCTTGGAAATCTCTATCTGGGATTGGGCACGTTGCGCATTCCCAGCGGCGGGTTTCTCCATAGCGGGTTCACGGTGATAGGGGGGGGGCGGATCGAGGGGGATCTGACCAACGAGGGCGAGATCATCCTGGCCGGCGGCGAACAGCTCGATTTCGCGGGCCGCCTGACCCAGCGCACCGGGAAAGTCACCGGCGCGGGGATCCTCCATGTCCTTCCGGGCGCTTCCTTGCTGGCGCGCGGGCTGATCGAGCCTGAAATCGTGCTTGAGGGATCGCTGGCCTTTCATGTGAGCCCCTCGAGGATCTCCTCCGCGGGCGGGATCCGGGCCCCATCGAACGCCACGATGAATTTCAACATCGGCTCGCGCTCCAGCGGTCGCTGGGACACGCTCGCCGTCACCGGAACCGCCACCCTGGATTGCGCCCTGGCCCTTCGCACCGGGCCGATCACATTCCCCCAGCTGGGTGACACTCTGACCATCATCACCGCCTCCTCGGTGATCGGGACATTTCGTTCCGTGACGGTAAACGGCGCACCGGGCGCGGGCCAGGTTGCCCTGCTCTACACCCCAACCTCTGTGAAGGTGGTCCGCGTGGGCGCGATCACCGGGGTCGAGCCGGAAGCGCTCCGCGAACTGCGGCTGACCTCGATCGGGACGCTGCGGCGCCCGACCTTTGCCATCAGCCTGGCGGAACCGTCCCGGGTGCGGATGGTGGCGTACGACGTATCCGGGCGGGAAAAGGCGGTGCTGGTGGATGGGTTGCTGCCTGCAGGAACGACCGATGTCCCGGTACCGGGCACGGGCTCACCCAGCGGGATCCTCTTTGTGCGGGCGGAGATCTCGGGGCCCTCGGGGACGCGGGTGCTGCGGACACGGGCCTTGAAGTTGCGGTAGAGGCGTGAATGCTGGCGCCCCCTCGGGCGCCAGGATTCAGTGCCGGAAATCCCCCGGCACCAGCAGCTGCTCGATCCCTTCGTACACCGCGATCAGGTGGCGCACGTTGGACACGAAGTCGATCTTGCTGACGTCGATCTCCAGCACCGGGCCAGTGTACCAGCCGGTTGCCCGAAGGTGGCCGACGAACTCATCGTAACGAACGTTCAGGGCCCGCACCAGGCGCGTGAGGCCCTCGGGAATGTCGGCCAACTGCGCCTGCTCCTCCTCCCGGCGGCGCTCGCGGATGTTGCGGAGCAGGCCCTCCACCGGGCTCTTGAGCAGCACCAGCAGGCCCGGGCGCACCAGGGGCTTGAACTCGCTCTCCAGGCGCGCATCGATCACTTGCAGCGCCTCTGCGGTCAGGTACGGCACATCCATGTCCCGGTGCAGCACCTCGCAGAAGGCGAAGCGGTCCGCCAGCGGCGATCCATCGATGCAGGTGGAGGCCGACAGGTGGGGCATGGCCTGCAGCTGCATCTTGCGCAGGTCCAGGTAGGAGTGCTGGATGTCCAGGGCCGCGTTCTCGAGGCTGCGCCGGGCAGCCTGCAAGGCGTGGCTCTCGGGCGCATCGCGGGACTGGCAATCGATGAACTGATTGATGGCGCCGTAGTAGCGTCCCAGCGTGCGCTTGGCGGAGTTCTTGGCCGTGGCCAGCAGCGGAAAGAGCGATGGATTCTGGATGATGTGGTCCTCGAAGCCCTCGTCGGGCAGTTCGAAGAGCGCGTTCATCCCGCTGCTGTAGGCCAGCATCTTGACCAGGGAGCTCTTGCCCGAGCCGATATTGCCCACGCATGCGACCAGCGTCGGGTTCCGGGCCAGGTAGGTCATCAGCCGCCGCTCCACATCGGTGAGGCGATTGGCGATCTGGTGGCGGCGAATGGACTCGTCCTCCCGCACCTCCAATATGGTCCCGGCCTGGTTCAAAATGTTCCCCTCTCGTGAATCATCCTCGGTTTTCCACAGGATCCCGATCCTATCACCGGGCCCCATCCGGAACACGAGGATTGTATCCCCCCGGACGCGAATCGGGAGGGCCGGAAACGCCCCGGCCTGCTATTCTCCCCTCCAATGCCCATCCTGCTCAGTTGCCAGTCCCTGACCAAGTCCTTCGGCCCCAGGCCCCTGTTCCAGGACGTGTCCCTCGGCCTTTCCGACGGTGAGCGGCTGGGGCTCATCGGCCCCAACGGCTCCGGAAAATCCACCCTGCTGCGGATCCTGGCCGGAATGGAAGACCCGGACGACGGCCAGGTCATCCGGCGAAAGAGCGTCCGGGTGGGCTATGTCCCCCAGACGGACGACTTCCCCACCGAAGCCACGCCGCTCAGTTTCGTCGCCGAGGCCCTGCGGCTATCCGGCTCATCCTCCCACGACGACGACGATCTGCACGAGCGAGAGACCCGCGCCATCATCGCCCTGGGCAAGGTGGGATTCCTGAGCTTCGACCAGCCGGCGTCCGAGCTCTCGGGCGGCTGGCGCAAGAGATTATCCATCGCGCGGGAGCTGGCCCGCGAGCCGGATCTGCTGCTCCTGGACGAACCTACCAATCATCTCGATCTCGAAGGAATCCTGTGGCTGGAGGACCTGCTGGACGCCGCGTCGTTCAGCGTGGTGGTGGTCACCCACGACCGGTACTTCCTGGAAGAGGTGGCCGACCGGATCGTGGAGCTGAACGCCGCCTACCAGGGCGGCATGTTCGACGTGGCCGGGCCTTACAGCGATTTCCTGGAGGCGCGCGCCGCGCACCTGGAGGCCCAGGCCAGCCAGGAGCAGAACCTGGCGGGACGGGTCCGGCAGGACGTGGCGTGGCTGCTGCGGGGAGCGCGCGCCCGGCGCACCAAGGCCAAGGGGCGCATCGAGGATGCCACGCGCCGAATGGGCGAGCTGGCCGAGCTCAAGCGACGCAACACGCCGGAACGAAAGGCCGGGATCGACTTCGACGCCACCGGGCGGAAGACGAAGGACCTGCTGGTAACCGAGGGAATCGCCAGGTCGCTGGGCGGGCGCCTGCTCTTTTCGGGCGTGGACCTGACCCTGAGGCCGGGCTCGTGCCTGGGACTGGTGGGCCCCAACGGGAGCGGCAAGACGACACTCATCCGGGTCCTGACCGGGGAGCTGGATCCCGACGCCGGCACGGTCAAGCGGGCGACCGGCCTGCGGGTGGCCAGCTTCAGCCAGAGCCGCGCCGAGCTCGACCGGACCCAGCGGCTCCGCAAGGCGCTGTGCCCCGAGGGCGATTCCATCGTGTACCGGGGCCAGGCGGTGCATGTGGCTTCGTGGGCCCGACAGTTCCTGTTTCGCCCCGACCAGCTGGATGTTCCGGTGAGCGAGCTCTCGGGAGGCGAGCAGGCGCGGATCCTGATTGCGGACCTCATGCGCCGTCCCGCAGACGTGTTAATTCTGGACGAGCCCACCAACGATCTGGACATCCCGTCGCTGGAAGTGCTGGAAGAGAGCCTGAAGGAGTTTCCCGGCTCGGTGCTGCTCGTGACCCACGACCGGTTCATGCTGGACCGGCTGGCGACCCAGGTGCTGGGGCTGGACGGAAAGGGCGCGACGAAGCTGGTTGCGGGAGTTTCGCAGTGGCTGGCTTCCCTGGAGGCGGATGCCGCCGAAGCCGCCCGGGCGGCACAGGCCGCGCGCCCGGCCACCGCATCGCGCTCATCCGCGGCCGAAGGCCGGCCGGGACGCCTCAGCTACATGGAGCAGCGCGAGTGGGATGGGATGGAGTCCAGGATCCACGAAACGGAAGCCCGGGCCGAGAAGCTGGAGGCGCAGATGCGGGAACCGGCCGTGGCGGCGGATCACGAGAGGCTCCAGGAGATCTGCAGGCAACTGGACGAGGCCCACGCGGAAGTCGAGGCCCTCTACGAACGATGGGCGGTGCTGGAAGCGAAGAAGAAATGAGTTTCGGCCCCGCCCCTAGCCTTCGGGGGCTGGATCGAGTAGTCGAACACGTAGGAATGCCGGCCGCCCTCGATGACGATCTCCATCCGGCCATCCAGGCCTTCCAGCTCGCCCGTACCGGAATCCGGAACCACGGTCACCGAGAGCTCGGGCGTCCCGCGAGTCATGACGCCCCGGTGCTGCAGCACGAACGTCCCCGGCCGCCCATGCAGGCTCCCCTCCACCCGTTCGATGGCCACGTAGCCGGCCGATCCCTTGACGCTGGTGCCGGCGGCCAGCATCTGGCCCCGGCTCACCGCGTCGAGGTCGCCGTGGAACGTCTTGTGCAGCAGCATCCTTCCGATCGCCGATCCTCCGCCCTCTTCTTCCGGCCCCTGGGGAGTGAGCTTCACTTCAAAAGGTCCGATCGCGCGAGTTGTCATTTGGGTCTCCGCGGGCCCGTCAACCCTGGCCGCCAAACCGCCGGTGCGCCTCTGCGGACAGCGCTTCCCGGTGCGAGGGGTGGGCGATCTCGATCAGCGCCCGGGCGCGCGCCCGCAGCGACCGGCCATAGAGGTCGGCCACCCCGTACTCGGTCACCACGAAGCGAACGTGCGCCCGCGTGGTCACCACGCCGGCGCCAGGCTTGAGCAGGGGAACGATGCGGGTCTCGCCGCGCGAAGTCACGGAAGGCAGCGCCAGGATCGGCTTTCCACCCTCGGAAAGCGAGGCTCCCCGGATGAAATCCATCTGCCCCCCCACGCCCGAATACATCCGCTCCCCGATGGAATCGGCGCACACCTGGCCGGTCAGGTCCACTTCGATCGCGCTGTTGATGGCGGTCACTCGAGGGTTTCGACGAATCACGGCGGTGTCGTTGACAAAGGCAATATCCAGCATCGCGACCAGCGGATTGTCGTCCACGAAGTCATAGACTTTTCGGGTGCCCATCACGAACCCGGCCACGATCTTGCCGGGCCTCACCCGCTTTTCCTCGCCGGTCACCACGCCCTTTTCCACCAGCGCGATCAGCCCGTCCGAGAACATTTCGGTGTGGACGCCGAGCCGGCGATGTCCTCCGAGGGAACTCAGCACGGCGTCGGGAATGGCGCCTATCCCCATCTGGAGCGTGGCTCCGTCCTCCACCAGTCCCGCCACGTGGCGGCCTATGGAATGCTCCAGGTCGGTAAGTTTCGCGGGCGTGTTCTCGGGGAGCGGCTCGTCCACTTCGACCATCGCATGGAGGTTCGAGGCGTGGATCAGGCCATCCCCGTGGGTGCGCGGCATGCGGGGATTCACCTGGGCCACCACGTGGGCGGCCATCTGCACCGCCGCCCGGGTGACATCCACGGAGATCCCGAGTGAGCAGAAGCCGTGGCGGTCCGGCGGGGAAACCTGCACCAGCGCCACGTCGATCGGCAGGATCCGCCTGCGGAACAACGCGGGCACCTCGCTCAGGAATACCGGCGTGAAGTCGGCGCGTCCATCCTGGATCGCCTTGCGGACGTTCGGTCCGATAAAGAACGCGTTGGCCCGAAAGCTCTGCTCCATGCCCGGATCGGCGTACGGAGCCGGTCCCTCGGTGTGGACGTGGACGATCTCGACGTTTCGAAGTTCAGGTGCGCGGGCGGTAAGGGCGGCGACCAGGCGTTGGGGGGCGGCGGCGACGCTGTGGACAAAGACGCGCTGTCCGGATCGGACAACGCCGACCGCCTCTTCGGCGGATACGAAGTTCGGGATCATGGCTCCACTCTGGGAAAGATCACGGAGTTTCCGGAACCGGCACCGCCGCTCCGGGCGAAAGTTCGACGCATGAGATCGTGGCCGTCCACATGATCGCACGAAATCGCGCCCGGGAAAACCGTGGACCAGCCATTGGATGGAACAGGGCCGTCCGCAGGTATTTCGCCACCCCAAAGCCGCGGCCTCCGGAGCAGGGCGCCGGAGGCCGGTGGACATGCACGAACCTGTCATCCAGCAATTCGTTTTCTCAGGCGGGCGCCCAGGCATCGTCGTCCAGGTCCGGGAACGAGAGCTTGCAGTTGCCCGGGGGCAGTTCTTCCATGTAGAGCTTGCCGTCCGCGTCCGTCTTGCCTTCCACCGGTTTTCCGTCACCCAGGGTGATCACGTACTTCACGTTCGGAATGGGCTCGCCCTTGTCCCCCACCACCACGACTTCGATCCACTGGGTGCGGAGCTTGACGTCTACCAGGGAGGTCTTTTCGCTCACCACCACCCCGTTGGCCTGGGCCGGCTCATACCCCTGGGCCTTGACCGTGACCTGGTACATGCCGGGCTTGAGATTGGGGACCTCGGACATGCCCTCGGCGTTGGTTCGCGGCGCGCCACCGGGGGCGGCGGGCTTGAGGTCCACGTTCGCGCCCGAGACCGGCTCGGACTTATTGTTGGGCTTGACCGTCTTCACTCTCACCTGCAGAAAGCCCGGCTTGACCGGACCCGCGGGCTCCTTGCCCCCCGTGACCGGGTTCAGCTTGCCGCCCGCGCCGGGGCCGGAATCCCAAGGATTGATGGTGCTCATGTCACGGCTC
Source organism: Candidatus Eiseniibacteriota bacterium (assembly GCA_025351485.1). Lineage (GTDB taxonomy): Bacteria > Eisenbacteria > RBG-16-71-46 > RBG-16-71-46 > JACRLI01 > JANXVU01. Next base: position 12,877 of record JANXVU010000095.1, on the reverse strand, counting down.
CAGTTCAGGGGAAGGAAATGCGGGCGCGGGCGGCCCCACCGGGAAATGCCTGGCGGAAGCCCTCGTGGCGCCGCTTTCTTTGAATAATTCTAGCCTCGCCCACTCCGCACCGCAAGGCGGGACTTCGGGACCGGAACCACGCACCCGGGTCGGGGCGGCACGGCCGCTCAGGAATCCCGCAGGCGGTAGCCCACTCCGGGCTCGGTCAGCAGCAGGCGGGGGCGCGAGGGATCCGCCTCGATCTTGTGTCGGAGGCGTGCCATGTATATACGCAGGTATTGCGACTGGCCCTCGTACGCCGGCCCCCAGCCTTCCCGCAGCAGCTGCCGGTGCGTGAGCACCCGGCCCGCGAAGTGAACCAGGGTGAGCAACAGCCGGTATTCGATCGGCGTCAGCCGGATCTCGGCGCCGTCCACCCAGACCTGGCGGTGTGCAATGTCCACCCGGAGCCGGCCGGATTCGAATACGGGCTCCGGCTTGTCCGCACCGGTCTTGTCCCGGTGCCGGAGCGCCACCCTCAGACGAGCCAGGAGTTCTGGGACGCTGAAGGGCTTGGTCAGGTAGTCGTCCGCGCCCGCGTCCAGCGCGGCAATCTTGTCCCGCTCCTGACCACGCGCGGACACGACGATGATCGGCGTGGCGCTCCACTCCCGGAGGCGCCGCGTCACCGCCAGCCCATCCATGTCCGGCAGACCCAGATCCAGGATAATGAGATCGGGAATCTGCGTGCCGGCCAGGGCGATGGCCTCGCTACCTGTGCGGGCCTCACCAACCCGATAGCCGTGGCTCTGGAGCGAGGTGCGCAAAAAGCGCATCATCGGGAGCTCGTCCTCAACGATGAGAACCAGGGGCTCGTGGGCCGCTTCCTCAGGGGACTTGGGCATCACTCCTCGCTGGTTTCCGAAGCGGGAGGGTCGAACCCCGGGGACAGTTCCCCGGCGGGCACTGCGCAACGGAACGAAGCCCCTCCACCCGGGCGGTTCAGGGCCAGCATCCGGCCTCCGTGCGCCACGGCGATGGCGCGGCAGATCGCGAGCCCCAGTCCCACGCCTTCCGGCAATCGCTCCTGCGAACCACGATAGAACTTGTCGAACACCCGGTCCAGATCCGCTTCCGGAATTCCCGGACCTCGGTCGGCGACCTCCAGCAACACCTCATCGCCCGGTTTCGAGGCGGAGATCTCGATAGGCGCATCCCGCGGCGAATACTTGACCGCGTTCTCCAGCAGGTTGACCAGCAGTTGCCCGATCAGAACGCCGTCCACGCGGATCAGCGGCAGGCCGGGCTCGAGCTCCACGCGCACCTCGCGCGAGCCCAGGAGGTCTTCCAGCCGGTTCAGCGAGGCTCCCACGATTTCCTCCACCGAGTGCCATTCCAAGGTCAATTGAACGCCCCCCGACTCCAGGCGGGTCATGTCCAGCAGGTCCCTCACCAGCCGGTTCAGGCGGACCGACTGGCCGTAGACCGTTTGGACCAGGTCCATGCGGGCGCCCGCATCCAGCCGGTCGGAGTCGTCCATCAGGGCGCTGGCCGCGCCCATGATCACGGCGATGGGTGTGCGCAGGTCGTGGGAGATCGAGGCCAGCAGAGTGTTTCGCAGGCCTTCCTTTTCGAGCTCGCCGCGGGTTAACTGAGACTCCTCCGCCAGGCGCGCGCGCTCGAGCGCAATGGCGGTAAGCGACACGAACGTGTCCAGGAGCCGCCGCTGCTCGGTGTCCTCGAACTGGTGGCGGTCTTTCGGAATGACGCACAGCACTCCCATCGCGCCCTGGGTCCCTGAGACCACGAGGTAGAGGCCTTCGGACCCTGGAAGAGTATCGGTCGCCAGTCCAGCCTCGCGCCGGTTCTGCCACACCCATTGCACGATGCCCTCGTCGTGCGACGGCAACACTTCGGACCGGGAGGGCCCGGCCACTGCCAGCCGGCCGACCGCGTCCGGAAGCAGGAGCATGGCCCGGCAGTCGAATGTGTCCTCGATGTGGACTATGGAGACGGCGATGAGCCCGTCCCGCCCGGTGGTGCGGGCGAGTTCGCGGCTCAGCGCGTACTGGGTGGCGATGCGTTTTTCGCGCGCGCGGGAGGCCTCGACCTGGGCGCGGATCCTGTCGGTCAGGTTGCTGATCACCAGCGCCACGAACAGCAGGATGCCGAAAGTGATCACATGGCCCAGGTCGGAGAACGCGAAGCTGAGGTAAGGAGGGACGAAGAAGAAGTCGAACGCCAGCACGCCCAGCAATGCCGCCAGCAGGGATGGCCCGTATCCGCAGCGCATGGCCACCAGCGCCACACCCAGCAGGTAGAGCATCACGACGTCGGCCGCACGACCCCGGCCGAACAGGAGCGAGGTGATGGCGGTGACCGCGGCCATGGTGGCGACGGCAACCACGTACTGCGCCGGCGTGCCGCGTCCGCGGCGCGCCTGGAACTCCAGCCTAAACCTGCGGGGGGCGGGCGAGCGCGGGTTCCGGGTGACCCAGATGTCCTGCTCGACCGCGCGATCCATCAGATCGGCAACCACCGAACCGGTGATCCTCCAAGGCAGCAGGCGGCGTCCGGGGGGACCCACCACGATGCGCGTCGCCCCCCACTCCGAAGCGAATTTCAGGATTTCGTCGGCGGCGTTCATCCCGCTCACCGTCGATACCTCCGCCCCCAGCTGTTCGGCATGCCGCAGCCTCTTCACCAATTCCTGGCGGCGCGCCTCAGGAAGCCGCACATTTCCCGGGGACTCCACGTGCAGCACCGCCCAGGGGACGTGCATGCGCATCACCAGGCCGGAGGCGGCCCACAGCACCTTGTCCGCATCGGGGCTCTCGCTGAGACACACCAGGAGCCGCTCGGAGACCGTCCAGGTCCGCTTGAGGCCGCGGTGCTCCTGGTATTGCCGGGCCTGGGTGCCCACGCGCTCGGCGGTCTGGCGCAGGGCCAGCTCGCGGAGCGCGTGCAGGTTTTCCTTCCTGAAGAAGTTGTCGCGCGCCCGCTCCGCCTGCTCGGGGATATAGATCCGGCCTTCGGCGAGCCGCTCCAAAAGCTCGCCAGGCGGAAGGTCGATCAGCCGAACCTCGTCGGCCATTTCCAGCACGGAGTCCGGAACCGTCTCGCGCACCACGAGTCCCATGCCCACGGCGATGATCTCGCTCAGGCTCTCGAGGTGCTGGACATTCAGTGTGGTGTGGACGTTGATCCCGGCGTCCAGGAGCTCCGCCACGTCCTGCCAGCGCTTGGGGTGCCGCGAGCCCTCGGCGTTGGTGTGGGCCAGCTCGTCCACCAGGATCAGCCGGGGATGCCGGGCCAGCGCCCCGTCCAGGTCGAATTCGCTCAGCGTGACTCCGCGGTGATCGACCGGTCGCCTGGGCAGCAACGCGAGCCCCTGGAGCAGCGCCTCGGTCTCGGCCCGCCCGTGGGTTTCCAGGACCCCCACCAGCACGTCCGAGCCCAGTTCCTGTTCGCGGATTGCCTCCCGGAGCATCGCGTAGGTCTTGCCCACGCCGGGGGCTGCCCCGAAGAACACGGTGAGCTTGCCGCGCCGCTCGCGGAGCTCTTCGGCCTGCACCCGACGAAGCAGCTCGTCGGGATCCGGCCTGCGTTCGGTCACGGAGTCCTCCTGGGTGGCGGCGCCGAAGGGCGCAGATCGGGGCCGCGATGATTCCTAGAGCTTGATCAGCATGGCTGCCGACAGCCGGTCTTCGTCGTGCACCAGGTCGGGGGCCCAGCCCTCCACCAGCGATCCGGGAGCGCCCTGGTTTCCTCCGGGAGGAGTGACTCCGCCCGATCCGGAGAAGTATGGCACATTGGCGTGCCGGTGATTGAACTCCAGCCGGAAGGTGACGAAGGGGCTCGGCATGAGGTCACCTGTGACCTGGAAGTCCCACGCCTTGTAGGGGTCGCCGGGGTTCTCCGTGAAATACGGCGTCCCGGAAAACGCCGTTGCCCCGTTGACCGGGGGCAGGAGCACCAGGTAGCGGCCCGGGTTGGTGATGGCCCCGCCCCCCACGGTCAGGCCGAGGCGGTCGTGGTTGAACCACAGGCGGTTGTAGGCCATGAACCCCAGAAAGTACTGGGACGAAGCCGTCACCCCGCCGCCGGACTCGCAACCCGCGTCCGCGGTGAACGAAAATGCGGCCCGAGTAATGGTCCGGTCCGGATGATCGTAGTACTTCGCCATGAAACTGTCGTCGGTGTGAAAGCGCTTGCGGTCCGGGACTCCGTAGGCGTCCTTGCCGTAGTACTGGTTTCCGACCACGGAAATCGATCCGGTGGGACGCCACAGGATCTGGCCGCCGGTCCCCATGGACTTGTTGAATCGCCCATACGACTGCCAGCCGTTCACGATCCATGGCTCGATCTTCAGCTTGTCACTGGTGTAGATCTGCACCCGCATGCCGTTGAAGAACCAGGGCGTGTTGGACGAGACGTACGACGGTTGGTAGGTCCAGTTGTCGGCGTTGTAGTAGCTCCACAGGCCGATGTAGGACATGAAAATTCCGGCCTGCACGTTCACGCCGCTCAGCGCATCGAAGTGGTAGCCGCCGTACGCCTCGGAAATGTAGCGGTAGGCGTCGTCGAGCCGCCACTGCCCCGCGCCGGGGCTGGCGTCGTTGCGCGCGGTGGTCTGGGAATACAACCCGAACTGGGTCATGAGGCGGGCCATGGCGTGCTTGTAGAGCAGGTCTCCGCCGATTCCCAACTGGGTCAGCTGGAATTCCCCATGCCGGAACACTTCGCTGGAGCCCGAGATGGTGTTGTCCGCGGGGTGTGCGAGACTGTAGTGATACACGTCATCCACCCGGAGCTCGCCGATGAAAGGTCCCATGGTGAGCGGCCTCTCGCTGGCGCCAGCATTCCCGGGCGCCCACGAAAAGTCGGCGAATGCAAACGGCGCCGGTGGTTCCGTGGCCGGCGCCGGCTTGGCCGAGTCCGGAGCGGTTTGGGCGGAGACGAGCGGGGCGTATGCCACCGAATTCAGCGCCAGCAGCGTCACCACCAGCAGCCACCTGTTCATAGGGATCCTTTCGAATTCCGAACGGCCGGGGCCGCGACGCGTGGGGAACGGATCCCGCGATCCAGCTCCAGATTGAGTTCCAGGACGTTCACCCGGGGCTCGCCCAAAAGGCCCAGCTGCCGGCCCCGGGTGTGTGCCTGGACCAGGCGACGCACCAGTTCGGCACCGACTCCCCGTGCGCGGGCCACCCGCGCGCATTGCAGCTGCGCGTTTTCCGGGCTGATCTCGGGGTCGAGTCCGCTGGGCGAACGGGCGACGGCATCGGCAGGCAACAACGCCGTGGAGTCCAGGCCGTTCTCCGCGCGGTAGGCCGAGGCCAGGTCGGCGATGCCGTCGAAATTCCCCGGATCGTCGCTGCCATCCTTGCGTTTCAAATGGACCCCGCGGATCAGCTTGAGGCTGGTGGGGCCCAGGTTGGTCCCTCCGGAGTTCGAGGCGTCGTAGCCGTTTCCGGCCGCCGATGGCCGGGAATGAAAGTACGCCGCCCGGGAGAAGTTCTGGCCGATCAGCCTGGATCCGACCACGCGGCCGCCTGCCTTGAGCAGGCTGCCGTGCGCCTGGAAGGGAAAGAACACCTGGGCCATGGCCGTGATTCCCAGCGGAAACAGGACTCCGGTAAGGACGGTCATCACGACCACCATGGCCACCGCGCTCACGATCTGACGAAACATGGTTTGTCTTCCTCCTCAGGCCAGATGGAAGGCCACGATAAGCCGGTCCAGGAGCCAGATGCCCGGAAACGGCACGATCAACCCGCCCAGCCCGTACACCAGCAGATTCCGCCGCAGCGCTGCGGCGGCGCCCATCGGTCGGTACGGAACCCCGCGCAAGGCCAGGGGGATGAGCGCAATGATGATCAGTGCATTGAAAATGACCGCGGCCAGCACCGCCGAGTGGGCATTGGTGAGGTGCATGATGTTCAGGGCGTTCAGGGCCGGATAGGTCGCTGCGAACATGGCAGGGATGATCGCGAAGTACTTGGCCACGTCGTTGGCGATGCTGAACGTGGTCAGCGCCCCCCGGGTCATCAGGAGCTGCTTTCCGATCTCCACGATTTCGATCAGCTTGGTGGGGTTGCTGTCCAGGTCCACCATGTTGCCGGCCTCCTTGGCCGCCTGGGTGCCGGTGTTCATGGCCACGCCGACGTCGGCCTGCGCCAGCGCGGGGGCGTCGTTGGTGCCGTCCCCGGTCATGGCCACCAGCCTGCCGCCGGCCTGCTCCTCCCGGATCAGCTTCATTTTGGTCTCGGGGGTGGCTTCCGCAAGAAAGTCATCCACGCCGGCTTCGGCCGCGATGGCCGCCGCGGTGAGCGGATTGTCGCCGGTGATCATCACCGTGCGAATTCCCATGGCCCGAAGCTGGTCGAACCGGTGCCGCATGCCGCCCTTCACCACATCCTTCAAGTGGATCACCCCCAGGGGGCGCGCGCCCAGCGCAACCACCAGCGGGGTTCCCCCCGCGCGGGCGATCCGGGCCACGATCTCATCCAGCTCCATCGGGCACTTCCCGCCCCGCGTGTCCACGTAGCGTCGCACCGCGTCGGCGGCGCCCTTGCGGATCTCCACGCCCCCCAGATTGATTCCGCTCATCCGGGTCTGGGCGGTGAATGCAATGAACTCCGCGCCCTCGGTCTGCAGGTCGCGGCCACGCAGGCCGTGCTCTTCCTTTGCCAGCACCACCACGCTGCGCCCCTCCGGAGTCTCATCCGGCAGGGACGAGAGCTGCGCGGCATCCGCCAGCTCCTCCACCGTCACGCCGGGCAGCGGCAGGAACTCCACGGCCTGGCGGTTCCCCAAGGTGATGGTGCCGGTCTTATCCAGGAGCAGGGTGTTCACGTCCCCGGCGGCCTCGACGGCTTTGCCCGACATTGCCAGGACGTTGTGCTGCATCACCCGGTCCATCCCCGCGACCCCGATCGCAGAGAGCAACCCCCCGATGGTGGTGGGAATCAGGCACACCAGCAGCGCCACCAGGATGGTGATGGAAGGCGGCACGCCGCTGCCGGCGGAGCGCACGCTGTATTGGGCGAACGGGAGCAGCGTGGTCACCGCGAAGAGGAACACCAGGGTCAGCCCGGCCAGCAGGATATTGAGCGCGATTTCGTTGGGCGTCTTCTGCCTGCGGGCGCCCTCCACCAGCGCGATCATGCGGTCGATGAATGTCTCGCCCGGGTTGGAAGTGATGCGAACCACGATCCGGTCGGACAACACCCGGGTGCCGCCGGTGACCGCGCTTCGGTCCCCACCGCTCTCCCGGATGACCGGGGCGCTCTCCCCCGTGATGGCCGACTCGTCCACCGAGGCAACCCCCTCCACGACTTCGCCGTCGCCCGGGATGATGTCGCCGGCTTCGCACACCACCAGGTCGCCGCGGCGCAGCGCCGTGGCCGCGACGCGCTCCTCGGAGCGGTCCGAGACATTGCCACTCGGGATGCGCCTGGCGGTGGTCTCGGTCTTGGCCTTGCGGAGCGAGTCGGCCTGGGCCCGCCCCCGGCCTTCGGCCATGGCTTCGGCGAAGTTGGCGAACAGCACCGTGAACCACAGCCACAGGCTGATCTGGCCCACGAACCCGGCCTCGGCCGAACCGGCAATGAGGCTTCGAAAGAACAGGAACGTGGTCACTGCGCTCCCCACCTCCACCACGAACATGACCGGATTGCGGGCCACGGTCCTGGGATCCAGCTTGATCAGGGCCTGGAGGAAGGCGCCACGCACGATCCGGCCATCGAGAAGCGGACGCGATCCCACCCGGGACGGGCGGTCCGGGGCGGACCCGGAGACGGGTCGTCCTTCCGTGGGGCCGGGGTGGGCCGCAAACTGTTCCAAGGTCATGAATTCATCCTTCTGCAGGCCGGCAAACTCGCGCTCGTGCCCGCTTCGCTAGTAAAGGACGCCGGAGCGCATTTGAAGGTGCTCCACCACCGGACCCAGTGCGAGCGCCGGAAAGAAAGTGAGCGCTCCGACGATCACCACGACGCCGATCAGAAGGACCACGAACGTGGGCGAGTCCGTCGGGAACGTCCCGGCCGAAGCCGGCACGCTCTTCTTGGCCGACAAGCTGCCGGCGATGGCCAACAGCGGGATGATCATCAGGAAACGGCCGGCCAGCATGGCCAGGGCCAGCATCAAGTTGTAATACGGCGTATTGGCGGTGATCCCGGCAAAGGCCGAGCCGTTGTTGCCGGTGGCCGACGCGAACGCATAGAACGTCTCGGTGAGGCCGTGGGGGCCGCCGTTGTTGAGGTTGTTGAATGTGGAGCCCAGGAACGGCCCATCCGCGCCCACGCGATTCATGGCGCTCTGTGCGGGAAGTCCCAGATTGGCTGAAAGGGCGCTGAAGCCGAGGATGCTCGCCGCCAGCACCAGCACCGGCAGCATCGCCATCTTGACCTCGTGCTGCTCGATCTTCTTGCCCAGGTATTCGGGCGTCCGTCCCACCATGAGCCCTGCGATGAACACAGCGAGGATCGCGTACATCAACATTCCGTAGAGCCCCGCTCCGACGCCGCCGAAGATCACCTCGCCAGTAAGGATGTTGGCCAGCGGAACCAGGCCGCCGATCGGAGTGAAGCTGTCGTGCATGGAATTCACCGCCCCGCACGAAGCGTCCGTGGTGACGGTGGCAAACAGCGCCGAGTTGGCGATGCCGAACCGGGTCTCCTTCCCCTCCATGTTCCCGCCCGGCTGCCTCGGCCCCGCATGGGAAACCACGCCCAGCCGCGCCACGTTGGGATTGCCGAGCTGCTCGTAGTGCATGAGGGTGAACACGCCCAGCAGGAACATCACGCTCATGGCCGCAAACAGCGTCCAGCCCTGGCGAGTGTTGCCAACCATCCGGCCAAAGGTGGAGGTGAGCCCGGCCGGGATCAGGAAGATGCACAGCACTTGGAACAGGTTGGTGATCGGCGTGGGATTCTCGTAGGGGTGCGCGGAATTGGCGTTGAAAAACCCGCCACCGTTGGTCCCCAGTTCCTTGATGATCTCCTGGGAAGCCACCGGGCCCTGCGCGATGGTCTGGGTCCCGCCCTCCACCGTGTGGGCGACGGTCGAGGGATCAAAGTTCTGGGGCACGCCCTGCCACACCATCAGCAGAGCCCCCACGATCGAGATCGGCAGGAGCAGATACAGCATCGAGCGGGTCACATCCACCCAGAAGTTGCCGATCCGTCCGGACTGCCGACGGGCCAGGCCGCGGGTGAGTGCCAAGGCCACCGCGATCCCCGAGCAAGCCGACATCCAGTTGTGCGCCGCCAGGCTGACCATGTTGGAAAAATAACTGACCGTGGTCTCCGGGACGTACGACTGCCAGTTGGTGTTGGTGGTAAATGACGCGGCCGTGTTAAACGCCAGGTCGGGCGTCATCTCCTTCGCCCCTAAGCCTTGAGGGTTGAGAGGCAGGATGCCCTGGAGCCGGAGAAGCGCGTAGCTCAGAAGCATCCCGGCCAGGCTGAAGGCGATCAGGGCCCCGGCATAGGTGGTCCACTTCATGTCTTCCCGCGGGTCCACGCGGCAGATCCGATAGCTGAGCCGCTCCACCGGCGCAAGCGCGGGATGGAGCCAGGTGCGTTCACCGTCGAACACCCGTGCCATCCACGTGCCGACCGGCCGGGTGAGCAGCAGTACCAGGCCGAAGAACACCAGCACCTGCAGCACTCCATTTGTGGTCATGATTCCGTCTCCTAGAACCGCTCCGGCTTCAGCAGCGCATACAGCAGGTACACCACCAGCAGCACCACCAGCGCCCCCACCCAGATTGCATCGGCCATGACGCTCTCCTACAAGCGGGCGCAGCGGCGGACGAATGCCACGCATGCTGCAAAGAAGAGAATGGTCAATGAGACGTAGACAATGTCGAGCACGAGCGCCTCCCCGGGGACCTTGGCCGGATGGTCCGGACGGACGCCTTCCGCCGGCCGTGCGGTCCTTCTATCACAGGCTACGGCCGGGAAGGGTCAAGGAGGTATATCTCCGGGCGCCGCCGGCATAAAAAATCGGTATACGACCGCGGACCTCGGTACCGGGGCAAGTAGATGACTTTTTGATGCGGAGCCCGCAGATGTTGCCACCTCCACTACGCGTCGCTGTGTTTCCATGCGGAGGTGCAAGAAGGGAGATTCGCGGGTGTGGGCCTACGGCGTGATTTCGATCGGGATGGGAATCGCGGCCTGGCGAGCGGGAGGCTGGATGGCTTCACGACGCGCGCGGCTGGAACTATCTGTCGGTGGGGAGAAACCGGGAGACGAGAAGGTGGGACCGCAAGTGGAGGTCCGCAATCCCAGCCCCAGGCCGGTGCGGGTGGAGGCGGTGTTCGTGGAATTCCACAACCCGGCCCATCCTGGCCTCGGGGTGCGGGCCTGGTGCTGGGAGGTGAGCCCATTCGACGTCCCGCCCGGCGGCGGCTGCAGGCTTCCCCTGGGCAGTGCTGCCGGGCCTGGGGTTCCGAGCGGAGTTTCCGCACGCGCGGTCCTGGTCGCCTCCAATGGCGCCGAGTTCGCCTCGTCCGAGTGGGCCTGAACCCTGTTCGTCCGGCCCGACCCGTGCGGTGACAAAGCGCCTAGTGGTCAGGCGGGATTGGAGGGAGAGGCGCCGGGCAGGCCCGCCAGGATGCGCCGCGCCAGTTCGGTGAGCGACGGATCGCGCGCCCCCATGACCAGGATAAGGTCCCCGGGCCGCGCCTCGGCGGCCAGAGAGGACGCCAGTTCGTCGCGGGAGGCGGCGAACCGGCAGCGCGTTCCCCGGGCGGCGATGTCGGCCGCGATGTCCGCCGATGAGAAGTCCCGCGTGGCCGTGCCTCCGGCGTAGAACACCTCCAGCAGCCACAGGCGATCCTCCGGGCGCAGCGTGGAGGAAAAGGTCTGCACGAAGTCCTGCCACAGGAAGCGGGTGGGCCCATAGCCATGCGGTTGATAGACGGCCAGCACCCTGGCGGCCCTTCGTTGAGCGGTCCGGATCGCGGCCTCCAGCTTGGCCGGGTTGTGGGCGAAGTCATCCACCACTTCCACGCCACCGGCGCTCCCCAGCACCTGGAATCGGCGCGCCACGCCCTGGAAGGCCGCGAGCGGCGCGATCATCTCGCGGTAGGCGACCCCCACCGCGGCGCAAGCGGCGATCGCAGCCAGCGCATTCTCCACGTTGTGGCGTCCCGGAACAGGCAATTGGAACCTCACCCCGCCCGCCTCGAAGTCCGAGCCGTCGGGTCCGAGCTCCACCGAGGCGCCGCGCACCGCGGCCCCGGGGCCGAACCCGAATACCGTGGCGCCGGCGGCGAACCCGGCCAGGTTTTCCGCCTCGCCGCACACGAAGCCCTCCCGGGCCTGGGAGCGGAACTTCCGGAACATCTCGGACACCACGCTCATTTCCTTGTGATCCTTCTGCAGATTAAGCGCCACGCCCACCGCGGGGCGGTAACGCACCACGGAGCCGTCGCTTTCGTCGGCTTCCACCACCAGCAGGTCGGAAGAGCCCGCGAACGCGTTGCCCCACATGCCCCCGGCCTGGAGCATGCGCAGTTCCCCGCCCGTGATCACGGAAGGGTCGCGTCCGGCGCCACGCAGGATTTCAAAGATCATGGCGACCACGGTGGACTTGCCGCTGGTGCCGGTGACCGCGATGGAACGGCTGTGGCGGACAAACCGGGCCAGCGCCTCGGAGCGGTGCAGGGTGGGCACACCCAGGCGCGCGGCCTCCGCAAAGTCGGGCACGTCCGCTTCCACCGCGGTGGACACCACCAGATGGGCACAGTCCCCTTGGACCCCCGAGCCGTCCTGTGCCGTGATGACGATCCCGAGCACCTCCAGCTGGGAGCGCGACACGGGGCGCTCGCCGCGATCAAATGCGCGGTCGCTGCCGCTGGCGCGGCCGCCGCGCATCACCTGGTATTGGGCCAGCGCGCTCATGCCGCTCCCGCCGATGCCGGCGTAGTGGAACCTTCCCGGTCCGGGCCAGGGCAGCGCCGGCACCGGCCCCTCGGCGATAAGCACGGCGTCCCCCGCCTTCAGCCGGCCGAACAGGTCGATCACGTCGGGGATCCGCAGCCGGACGCATCCATGGGAAGCCGGCAGTCCGATCGTGTCTTCGTGGTTGGTGCCGTGGAGATAGATGTAACGTTGGAGCGAATCGCAGCCCGGCCCGCGGTTGACGCCCTCTTCCAGGCCCTCGAGCGTCAGGATCCGGCCCAGAATGAGATCGTCCGGGGTGGCACCGCCATCCCACTCCTTGCCGGTCGCCATGCGGCTGGAAAAGCTCATGCGCGCGGGCGCGCCCTCCCCGATCCGTTCGTGTACGCGGTGCCATCCGGGCGGGGTGCGCAGCGATCCCCCCTCGCCGCCCACGCCCGCCTCGGCGGTGGAGACCGGGTAGAAGGCCTGGCCCTGGCCGCCCTGGAGCAGGCAGGCGGTCTGGCGCGCCACGTCCACCACCACCAAAGTCTCCGGAAGCTCACGGAAAGGCGACCCCGGCCGGGACAACGCCCGACGGGCAATCTGGACGGCGCGGGTGGCGGCATCGGAAAGAAATGGATTCACGAGCGGCATTCTGCCACACGCGGAAGAATTCGGCACCTGGGTTGAAGTCGTTGGTTGTGCTTCGAAGAATGTGTCTCGCATGGTTCATGCAGGACCTAGCCTGCATGAGAACACACCTGCCACCGCACTGCCCCAACCCCAGCTGCGCTTTCCATTGCAGCCCAACGGGTTGGCGCTTCAAGAGGATGGGATTCTACCACCCCGAGCACTCCCGCCGCCGCCCCGTCCAGCGATACCTCTGTTTACACTGTCGCCGCTCGTTCAGCTCCCAGACCTTCAAGGCTACCTACTGGATGCGCCGGCCGGACCTCCAGGCTGCGATCTTCTACCGTATCCTCGCCTGTTCCGGCCTC
>JANXVU010000016.1 GCA_025351485.1 Candidatus Eiseniibacteriota bacterium | reverse complement strand
GTTCTTCACGTAGTCCGCGTGCCCCGGACAGTCCACGTGCGCGTAGTGTCGGGCAGCCGTCTCGTACTCCACGTGCGCCGTCGCAATCGTGATCCCGCGCTCGCGCTCTTCCGGCGCGTTGTCGATCGAGCCGTAATCCCGAACCTGGATCTTCGGGTTGTTCTGCGCCAGAACCATCGTGATCGCCGCCGTCAGCGTCGTCTTGCCATGGTCCACGTGCCCGATCGTCCCCACGTTCACGTGCGGCTTGTTCCGCTCGAATTTCTGCTTCGCCATTGCCTTCAACTCCTCCGGGAATCGGCTGCGCGTGATTGGCAACCGGGCCTGGACATCCTGCCTACTCGCTCTTGACCTTCTCCATGATCTCTTCGGCCATGCTGTTCGGCATCGGTTCGTAACGGGAGAACTGCATCGTGTACACCGCGCGTCCCTGGGTCAGCGACCGCAGGCGGGTGGCGTACCCGAACATCTCGCCGAGAGGCACCGAACTCGCGATGACCCGCGCTTCGCTGCGCATGAACATCCCGCCGATCCTGCCGCGCCGCGAAGTCAGGTCGCCGATCACTTCGCCCATGTACTCCTCGGGCACCACCACTTCGACATCCATGATGGGCTCGAGCAGCCTCGGTTTGGCCTTGCGGGCCGCTTCCTTGAACGCCATGGAGCCGGCGATCTTGAACGCCATTTCCGAGGAGTCCACGTCGTGGTAGCTGCCGTCCGTCAGGCGAACCGTGATGTCCACCATGGGGTAGCCGGCGATCACGCCGTTCCGCATCGCTTCGATGATGCCCTTCTCGACGGCCGGGATGTATTCCTTCGGGATCGATCCACCCACGATCTTGTTCTCGAAGATGAATCCCGCTCCCGGCGCGCTCGGCTCCATCTCGATGGTGCAATCCCCGAACTGGCCCCGGCCTCCCGACTGCCGGATGAACCGCCCGCGGGCCTCGGAGGGCTGCGAAATCGCCTCCTTGTAGGCCACCTGGGGCTTGCCGATGTTGGCTTCGACCTTGAACTCGCGGACCATGCGGTCCACCAGGATCTCCAGGTGAAGCTCGCCCATTCCCGAGATCAGCGTCTGCCCGGTTTCCTCGTGCGTCTGCACGCGGAAGGTCGGGTCTTCCTCGGAGAGCTTGCCGAGCGCGGTCGAGAGCTTTTCCTCGTCCTGGCGCGTCTTGGGCTCGATGGCGACCGAGATCACCGGCTCCGGGAAGTGCATGGACTCGAGAATGATCGGCTTGTCCTTGATCGACAACGTGTCGCCGGTCGATGCGGTCTTGAGCCCGATGGCGGCCGCGATGTCTCCGGCGTACACCGCCTCGATGTCTTCGCGCTTGTTGGCGTGCATCTGCACCATGCGGCCGATGCGCTCCGGCTTGTCCTTGGTGGTGTTCATCACTCCGCTGCCGGCCTCGAGTCTTCCGGAATACACTCGGAAGAACGTGAGCTTTCCGACGTGCGGGTCGGTCTGGATCTTGAACACCAGCGCCGCAAACGGCGCGTCGTCGGAACATTCCCTCATGTCGGGTTCCAGCGTATCGGCATGGATCCCGGTGATCGGCGGCTTGTCCAGCGGCGACGGCAGGAAATCCACGGCCGCATCGAGCAGCGGCTGCACGCCCTTGTTCTTGAACGCCGATCCCGCGAGCACCGGGACGATCTTTCCCGTCAGGGTGCCGGCCCGGATGGCCTTGCGAATCTGTTCCTTGTTGACGTCCTTGCCCTCGAGATACAGGGTCATGACCTCTTCGTCGAACTCGGCGCTGGAGTCCACCATGAAACGGCGGGCCTCCTCGGCCTTCTTCAGCATGTCCCGCGGGATCTCCATGACCTCGAAGGTGCTTCCCTTGGGCCCGGCGTCCTTGTAGAACACGGCATTCATTTCAATGAGGTCGATCACGCCCTCGAACACGTCGCCGGTCTGCATCGGGATCTGGATCGGGACCGGGTGCGCTCCAAGACGGTCACGCATGTTCTGGACGACGTACTGGAAGTCCGCGCCGACACGGTCCATCTTGTTGACGAAGGCGATCCGGGGAACCCCGTACTTGTCCGCCTGGCGCCACACGGTCTCGGACTGCGGCTCGACGCCGCCGACGGCACAGAACACGGCAATCGCGCCATCAAGCACGCGAAGGCTTCGTTCGACTTCCACCGTGAAATCCACGTGGCCGGGTGTGTCGATGATGTTGATACGATGGTCACGCCATTGGGCAGTGGTGGCGGCGGCGGTGATGGTGATCCCGCGCTCCCGCTCCTGCTCCATCCAGTCCATGACCGCAGAACCTTCGTGAACCTCACCCATCCGATGCAGCTTGCCTGTGAAGAACAGGACTCGTTCGGTGAGGGTCGTTTTTCCGGCATCGATGTGGGCCATAATGCCGATATTTCGGGTTCTGCTGAGAGGCGTCTCGCGTGGCACGCTCTAGCCCTTCTTCCTTAGAAAATTCTTTGTCTATCGGCTCTGCATCACCACCTTTCCGATTGGGAAAAGCAGCTGCATATGTTGCATGGCGCCGGGCCTGGTGCTTCGGTCAACGCCGTTCGCTGATGTTGTTGCGGCCGGGCTGATTATGCCCGGCGTTCTACCACCGGTAGTGGGCGAACGCCTTGTTGGCTTCGGCCATGCGGTGCGTTTCCTCGCGCTTCTTGATGGCGCCCCCTTCGTTCTTGGAGGCGGCCAGCAGCTCGGCGGCGAGCTTCTCGGCCATGCTCTTCTCGGCGCGGGCCTTGGCGTTCAGGATCAGCCAGCGGATCGCCAGGGCCGTGCGGCGCTCCGGGCGGATCTCGACGGGCACCTGGTAGGTGGCTCCGCCGACTCGCCGGCTCTTCACTTCCAGCACCGGCTTGACGTTGTTGATCGCGGTCTTGAGGACCGTGAGGCCGTCTCCGCCGGTTTTTTCGCCAAGGAGATTGATGCTACCGTAAACGATCCCCTCGGCGGTGCTCTTCTTTCCGCCGCCCATCACCGCGTTCACGAACCGGGTAACCAGCACGTTGTTGAACTGCGGATCGGGAACGAGTTCCCGCTTGATGATGACCTTTTTACGAGGCATTCCTCAGCTCACTTCTTCTTGGGGGTGCCACCTTTGGCACCGCTCTTCGTACCGTACTTGGAACGGCTCTGCTTGCGCCCGTCAACTCCGCTGGCGTCAAGCGTGCCACGCACGATGTGGTAACGGACGCCGGGCAGATCCTTCACTCGGCCTCCACGGATCAGAACGATCGAGTGCTCCTGCAGGTTGTGGCCCTCGCCCGGGATGTAGCACGTCACTTCCATTCCGTTGGTAAGACGGACACGGGCGACCTTGCGAAGGGCCGAATTCGGCTTCTTCGGAGTCGACGTGTAGACACGCGTGCATACCCCGCGCTTCTGCGGGCTGCCTTTCAGAGCAGGCGCCGTGTTTTTTCGGCGCACGAGACTACGGCCCTTGCGGACCAGCTGATTCAGTGTTGGCAAAAGGGTACTCCCGGAACCCGCGGAACTGCTTCAGCGAGCGTGTTCACAATTGCTTAGGAGGAATCTGGTAAGAGCCCTGTGTCAGAGCGCAGAATAGGCATATTAGACGCCCATCCATGCCCTGTCAAGCGGTTTTGATGTCCTCCGCCTCGGTGCGCTCGGATTCCTCATCTTCTTTAATGACACGGATTTTGCGGTACTTGGCCAGTCCGGTCCCCGCGGGGATCAAATGACCAATGATCACGTTTTCCTTAAGGCCTCTCAAATAGTCCGTCTGGCCGGTCACCGACGCCTCGGTCAGCACCCGGGTGGTCTCCTGGAAGGAGGCCGCCGAGATGAAGCTCGGGGTGGACAGCGACGCCTTGGTAATCCCAAGCAGGAGCGGCTGATAGGTGGCAGGAACACCACCCTCGGTCTCCACCCGCCGGTTTTCATCGCCCAGGACGATCTTGTCGACCTGCTCGCTCTCGAGGAAGATCGTGTCGCCCGGGTCCTCGATGCGGACCTTCTGGAGCATCTGGCGGACGATCACCTCGATGTGCTTGTCGTCGATTCGCACGCCCTGGAGTCGGTAGACCTCCTGGATCTCGTTCAGGAGGTATTCCTGGACCCGATGGATCCCCTTGATCCTGAGGATGTCATGCGGGTTCACCGGGCCTTCCGTGAGCCGGTCGCCCGAGCGCACGAAGTCCCCCTCCTGCACGTGCAGGTGCTTGCCCTGCGGGATGGCGTACTCGCGCTCGTCGCCCTGCTCGTCGCGGATGATCAGGGTCCGCGATCCGCGGATGACCTTTCCGAACTCCACCACGCGCCCGTCGATTTCACTGACGATGGCGTGGTCCTTGGGCTTGCGGGCCTCCAGGAGCTCGGCCACACGGGGCAGACCGCCCGTGATGTCGCGCGTCTTGGCGGCTTCGCGGCGGATCTTGGCCATGACGTCGCCGGCGTGCACCGCCTCGCCGTCGCGCACCGAAAGGCGCGCTCCGGTCGGGAGCAGGTACTGGCCGATGGCCTTGCCCGAGGCGTCCAGGATGTCCAGGCGCGGGTGCTTCTCTTTTTCACGGTCCTCGATGATCACGAACAGCTTCATGCCCGTGTTTTCATCGAGCTCCTCGCGCATGGTCTGCTTTTCCTTGATGTCGATGAACTTGACCGCTCCCGACACCTCGGAAAGGATGGGCGTGTTGTAGGTGTCGAGCTCGAACAGGTCGGAGTCGACATCCACCTTCTGCTTGTCCCGGACCATCAGGCGCGCGCCGTAAGGCGGGTTGAAACGCTGGATCACGTTGCCGTTGGGGGCGAGCGACTGCAGCTCGCCCTTGTAGCCGACCACGACCAGGCGGCCGTCGCGGGCCTCCACGGTCTCCAGCTCCACGAACTTGATCTTTCCCGGAAACTTGGCCTTGATGCGGCTCTGCTCGACGATACGGCTGGCGGTTCCACCGATGTGGAAGGTGCGCAGCGTCAGCTGCGTGCCCGGTTCGCCGATCGACTGCGCCGCGATCACGCCCACGGCCTCCCCGATGTCCACCATGCGTCCGGTGGCCAGGTTGCGGCCGTAGCACCGCGCGCACACGCCGCGCTTGGCTTCGCAAGTCAGCACCGAGCGGATCACGACCTTCTCGACGGCCGCGGCGGCCTCGATGGCTTCCGCCACCTCCTCGACGATCTCGTCGCCGGCGCGGGCCAGAGTTTCGCTGGTCAGCGGGTCCACCACGTCCTCGGCCGCCACGCGGCCCAGGATACGGTCGCCCAGGGCCTCGATGACGTCTTCGCCTTCCTTGATGGCCGAGACTTCCAGCCCGCGGATGGTGCCGCAGTCTTCCACGTTGATGATGACATCCTGGGAGACGTCCACCAGGCGGCGCGTCAGGTAGCCGGCGTCGGCCGTCTTCAGGGCGGTGTCGGCCAGTCCCTTGCGGGCGCCGTGCGTGGAGATGAAGTACTCCAGCACCGACAGGCCTTCCTTGAAGTTACGGATGACCGGGCTTTCGATGATTTCTCCGAAGCCACCGGTGATCTTCTTCTGGGGCTTGGCCATCAGCCCACGCATTCCGGCGAGCTGGCGGATCTGTTCCGGTGACCCACGGGAACCGGAATGGGCCATGAGGTAGATCGGGTTGAAACCGCCCCGATCCGCGGCCAGCCCCTCGAAGGTGATCTTTTCCACTTCCGTCGTGACGTGGGTCCAGGTGTCGATCACCTTGTTGTAGCGCTCGCCCTCGGTGATCACGCCCTGCTGGTACTGCTTCTGGATGCGCTCGACGTCCGCCGTGGCCTTGGCGATGATCTGCGGCTTGTTGCCCGGGACCAGGATGTCGTCGATTCCCACGGTGACGCCGGCCTGGGTCGCGAACTTGAACCCGATGTCCTTGAGCTCGTCCAGGAAGCGGGCGGTCTCGGCGGGTCCCAGCTTGCGGTAGCA
This sequence comes from Candidatus Eiseniibacteriota bacterium, assembly GCA_025351485.1. Taxonomy (GTDB): domain Bacteria; phylum Eisenbacteria; class RBG-16-71-46; order RBG-16-71-46; family JACRLI01; genus JANXVU01. The sequence goes on along the minus strand of JANXVU010000016.1, from coordinate 9,547 downwards.
GTCGCCGACCAGGTTCTCCAGGCCCTTCTTGTCCATTTCCTTGTTCACGAAGCGCAGGCCCGGGGGGACCTGGTCGTTGAACAGGACGCGGCCGACAGTGGTTTCCAGCAGGCGGCCCTCGAAGTACATCTTGATCGGGGCGTGCAGGCCCACGGACTGGTGGTCGTACGCGGCGCGCACTTCCTCCGGCCCGTAGAAGATCCGTCCTTCGCCCAGGTCGCCCGGCTTGGACAGCGTCAGGTACGCGCACCCGAGGACGATGTCCTGGTTGGGAGTCGCCAGGGGCCGGCCGCTGGCCGGGGAAAGGATGTTGTGCGAGCTCAGCATGATGGTGCTGACCTCGATCTGGGCCTCGAACGACAGCGGCACGTGCACGGCCATCTGGTCACCGTCGAAGTCGGCGTTGAAGGCCTGGCAGACCATCGGGTGGATCTTGATGGCCTTGCCCTCGACCAGCACCGGCTCGAAGCCCTGGATGCCCAGGCGGTGCAGCGTGGGCGCGCGGTTCAGCAGCACCGGGTGGCCCTTGATGATCTTGCCCAGGATGTCCCACACCTCGGGGCGCTCGCGCTCCACCAGCCGCTTGGCCGACTTGACCGTCTGCACGAAGCCCTTGTCCTCGAGCTTGCGGATGATGAACGGCTTGAACAGCTCCAGGGCCATGTTCTTGGGCAGGCCGCACTGGTGCAGCTTGAGCTCCGGGCCCACCACGATGACCGAACGGCCCGAGTAGTCCACGCGCTTGCCGAGCAGGTTCTGGCGGAACCGGCCCTGCTTGCCCTTGAGCATGTCGGACAGCGACTTGAGCGGCCGGTCGCCCTGGCCGCGCACGGCGCGGGACCGGCGGCCGTTGTCGAACAGCGCGTCCACGGCCTCCTGCAGCATGCGCTTCTCGTTTCGCAGGATCACGGCCGGGGCCTTGATGTCGATCAGCTTCTTGAGACGGTTATTCCGGTTGATGACCCGGCGGTATAGGTCGTTCAGGTCCGAGGTGGCGAAACGGCCGCCCTCGAGAGGCACGAGCGGCCGCAGGTCGGGCGGCAGCACCGGGATGACCTGGAGGATCATCCACTCGGGGCGATTGCCGCTGTGGCGGAACGCCTCGGCCACGCGCAGGCGCTTGAGCACCTCGCGCTTGCGCTGGATGGAGGTTTCGATCTTGGCCTGCGCGCGCAGCTCCGCACACAACTCCTCGAGCTCGATGCCGGTCAGCAGTTCGCGGATGGCCTCGCCGCCCATCTTGGCGGTGAGATTGATGTTCGGGTCCGAAAGGACCTCGTCCATCTGGTCCTCGGTCAGGAGGTCCTGCTTCTTCAGGCCCGAGTTTCCCGGGTCGATGACCACGTAGCTCTCGTAGTACAGCACGCGCTCGAGGTCGCGGATGGACATGTCCAGCAGGTGGCCGATGCGGCTCGGCACGCCCTTGAAGTACCAGATGTGGGCGACCGGAACGGCCAGCTCGATGTGGCCCAGGCGCTCGCGGCGCACCTTGGCCTGCGTCACTTCCACGCCGCAGCGGTCGCACACCACGCCGCGATAGCGGATGCGCTTGTACTTGCCGCAGTTGCACTCCCAGTCCTTGACCGGGCCGAAGATCTTTTCGCAGAACAAGCCGTCCTTCTCGGGCTTGAACGAGCGGTAGTTGATGGTCTCCGGCTTGGTGACCTCGCCGTACGACCAGTTCCGGATCACTTCCGGGGACGCCAGCTGGATTCGAATGGCGCTGAACTGGGTCGGCTTTCGGCGGTCACGGTCCTCCCCGCGCGTGAGCGACATGCGCCCCAGCGGGAACGACGGCGGAGACTGCAATCCCGTGCTTTCTTCCATCATCTCGCGGTTCCTCTCCTCAGGGTGTGGCGCCGGACTGAAGACTCCGGCCTCCCTCGGACGGCGCGCCCTCGAGGCGCGCCTCTATGTTCATGACCCTTTAGGGAGCTTCTTGATCAGTTCTCTTCGATGGTCTGGACGTTGAGACAGAGACTCTGAAGCTCTTTCACCAGCACGTTGAACGACTCGGGCACTCCCGGCTCCTGCGGATTCTCGCCCTTGACGATCGCCTCGTAGATGCGCGAGCGGCCGTTCACGTCGTCGGACTTGACCGTCAGGAGCTCGCGCAGCGTGTGCGCGGCGCCGTAGGCCTCGAGCGCCCACACTTCCATCTCGCCGAACCGCTGGCCTCCGAACTGGGCCTTGCCTCCCAGCGGCTGCTGGGTGACGAGCGAGTACGGCCCGATGGACCGGGCGTGGATCTTGTCGTCCACCAGGTGCGACAGCTTCAGCATGTAGATGTAGCCGACCGTCACGCGCGAATCGAAGCACTCTCCGGAGCGGCCGTCCCACAACTCGGTCTTGCCATCGTCGGGGAGCCCGGCCTCGCGAAGCTTGGCCTTGATCTCCTCGACCGTGGCGCCGGCGAACACCGGGGTCGCGGTGTTGTAGCCGAGCTTTTCCGCCGCCCAGCCCAGGTGCGTTTCCAGGATCTGGCCGATGTTCATGCGCGACGGCACGCCGAGCGGGTTCAACACCATGTCCACCGGGCTTCCGTCGGGCATGTACGGCAGGTCCTCTTCGGGGAGGATCTTGGCCACCACGCCCTTGTTGCCGTGGCGCCCGGCCATCTTGTCCCCGACCGAGAGCTTGCGCTTCTTGGCGACGTAGACCTTCACGAGCTTGACCACCCCCGGCGGCAGCTCGTCGCCCTGGGTGACCTTCTTGACCTCCTTTTCGAGGTCCTTTTCGATCCGGGTGAGGCCCACCGAGGCGGCCTCGATCTGCTTCCAGACCTGCTCGTTGACCTTCTCGTCCTTGGTCAGCTCCTGGCCCCACTGCAGGTCGTCGAAGTCCAGCTCGTCGAGGACCTCGTCGGACAGCTTCTTGCCGGCGCGCACCAGCGCCTCGCCCTTGTCCTTGCTCATGAACTTGTTGGCGAGCTGGCCGCGCAGGATGTTCTTCAGGGCCTCGTTGCGCTGGCTGATGAGGCGCGTCTTTTCCTTGTTGGTGGTCCGCTTGAGGCGATCGATCTTTTTCTTTTCGGAGCCCTTGGAACTCTCGTCCTTTTCGCGGCGCGAGAACACCTTGATGTCGATGACGATCCCGTCCATGCCCGGAGGGGCTTTGAGCGAGGCGTCCCGGACGTCGGCGGCCTTGTCGCAGAAGATGGCGCGCAGCAGGCGCTCTTCGGGGGTCAACTCGGTCTCGCCCTTCGGCGTGACCTTGCCCACCAGGATGTCGGCGTGGCGGACACGGGCGCCCACCCGGACGATGCCCTCATCGTCCAGGTTCTTGACCGCCTCTTCGCTCACGTTCGGGATCTCGCGGGTGATCTCCTCCACGCCGCGCTTGGTGTCCCGCACTTGCAGCTCGAACTCCTCGATGTGGATCGACGTGAACGTGTCGGTCTTGCTGAGGCGCTCGGAGACCAGGATGGCGTCCTCGAAGTTGTACCCGCCCCACGGCATGAACGCGACCAGCACGTTGGCGCCGAGCGCGAGCTCGCCCATGGAGGTGGAGGCGCCGTCCGCGAGGACTTCGCCCTTCTTCACGACTTGGCCCGCGGCCACGATGGGCCGCTGGTTGATGCACGTGTCCTGGTTGGAGCGCTTGAACTTGGTAAGCCGGTACGAGTCGATGCCGGTCTGGCCCACGTAGTCCGGGGTCGGCCCGGTGTCGCCCGGCTCGTAGCGGACGTAGATCATGTCCGCCGAGACGCTCTCCACCACGCCTTCCCTGCGGGCCAGCACCAGCGCGCCGGAGTCCTCGGCGACCTTGCCCTCGAGGCCCGTGCCCACCAGGGGCGCGTCCGTCTGGAGCAGCGGCACCGCCTGGCGCTGCATGTTGGAGCCCATCAGCGCGCGGTTGGCGTCGTCGTGCTCCAGGAACGGGATCAGGGCCGCGGCCGGGGACACCAGCTGGATCGGCGAAATGTCCATGTACTCGATTTCGTCGCGCTCCACGATGGGGTACTCGGACCGGAACCGGACCGTCATGCGGTCTTCCTTGAGCTCGCCGTTCTTGCGGTCGTACTCGGCGCTGGCCTGGGCGATGTGGTGGCGGTCCTCCTCGTCGGCCGAGAGGAACTTGATGTTCTTCTTGTCGACGGTGCCGCTCTTGACCACCCGGTAGGGAGTCTCCAGGAAGCCGAACTCATTGACCCGGGCGTAGGTCGAGAGCGAGGCGATCAGGCCGATGTTCGGGCCTTCCGGCGTCTCGATCGGGCACATGCGCCCATAGTGCGTGTAGTGCACGTCGCGCACCTCGAAGCCTGCGCGGTCACGGGTCAGCCCGCCGGGTCCAAGCGCCGAAAGCCTGCGCTTGTGCGTCAGCTCGGCCAGCGGGTTGGTCTGGTCCATGAACTGCGACAGCTGGCTGGACCCGAAGAAGCTCTGGATCACCGCCGAGATGGTGCGCGAGTTGATCAGGTCGTACGGCGTCAGGGTCTCTTCCTGCAGGCTCATGCGCTCACGAATGATGCGCGCCATGCGGGCGAGGCCGATGTTGAACTGGTTGGCCAGCAGCTCGCCCACCGAGCGCACCCGGCGATTGCCCAGGTGGTCGATGTCGTCGGTGGTGACCAGTTCCCCCGCCAGCTCCTCGCCGGTGCGAAGCAGCAGCAGGTACTTGATGATGGCCAGGAAGTCTTCCTTGACCAGGATGCTCTGGTCCTCGTCCGGACGGACGTAGCCGAGGCGCTTGCGCTTCTTGTCCTCGCCCAGGAGCAGGTCGTGGTTCAGCTTCTGGTTCAGCTTGTGGCGTCCCACGCGCGCCAGGTCGTAGCGCTTGGGATTGAAGAAGAGCTTGTTCAGGATGTCGCGCGCGGTGTCGGCGCGCGGGGGCTCGCCCGGACGGATCAGGTTGTAGATCTTGCCCAGGGCCTCTTCCTGCGTCTTGGTGTTGTCCTTACGAAGCGTGTTGCGGACCACGTCCGCCTCGTCGCGGTGCGGGATCACGAACCAGGCCACCGAGGGGGCCTTGGCCTTGCGGAGCCGCTCGAGCTTCTCCGGAGTGATCTCCTCGTTGACCTCGAGCACCACTTCGCCCGTCTCCGAGTCCACCAGGTCCTCGGCGGCGATCTGGTGCAGGCACAGCGGGTCGCCCTTGCCGGTGATGTCGGAGCTTTCCTTGTCGTAGAACAGGTCCAGGATGTCGTGGTCGTTCACGGACCCGAGGGCCTTGAGCATGACCGTGACCGGGAGCTTGCGCTTGCGGTCGATGTGGACGTACATGATGTCGTTCACGTCCAGGCTGAACTCCACCCACGAGCCGCGGTACGGAATGATGCGGGCCGAGAAAAGCTTCTTGCCGTTCGGGTGGATCATTTCGTCAAAGAACACGCCCGGCGAACGGTGGAGCTGGGAGACGATCACGCGCTCGGCGCCGTTGATGATGAACGTGCCCTTGTCGGTGATCAGCGGCAGCTCGCCCAGGTAGACTTCCTGCTCGATGATTTCCTTGTCGCGGCGCTGGCCCTCCACGTCCTCGCGGATGCGCAGGCGCAGCTTGGCCTTGAGCGGGGCGGAAAAGGTGAGATCACGCTCCTGGCACTCGTCCACGTTGTACTTGGGCTCGCCCAGGTCGTAGCAGACGAATTCCAGGGAGTAGAGGTCGCGGGTGTCGGTAATGGGGAATACGCTGGTGAAGACTTCCTGGAGCCCTTCGTTCCGGCGCTTGGCAAAATCGATTTCGATCTGGAGGAAGTCACGGAAAGACTTCAACTGGACGTCCAGCAGGTTCGGAATCTGGACGTGCCAGTCCTTCTCCAGCTTGCTGAAACTCTTGCGCTCGCGACGAATGTTGCCTTCCAAGGCCATCCACCTTTCTGACAGCGTGTGCTCGATCGCCGCCCTGCCAAACCAGGGGCGGCTGCCGCGCCTCGAATAGGAACCCGGGATTCCAGGAGGCGCTGCTTGTGGGGCCCCTCAGGGCCCGCCCGGGACGCCGATAGCCGCCCGGGATTTGAATGCCCGGGCGGCGGCCTCGGCTACTGGAACTGGAGGATCAAGTGGGTCACGCTACTTGATCTCTGCCGTTCCTCCCTGCTCTTCCACCTTCTTCTTCACTTCCTCGGCCTCGGCCTTGGGGATTCCGGTCTTCAGCGGCTTGGGCGCGCCGTCGACCAGGTCCTTGGCTTCCTTCAGGCCCAGGCCGGTCAGCTCGCGCACGACCTTGATGACCTGGATCTTCTTGTCGCCACCGCTATTGAGGATGACGTCGAACTCCGTCTTTTCCTCGGCGACGGCAGCGCCGGCAGCCGGCCCGGCGGCCATGGCCATCATCGGCATGGCGGAAGAAACACCGAACTTCTCCTCGAGCGCCTTCACCAGCTCGCTCACCTCGAGGACGCTCATCTTTTCAACCTTTTCAACGATATCGGCAACAGCAGACACGGTTTCCTCCTCGCGGAGCGCTCGCTCCGTCTATGGGACTTCCGGGCTTCACGCCCGGGCTCTCAACATCAGTGATTCGGGTGCATCCACCGGCGTTCACAAACCGGAATCTATATGGCGGGGCGCGCTACCACACGGTCCCACCCAGGCGGCCGGCTCCCGTGGCCCGGGATCCCGGCCTCGTTGTCGGGTCAGGCAGCCTCGCCCTTTTGCTTGGCGACGGCGTTCAGCACGGTGACCAGGTTGCGGGCCGGGGCGCTGAGCACCACGACCAGGTTGCGGGCCGGGGCGTTCAGCGTGAAAACGAGCTGGGTCAGCAGCTCGGTCTTGCCCGGCAGCTTGGCCAGCGCGATCAGCTGGGCCCCGCTCATGAACTTGCCGTCCACCAGACCGGCACGCACCTTGGGGAACTGCTTGTCCTTGGCAAACTCGGTGATCACCTTGGCGGCGATCACTTCGTCCTTGGCGAAAGCGACGGCGATCGGGCCCACCAGATGCTCGTCCAGGCTGGTGAATCCCTTGTTGTTGAGCGCGCGGCGCAGCAGCGTGTTCTTGGTGACGCGGAACTGGATGCCGTTCTCGCGGCACTTGCGGCGCAGTGCGGTGACGGTCTCCACGTCGATGCCGGCGTAATCCGAAAGGACGACGCTCTTGGCTCCCTCGAGGCATTCGGTCAGGAGCGCGACTTCCTGTTCTTTCTCGGCGGTAGGCATGTCGGTCTCCCTAGCCCTTCAGGTCAGTGGCGAGCTGGTTGAGGTCCACGTGCAGCCCGGGGCCCATGGTGGAGCTCAGGGTGACGCTCTTGATGTACTGGCCCTTCGCGCCGGCCGGCTTCATCCGGTTCACGTTGCGCAGGAAGGTCAGGACGTTGTCGTACAGGCTTCCCTCGGGAAAACTCTTCTTGCCGAACGGCACATGCAGGTTGGCGCCCTTGTCCACGCGGAACTCGGTCTTGCCGGCCTTGAGTTCGCGCACCGCCTTGGCCACGTCAAAGGTCACGGTCCCGGCCTTGGGATTGGGCATCAGGCCGCGGGGTCCGAGCTGCTTTCCGAGCTTTCCGACTTCGCCCATCATGTCGGGCGTGGCGACGATCGCGTCGATGTCGGTCCAGCCTTCGCGCAGCTTGGCCAGGTAGTCGTCGCTGCCGACGTGGTCGGCCCCGGCTTCCTTGGCCTCTTTTTCCTTTTCGCCCTTCGCGAGCACCAGCACGCGAAGCGTTTTTCCGATGCCGTGCGGGAAGATCACGGTGCCACGGACCTGCTGGTCGGCGTGGCGCGGGTCCACGCCCAGGTGGACGGCCACCTCGCAGGTCTCGTCAAACTTGGTCGCGGGCGCCGACTTCAGGCGTCCCACGGCTTCCTTGAGTGAAAGATCCGCCTCGCCGGCGATCTCCGCTCCCTTGCGATAACGCTTGCCGTGTCTCATTGGATTCTCCCGTGGTCCAAACGCGCTGTTCGCGCTCCCACGTGCTTGGCCGAAGAAGCGGCCGGGTGTGCCGTGCTCTACGAAGTGACTAGGATGCGATTTCGATGCCCATGGAGCGGGCAGTGCCCATCACCATGCTCATCGCGTGCTCGACGTCGTTGGAGTTCAGGTCGGGCTTCTTGAGCTCGGCGATCTCCCGAACCTGCGCCATGGTGACCTTGGCCACCTTGTTGCGGTTCGGCACGCCGGAACCCTTCGGGACGCCCGCGGCCTTCAGCAGCAGCACGGCGGCCGGCGGCGTCTTCAGGATGAACGTGAAGGTGCGGTCCTTGTAGATCGTGATCACCGCCGGGATGATGAGCCCGGCCTGCGACTGCGTCTTGGCGTTGAACTGCTTGCAGAAGTCCATGATGTTCACGCCGTGCTGGCCCAGGGCCGGCCCGATCGGGGGCGCCGGGTTCGCGGCGCCGGCGGGCACCTGGAGCTTCACCATCGCTGTGATTTCTTTAGCCATCCTCAGTTCCTTCCTTCAAGAGCCCCTAGACGGGCTGCACCTGCAAAAAGTCCAGTTCCACCGGCGTCGCGCGCCCGAAAATGCTGACCATGACCTTGAGCTTGCCGCGCTCCGGGTGGGTCTCGTCGACCACCCCGGTGAAGCCGTTAAACGGACCGTCGACCACCCGCACGTGCTCGCCCACGCGGAACTTGGATTCCGGGGCGGGACGGCCGGCCTGGCTGCCCGTCATGCGGCCCATGATGCGGTCGATCTCCGACTCCTTGAGGGCGGTCGGGTGCGTGCCCGAACCCACGAAGCCGGTCACTCCCGGCACGTTGGTCACGAGGTGCTGCGTCTCCTCCGAGAGGTCCATGCTGATCAGGACGTAGCTCGGGAAAGTCTTGCGCCGGGAAACCGTCCGCTTGCCTTCCTTCATCTCGGCGAAGTCCTCGGTGGCGACCAGCACGTCACCGATGGCTTCCTCGAGACCGGCCGCCCGTGCGGCCCTCTGGATGTTCAACCGGACCTTGTTCTCGTGCCCGGAATAGGTATGCACCACGAACCACTGCTTCGCCATCTTCCGTGACCTCTACTTCAGAATGAGTTGCACCAGGCGGGCGAAGATCTGGTCCATGAGCCCGACCAGAAGCCCCATGATGAGCACGGCCACGATCACCACCGTGGTGGAGTTGCGCAGCTCGGGCCATGAGGGGCGGCTGACCTTCCTGAACTCCTCGCGGACTTCCCTGAGGAAGCCAACGGACTGGTCGATGAACTGGGCCATGACGGCGAATTCTCCCGCGCGGCCCGGAGGCCGCGGCGAATGGGGCAGCCCCTTGTGGGCGCCCCTGAAAATGGCAGGCCTGGAGGGATTCGAACCCCCGACCCCCGGTTTTGGAGACCGGTGCTCTAACCAGACTGAGCTACAGACCTATAAAGCCTAGCGAGTTTCCTTGTGCAGCGTGTGCTTGCGACAGAACCGGCAGAACTTCTTGTACTCCACGCGGTCCGGGTGCAGACGCTTGTTCTTTTTCCCTGTGTAGTTGCGGCGCTTGCAGTCTCCGCAGGCCAGGGTGATTTGTTCGCGCATTTCCGACGCTCCTTAGGCGATGATCTCGGCGACGACGCCGGCGCCAACCGTGCGGCCGCCCTCGCGAATGGCGAACCGCAGTTCCTTCTCCATCGCGATCGGCGTGATCAGCTCGATTTCCATCTGCACGTTGTCCCCGGGCATCACCATCTC
>JANXVU010000013.1 GCA_025351485.1 Candidatus Eiseniibacteriota bacterium | reverse complement strand
CACCCTGTGCGCCGGCTGCCACAACACCACCACCTGGACGTCCGGCACGTTCAACCATTCCACGACCCCCTTCCCGCTCGCCGGCTCCCATGTGGCCGTGGCGTGCGCCACTTGCCACGGCAGCCCGTGGAAGGTCGGGATGTCCACGAGCTGCTATTCGTGCCACGCGCCGGACTTCACCGCGGCGCTTCAGCCGGCGCACGTCGCGGGCGGATTCCCCACGACCTGCACGACCTGCCACTCCACGGCCGGATGGAAGCCATCGTCCTTCAACCATGCGGCCACGGCGTTTCCCCTGACCGGGGCGCACGTCGCGGCCAACTGCGCCAGCTGCCACGGCAGCCCGTGGAATGCCAAGCCGGCCGGCGACTGCTACTCGTGCCACAAGGCGACCTACGACGCCACGGCCGCGCCGCCGCACGCCGCCAGCAGCTACAGCACCGCGTGCGCCACGTGCCACACCACCAGCGCCTGGGCCACCGGTTCGTTCAACCACTCCACGACCCCCTTCCCCCTCACCGGCTCGCACGTGGCCGTGGCCTGCGCCGCCTGCCATGGCAGCCCGTGGAAGGTCGGGATGTCCACCGACTGCTATTCGTGCCACGCCCCAGACTTCACCGCGGCGCTCCAGCCGGCGCACGTCTCCGGGGGATTCCCCACCACTTGCACCACGTGCCACTCGACGTCCGGATGGAAGCCATCGTCCTTCAACCACGCGGCCACGGCGTTTCCCTTGACCGGGGCGCACGTCGCGGCCAACTGCGCCAGCTGCCATGGCAGCCCATGGAAAGCCAAGCCGGCCGGCGACTGCTACTCGTGCCACAAGGCGACATACGACGCCACGGCCGCGCCGCCGCACGCCGCCAGCAGTTACAGCACCGCGTGCGCCTCGTGCCACACCACCAGCACCTGGACTACCGGCACGTTCAACCATTCCACGACCCCGTTCCCCCTCACCGGCTCGCACGTGGCCGTGGCCTGCGCCACCTGCCACGGCAGCCCGTGGAAGGTCGGGATGTCCACCGACTGCTACTCGTGCCACGCCCCGGACTTCACCGCGGCGCTCCAGCCGGCGCACGTCTCCGGGGGATTCCCCACCACTTGCACCACGTGCCACTCGACGTCCGGATGGAAGCCGTCGTCTTTCAACCACTCCACCACCGCGTTCCCGCTCACCGGAGCGCATGTCGCGGTGAACTGCGCCAGCTGCCACGGCAGCCCCTGGAAAGCCAAGCCGCCCACGGATTGTTATGCGTGCCACACGGCGGCCTTCACCGGTGCCCTCGCGCCGGGCCATGTTTCCGGCGGATTCCCGACCACCTGCACGACCTGTCACAACACTGCCGCCTGGCAGCCGGCGACGTTCAATCATGCCACCACGGCCTTCCCGCTCACCGGCGCCCACGTCGCCGTGGCCTGCGCCACCTGCCACGGCAGCCCGTGGAAGAACAAGCCGCTGGCCGACTGCTACTCGTGCCACAAGCCCAGGTACGACGCCACCTCCACGCCGCCGCATGCGACCAGCGGCATCAACACCCTGTGCGCCGGCTGCCACAACACCACCACCTGGACGTCCGGCACGTTCAACCATTCCACGACCCCCTTCCCGCTCACCGGCTCGCACGTGGCCGTGGCCTGCGCCACCTGCCACGGCAGCCCGTGGAAGGTCGGGATGTCCACCGACTGCTATTCGTGCCACGCCCCGGACTTCACCGCGGCGCTCCAGCCGGCGCACGTGACCGGAGGCTTCCCGACCACCTGCGTCACCTGCCACAACACGACGGCATGGCAGCCGTCTTCGTTCAATCACGCCACCACCGCATTCCCGCTCACCGGAGCGCACATCGCCGTGAACTGCACGGGTTGCCACGGCAGCCCCTGGAAGGCCAAGCCGCCCACGGACTGTTACTCGTGCCACAGCACGAACTACACCGGCGCGCTCGCGCCGGCACATGTGCTGAACGCGTTTCCGACGACCTGCACGACCTGCCACGGCACCGCCGCCTGGCAGCCGGCGACGTTCAATCATTCCACCACGGCTTTCCCGCTCACCGGGGCTCACGTCGCGGTGGCCTGCGCCACCTGCCACGGCAGCCCGTGGAAGGACAAACCGGCCGCGGCGTGCTACTCGTGCCACTCGGCGAACTACACCGCCACCACGAATCCGGCGCACGCCACGGCCGGCTTCCCGACAGCCTGCGCGAGTTGCCATGGCACCGCCGCCTGGACGCCCTCGACGTTCAATCACGATGCGGCGTACTTCCCGATCTATTCGGGGTCTCACGCGGGCCGGTGGACGTTGTGCGCGGATTGCCACGCGAACCCCGCCGACTTCAAAGTGTTCAGTTGCTTCAAGTGCCACTCGGCGGCCCAGACCAACCCCCACCACACCCAGGTGACCGGCTACGCCTACGACAGCAACAGGTGCTACTCGTGCCACCCGAAGGGCCGGACCTGATGATCTCCCCCCGGATGGTCCCCAAGGACCGCGCGACCATCTGTCTGCTGGCGACCCTCACCCTGTGCGGGCTGGCAGCGGCGAATCCCTGCGCTTCTGCGCCCGCGTCCGCCGGCGTCAGCCAGTTGTCCGGGGGGATGGTGTACGTCGAAGCCGGGCGCAAAGACGGGCTTCTGGAGGGCGACACGCTGATCGTGATACGCGCGGGCATGCCGGTGGCATGGCTGCGGGCCGCCTACCTGGCTTCCCACCGGGCCGCCTGCGACACGCTGCGACTCCTTTCCCTTCCGAAGGCCGGGGACATGGCGCAGTTCACCGACCGGCGGCTCCTCACTCCGGCAGGACCCGCTCTGCCGGGCGCGGCAGGGGCCTCGCCTTCGGGGACGGGAATCAACGGAGTGTCGGCCGCACCGATCCGCAAGCCCTCGTTGTCCCGCTTGAAGGGGCGGGTCGGGCTGACCTACCTTCTCGTGGACACCGACGGCCGCGGGAGGCTCAGCCAGGCGGCCGTGGACGCGCGGGTTTTCGGCACGCACCTGTGGGGCGCTCCGCTCGATTGGACGGCGGACGTTCGAACCCGACGGGTCAGCTACGACCGCGCCGGCGGAGTCACGACCGCCGAAGGGCTCACCCGCGTCTATCGCTTCAACATGTCGGGTTACGATGCCTCGGGACACTACTTTGTCACGCTGGGGCGCCAGACCGCGTCGGCGCTGGCATCGGTGAGCATCTTTGACGGCGCGCTGGCCGAGGCCCGCGGCCGGCGCTGGAATTCGGGGCTGTTCGTGGGCGCCCAGCCCGAGCCGACCCGGCTGGGGCTCTCCAGCGACATCATGGAAATGGGGGCATACGTCGAGTACCACCAGCCGGAAGGATCCGAGAGCCACTGGTCCTTGACGGGGGGCGGCGTTTCCTCGAGGCAAGCCGGCTCTGCCAACCGCGACTTCACGTTCGCCCAGTTCTACTACACCGACGGCGGACTCTCGCTCTCGGCTTCCCAGGAGATCGATGTCAACCGCGGCTGGAAGCGCGACCTGGGTGAGCCCTTGCTGTCGCCGACCAGCACCTTTCTCAGCGCCAGCGCCAGGGTGGCTCCCCACCTGTCCGCCCGGGGCGGGTACGACAATCGCCGCAATGTCCGCCTGTACCGTGACTACATCACTCCCGAGACGGCCTTTGACGACCGCTTCCGGCGCGGGGCATGGGCTGGCCTGTCCCTGGAACAGATTCCGCACCTGCGTGCCGGAGCCGACCTGCGCCACAGCTCCATCGCGGCCATCGAGAATGTGAACACCTGGGCTGCGAGCGCCGAGATCTACCAGCTCTGGATGCTCAACCTGGCGGTCCGCGCCCGGCTCAGCCGCGCCAGCGGCGCCGGGATCGCGACCAACCTGGCAGTGTACGGCTTCGGACTGGATCCGCTCCCCGTTCTGCACCTCGAGCTGGGTGGCGGAACCCGGTCCACGGCCAATACGCTGTTTGGAATCAATGACTCGGAGACCTGGCAAAGCGGAAGCATGGATCTTTCCCTGGTTCGACGCGCCTACATGAACCTGTCCTTCGAGAGCCACCACGACGGCTTGGCTCCCTCGAAGCAGGTCTACTCTTCCCTGAGCTGGACCTACTGAGTCTGGCCGCACCGCCACACCGCCGAGCCCGGTAAACTTCTCCTCGCCTCTCCAGGTATCAAACCGCGAAGCTCTTCCACCTTTCCATTGCAGTTGATTTCCCCCCTACCCCAGCTTCAAGGAGGTCCCTGTGTGCCCCTGTCGAAAGACTGGGCCCAGGCTCGTGCCTTCCGTGCCCCGGCATCCGATCGGCCGCGGGTTGCAGCATCCACACCCGTTGCTCGCCCATACTCCGTCCCTTGCGAACGCGCCCCGGCGGACGCAGCAAGTTCCATTTACACCCCACATGAGGTCCTCCATGAAGAAGCTTGCCACTATAACACTTGCGTCAATCGCGCTGCTCGTGTTGCTGGCAACCGGGGCGCTCGCCACCGTGATCAGCACCCAATCAGGAAGCTGGAACTCGCCCGCCACCTGGGGGGGAAGTCCGATCCCCACGGCAGCGGATGGCGTGATCATCCCGACGAACCTGACTGTGACCGTCGACGTGCCTACCGCGGTATGCCTGAACATCCAGCTCGGTAGTTCCACCCCGGGGGCCGGCTCGGGCACCCTGGTGTTCAACGCCGCTTCCCGGCTGACTGTTTCCGGCCTGGTCACCGTGGGGGCGAGCAACAACAAGGGCAGCATCAACATGGCCGGCGGCGGCACCCTCACCTGCGAGGGTCTCGTCTTGCAGGGCGTCGGTACCTGGACGCCCGGGACCGGCACGGTCGAGTTCACCGCATCCAACACCCTTCCCAACAACGGAATCACCAGCTTCAACAACCTGACCATTACCGGCGGCACGACCACGCTGAACGCCAACACCCTGGTCAGCGGCGATCTGAACATTGCTCCCGCGGCCTCGCTGGACGAGTCGCTCCGGGTACTGACCGTGACCGGCAACTGGATCAACAACGGAGCATTCATCGGAAGCACCGGCACGGTGATCTTCAACCGCAACGGGAACCAGACGATTTCCGGGGCCGGCGCGAACAATTTTAATCAGGTCCGCCTCAACATGGGGCTCTTGAGCTCCAATACCCTGGAAGTGGTCGCGACTAACTTCACCGCCCCGGACCCGTTCCTGACCCTTTCGAACGGAACGTTCAAGGTTTCGGGATCGTTTCCCCTGGTCAACAGCTTCATACTGGGACCGATCTACAACATCCCGCCCACCGCCGGACTCTGGATCAACAATCCCAACGTGACAGTCACCCCGCAGGCCGGCAACGTCTCCGTGCGCGGGGTGCTCCATCTGAGCGCGGGCACTTTCAACGTCGGAACCGTCGCCGACAACAACCTGGACTACGTGGGCGGCTCCTCCTTCATCCTTGACGGCGGAGCGCTCAACGTCGCCGGCCACTTCGGGCGCAACAACGCCACTGCCAGCGCCAACTACAATCAGAGCGCCGGAACGGTCACGGTGGTGACCCAGGGCTCCACCGACCTCGTGTTCGCCGGGTTCGACGTGGGGGCCGCGGCCTCCACGTTCACCATGTCGGGCGGGACCATCGTGATCCAGGGCGCGACGAGCGCTCCGGCGGACTATCTCGTCGCTGCTTCCGTATCCAGCGTGACCGGCGGCACGGTGCAGGCCGGTAATGCCGCAACGCCCAACGCGCAAACCATTCGCATCCAGAGCCCGGTACCCGTCGGCAGCCTGTTTGTCTCCAATGCCACGGCCCAGGCCACCAAGCCGGTGGCGCAACTGGTCACATCCAGTCTCAACGTCGTCGGAGGAGTCACCATCCAGGCCGGCACCGGATTGAACGCCAACGGGCTCAACCTGTCGGTTGGCGGGGATTGGCTGGACAGCGGGACGTTTACCCCCGGGCCCACGACGACCTTCAACGGTTCCGGCCCGCAGGGTCTGGTCCGTGCCGGCGGAGAGGCTTTCAATGGACTAACCATCAACAAGCCCGCCTCGACGCTCACCCTGAACAACTCCGTCACGGTCAACAACACGTTCTCGCTCACCCAGGGCACCCTGGCCGTGGGCGCCAACACGCTCACCCTGAACAGCACAGTCACCGGCGCCGGAAGCGTCACCAGCGCGCCCGCAGGCACGGTGCTCTACAACCAGTCGAGTGCCGGCCAGGGCGTGCTCCCCGCGGCTTACGGCAACCTGACGTTCAGCAACTTCAACAAGACCTTGGCCCCCAGCGGCACGATCGGGATTTCAGGCGTGTTCACTCCGGGTTCGGCGGTGGGACACACCGTGGCCGGCAGCACGGTCGATTTCGATGGCGCCGGGCAGGGAATTCCGGCATTTGCCTACAACAACCTGGTCACGAGCGGCTCGGGCACCAAGACGGCCTCGGGGGCGCTGACGGTCGGTGGCAATCTCGCCAATGGCGCGGGGATCCTGCTAAGTGGGGCCACCGCGCTGAACCTGAACGGCGCCACCCATGCCAACAACGGAACGCTGATTGCCGCGACCGTTGCCGTGGCATCCGGCGGCACGCTCACCAACAGCGGCTCGGCAACCGTGACCTCTTCGCTGACCGGCCTGGGCACCCTGACCCAAGGCCCCGGCAGCGGCTTGAACCTGGGGGGAACCGCTGACATCGCCACGTTCAACTCGTCGGCCACAGGAAACACCGTGAACTACACGGGCGCCAGCCAAACCGTGCGCCCCTCCACCTACCACCACCTCGTCCTTTCGGGGTCCGGCTCCCCGGGATTGGCCGGCGTGAGTCTGGTCAACGGAGACTTCACCCTCTCGGGGAGCGTCACTCCGGTGGCGTCCAACGGCATGACAGTGGGAGGAAACTTCACCGTCGGGTCGGGCACATCGTTTGACGCAGGGGCCGTTGCGCACGACGTGAAGGGCAACTTCAGCAATGCCGGCGGCTTCACTGCCGGTACCAGCACGTTTACTTTTGACGGTCTGGGCGCCCAGACGCTGGGGGCGGCCGTCTTCTCAGGCCTCACCCTGAACAACGCGTCCGGAGCCTCGCTCCTGGGGAATCTCACAGTTGGCGGAACGCTGTCCCTCGCCGCCGGTCCGCTCGCAATCGGCGCCAACACCCTGACCCTGAACGGCGCCATTTCGCTCGGCACGGGATCGCTTGTCGGCGGGGCCACGTCCAGCCTGCTCGTCTCGGGCGCCGGACCCGGCACCACGCTTCCCGCGATCTCGCTGGCCAACTTCACGCTCAATCGCGCCGCGGGCCTCTCCCTTGGCGGCGACCTGTCGGTCGCCGGCACCCTGACCACCACGAGCGGCACTCTCAATACCGGGGCTAACTCCGCCATCCTGGGAGCTTTGGCCACCCTGTCGGAGACTGCCGGCCAGCCCATCCTGGGCACGGTCACGACCACCCGGAACATCAGCGCCACTTCGGGCACGGTGACCTTCGGAAACATCGGGGCGGACGTGGCCCTGAACGGGGTGGCGCTGGGCAATACCGGCGTGCTTCGCCGGACCGGAACCACTTCTCTGGGCGCGGGCCACAGCTCCATCACACGTTACTTTGACATCGCTCCCGCGACCAACACCGGCCTCAACGCGGGGCTGGTCCTGCACTACGATGCCACGGAGCTTAATTCGCAGAATGCCGGCATCCTGGAGCTGTTCCGCTCTCGCGACAGCGGTGTGAGCTGGAACGACCTGGGCGGCACGGCCAGCGCCGTGGCCCACACCATCACGGTCACCGGGCTCAATGACTTCTCCAGGTGGACGGCTTCCGACTCCCTGAACCGGATCGGCAGCACGGCCACCCCCACCACGGCAAGCATCGCCCCGACCTCGAAGCTCGCCGGGGATCCCGCGTTCACGCTGACGGTCAACGGCACGGAGTTCGTGGGCGGCAAGTCGACGGTTCGGTTCAACGGCTCGGACCGCCCGACGACGTATGTCAATTCCACCCAATTGACGGCGTCCATCCCGGCTGGCGATCTGCTCGCCACGGGACCGTTTCCCATCACCGTCTTCAGTGCCGCCGGTGGCGGAACTTCCAATTTGCAGACGTTTACCGTGAACCCCGGCCCGCCCGCCTTGGTCCGCGTGGAAACGGCGGCGGATGGATCGGGAACCGCGGTCGGCGCGCAGTCGCTGGCCTCGGGCTCTTCCATCCCGGTGTTTGCCATTACCCGGGACGCCCAGAATCATTTCGTGGCCAACGTGGCCGCCGGATCGTGGGTCCTTGAAAACATCACGGGCGGAATCATCGCCGGAGATCTGGTCCCCGCCGTTGATGCAAGGAGCGCCGTATTCACCGCCCACGTCACCGGCTCGACGGATATCAGGGCAACTTCCGGCGTGCTGGCGGCGACGCCGTCGGGCACGCTGACCGTCACGCCGGGTGCTGCTGCCAGGGTTCGCGTGGAGACGGCCGCCAACGGCACGGGAATCGTCGTGCCGGCGCAGTCTCTCGGTTCGGGCGCATCCATCACGGTGTTCTCGGTGGCGCGTGACGCATCCAGCAATTTTGTCTCCAACATCGCCGCAACGTCCTGGAGCCTCCAGAATTCCACGGGTGGCGTGGTGGCCGGCGACCTCGTCCCTGCCGTGGACAGCAAGAGCGCGGTATTCACGGGGCACGCGGTCGGTGGCGCGAACATCAACGCGGCATCCGGAGTCCTGGCAACCACCAGCTCCGGGGCCGTCACGGTGACGCCGGGCACGGCCGCGCTGGTCCGGGTGGAATCCGCCGCCAACGGATCGGGAACGCTGGTCCCGGCACAGTCCCTGGTCTCGGGCTCGTCCGTCACGGGCTTTGCGATCGCCAGGGACGCGTCGAACAACTTCGTCGCCAACGTGGCGGCCACCGGTTGGGCGCTGCAGGGCGTCACCGGCGGAGTCGTCGCCGGCGACCTGGTGCCCGCTGTGGACAGCAAGAGCGCCGTGTTCACCGGCCACAGGGTCGGAAGCGCCCAGATGTCGGCATCGTCAGGGGCTCTCCCCTCCACCAGCTCCGGCGTGATCACGGTCACCCCGGGCGCCGTGGCGACGGTGCGCGTGGAAACCGCCGCGAACGGCACCGGAACGCTCGTCCCGGCCCAATCGCTCGCGTCCGGCTCCTCCATCACCGCCTTCGCCATCTCGCGCGACGCCTCGGGCAACTTCCTAAGCAACGTGGCGGCCACATCATGGATCGCGGAGAACATCACCGGCGGCGTGGTGGCCGGCGACCTGGTCCCCGCGGTGGACTCCAAGAGCGCGGTGTTCACAGGCCATGTCATCGGATCGGCGGACATCAAGGCCACCTCGGGAGCGCTCACGCCCGTCCCGTCGGGCGCGATCACGGTCACCGCGGGTCCCGCGGCAGCAGTGCGTGTAGAGACTGCCGCCAACGGCTCCGGAACCGTGGTTCCGGCCCAGTCGCTGAACACGGGTGGTTCCATCACGGTCTACTCGGTCACCCGCGACGCTTCGAACAACTTCGTGGCGAACGTGGCCGCAAGCGCCTGGAGCCTGGTGAACATCACCGGCGCCGTGGTCGCCGCCGACCTGGTGCCGGCGGCGGACTCGAAGAGCGCCGTGTTCACGGCGCACGCGGCGGGCAGTTCGGCCATCCATGCCGCCTCGGGAGCGCTGGCCGCCACCAACTCGGGCACGATCACGACCACCGCGATCACCGGGGTGCAGGATGGCAAGCTGGTGTTCGCCTTGCAGCAGAATCGCCCCAACCCCTTCCACCGGTCGACACAGGTGGGATTTGAACTGGCAGCCGGCGGAAACGTTTCTCTGTTCGTGTACGACGCCTCGGGTCGCAAGGTCGCTGAGCTGGCGTCCGGGCACCGCGACGCGGGCCACCACACGGTCACCTGGGACTCCGTCAACGAGCGCAGCGGGGTCTACTTTGCAAGGTTCACCGTCACCGACGGGCTGGGCCGCGTGAAGTTCTCGAAGGTGACCAAGATGCTGCTCATGAGGTAACTGCGATCCGAAGAACGCCGGCGGGCTCCGGGCAACTTCCGGGGCCCGCCGTGCGCGATTCGGAAATGCGGCGCCGTCTGCCCATTCCCGGAGGCGCGTCCTGCTTCCTGTGGATGCCCCCGCCTGCTTCCGATAACCATCCAATGGGACATTCGCATCGACCCCGCCTGCACCCGAGTATCGCGCTCGCATTGGCCGTCGGCATCGGGCTGGGGTTTTTTACGAGTTGCCGGAGCCCGTCGGATCCGGGGCGCGTCACGGATCCCGGCGTGATCCCCGGGCTTCCCGAGACCGGCGCCCACTTTACGGTCTTTCCGGTCGACACATCGGATCTCAGCTTCCTGGTTCCGCTGGGCTGGCTCAGCCCTCCCGGCCACACCTTCCCTTCCGACCACATCTACCTGAGCTACAGGGACCCGTACAAGCGCCACCGGGTCGTGGCTCCCGTGGACGGTTACCTGATCTGGATCCTGCACGCCGACACCGTGGGCGACGGGGCGGACTACAAGCTGCAGTTCCAGCCCACCCAGCACTTCCACTACTACCTGGACCATCTATCAGAAATGGACACGTCCGTACTGTCCCATATTCCCCCGCTCCACCTTGGCGGCAACGACGTCCGGCTGCTGGTGCACGCGGGCCAGACCCTCGGCTGGTCAGGCTCCCCGACCAGGGGAAAGATCGCCATGGATTTCGGAGTCTTTGCGGACAGCGTCCAGCAGCCCTTTGTGATCCCGTCCCACTACAACTACAGCGCGCTGCACACGGACAACCCGTTGCATTACTACGAGCCGGCCTTGAGGGCCGCCCTGACGGCGATGGTCTTTCGGGATGGGCCAGACAAGGAAGGGAAGGTGTGCGACGATGTGGATGGGACGCTGGCGGGCAACTGGTTCTCGCAGGGCGCGACCGACAGGGATTGGACGCGGCTACTGGCGTTCGTGCCGGACCCGCTCCATCCGCAGTACCCGCGGGTGGTGATGGGCGGGGAACTCGGCCAGATCGGCGACTTCGCGCTGCGTTTCAGCGCCCCCCGGTTCAGCGCCATTACGCCGGCCTCGGGGTTCGTGAAGCAGGCGTTGATCGGCTGGGACCCGAACCTGGCCGGGGCTTCCTACGCGGTTCCGGTTCGGGGCTGGCTCATGACCCAGATGCTGGACGCGCAGACGCTGAAAGTGGAAGTGAACTGGAGTGAACTCGACAGCACCTCCACGTTCACTTCGGCGGCAAAGATCTACGTGCGGTAGGCCGGGGTTCAGTCGATGTGCCCGCGATGCGCCGCTCGGCGAACCTCACCTTTCCGCGCCGGCTCCGCTTCTCACGAAGGTTTCCCGCCACATCGCCTGGGAATCCACGACGGCCCGCTGCAGCACGCGCCGCACTTCTTCGGTGGGGCAGGTAAAGATCCACCTCTCTTGCGCTTCGGTTCCCAGGGTGTCCACCGGGCAGCCCAGGCGGCCGGCACGCACCTCGGCATCGAGCCACTTCTCCGACAGGCCACCGTAGAAGAGAGTGTCTTCGGACAGGGAGACTCGATAGAAGGAGTGCACCGGCGCGTAGATGGACGCGGGCTCGATGGAAGGATGCGGCTCAAGGTCGATCAGCATCTGCGTTCCAACCCTGAACATGTGCGCAAGGAAGACCAGGCTGTCAGGGCGCAGCATCCGCGCCCGGTAGGTCACTCGGTAGGCGTGCTTCCCATCGCGGCTAATTCTAACCGTGTCCGACCCGGCCCACGAGGACGTCGCGGGCGGAGGCGAAGTCCAAGTGCCGATCAACCGGTCCTCGTCTACCGCCTCCCTTGGTCCGTACGCCGGGTGCAGGAAGTAGGGGATGCACCCCGAGAGGCACACCCACAAGCCGAACGCAGCCGCCATTCGCAAAGTCCGCATAGCCCCTCCAGCACGACCTAAACCTTGGCCAGCGCCACCTGGAGCCGCTCCCGCGCCAGGCGCATCGGCTCCCGAAGCCCAGGAATGTCCCCTACCGCCTTCATCATGGAGGCCGGGTCCAGGATCGAGATGACGGCGCTTCCATCCGTTTCCTCGGCCACGACGACATTGCACGGCAGCACAAGACCGATTCCCGGTTCCACGCTAAGCGCGCGGTAGGCCAAGGTCGGATTGCAGGCACCCAGGATGACGTACTTTCCGAAATCCACGTCCAGCTTGGATTTCAGCGTGGCCTGGACGTCGATCGAGGTGAGGATCCCAAAGCCCTCATCCTTGAGCGCCGACTCGATCCGCTCACGCGCCGCCTCAAAAGGGACGCCCGCCAGATGGCGGGTAAGGCCATACTCGACATCCAGCATGTGCGCCGCCTTTCGTATCCCACTCATGGGAACGCAACCGGGCCGGGCGCTCACGCATCGTCCCGGCCGCCTGAAGACCTCGAGTGCCCTCCCACCGGCATCTGCGCCCGGAGCAGGCGCCTCACTCACCTGCCCCGGAGATCCCGGACCACGAGACCAGCCGGCGACGCGGAGGGCGACTCGAAGAGGATGTTCGTGGCGCCGCTGATGGGTTCCGGCGCCCCGAAGAAAACAACCCAACAGAGCACTTGCATACCCCGCGCCAGCGCCATTCGAAGCCGTTTGCGATACGGTGACGCCGTGCGTGATGCTTGAAAGAAAAGGGGTTGGAGCTGCGTCGCGCCAGCGCGACAAGAGGCGGCCCTCGCCTGGAAGTGCCCCGATGACGCCAGTTTGTCATCGCCAAACGTCAGCTTGTCGGCCATCGAGTGCACGGCGGTGGACCCGGGCCCGAGCCGCCGGGCTCTCGGCTCAAAGGCAAGCTGTCAGGCAGCGGCTTCCGCAGCCGGAGCCGGGATGGCGCGCAAGGCCATCGCGAAAAGCAGCAGGAACACCAGGTCGATGGCGGCGAAGACCGCCCACAAGACCGGCATTTCGCCCCGGGAGTAGAACCACAGGACAATGCCCGAAAAGGCGAATTTGAACAGGATCCCCATCTTGATGATGTCGCGGTTCCGGCGCGGCGCCCGGTAGATCATCCAGAATCCCACGCCGAAGATCGTGATCAGCGCTGCCGGGAGCAGGATGTAGCCGGCGTGATTTGGAAGCTCCATCCCCAGCCGTGCCATGAGCGGCTTGTAACCCACCAGGAAGACGATCCCGAGCACCAGGTCGTAGATCGCCGCCACCAGGAACATCGGGCGAACCCAGTCAGACTTCATGGATCTCTCTTTTCGGGGATCGGGACGCGGCGCGATACGTGCGCAGCCCCTTGAAGAAGCGCTCCCTGCGCTCCGAAATGAACTCCGAATCGTAGAGGCGGCGGGCCAGTTCCACCATTCCCCACTGCAACTCATCGGGTGACATGCCGGCGGGCATGAAATTCACGTCGAACAAGGTGCACTTGTCCCATGCGCCCTCGTCCAGGATGCGGCCCTGCTGCTTCAGGCGCTCGTACAGCGGCGTGCCCGGGAATGCGGTCGACACAGTGATTTGCGCTTCGTAAAGGCCCGTCCGGTCCACGAATTCGTAAACGTCGTCGAAGATACGCTCCGTGTGCCCGTCCAGCCCCAGGACGAAACAGCCGTTCACGGTGATCCCGTGGGATTGAATCCTGCGGATGGCGGCCTCGTAATCGGGCAGCCGCCGCAACTTCCAGTTCGTTCGCAGCTCCAGCTTGGCAAGCCCCTCCCTGACCGGGCTCTCCAGGCCGATGAGCACCTGCCGGCAGCCGCTCTCGCGCATCAGCTCGAGCAGTTCATCGTCTTCTGCGACCGATATGTCGGTTTCGGTGAACCACTTGATCCCCTCGTCCTTCAGGGCGCGCAGCAGTGCCCTCGAATGGTCCTTGCGCACAAAGCTGTTGTCGTCGGCGAACTCGATGAACGGGTGGTCCCATCGCTCGCGGATCTTGCGTATTTCCGCGACCACCTTCTCCACAGGCTTCACCACGTACCTTGGAGTAAGCAGGATGGAGCTGGCGCAGAAATCGCAGCGATGCGGGCAGCCCCGGACGGCCTGGACGGTGATGCGATTGTAGCGCTCCAGTTCCAGCAGGTCGAAGCGCGGCATCGGAGCATCCGCCAGATCGAACCACTGATCCTCGGGAGGCCGGTACTCGGCCTTGAGGCGGCCCCTGCAGAAGTCCTCCAGGACCGTCGGCCAGGTCATCTCCCCTTCACCGATCACGGCCGCGACGCCGTGGGACTGGGCTTCCTTCGGCAACACGCTCACGTGGAGCCCGCCCATCACCACCGGCACGCCCTTCTCCCGATAGGCGTCCGCCAGGCGATACGCGTCCTGGACCTGGGCCGAATAGGTGGAGATGGCCACCAGGTCGAAGCCCGGCGGAGGTTCGGGCGTGGCGCTCAGGTCGGGGATTTCGAGGTACTCGACTTCGATGCCCGGCGGGGTCAGCCCTGCCAGCGTCAGCAGAGAGAGACTGGGAAGCGAAGCGATCACCTTGCTGCGCTCCACGAATCCGGGCAGCGTAAGCCCGATCTTGTTGAGTTCCGGGTTCTGCGCCCGGACTCCGCTCATGGCGATCAGTCCCAGTTTCATGGCCGCGCCAGCCCGGAGATGGTGAACGCCGCGGCCGCGGTCAGGGCGAGCACCGGAACGGCGAAGACTGGCTTCAGCGCGGGGCGCCAGGCCATCAGGAAGCAGCTGGCGGGCATCGCGATGCCGCCCAGAATGAACAAGACGGAAGTTGCGGCAAGGGAAGCCGGAGAAAGGTGCACCCGGGGACCGCTGAGCGCGAAAAGAACATTGAGGATTCCGAGCCCGACGAAGGAGATGTGGCCGAGGCGGACAACCCGCCTCCTGAGCGAGCCATAGCCGCCCATCCAATCATCTTCCTGGAACCGCAAGCCCAGGAGCATGCCGGAGACAAACCCTACCAGCACCCAGGCCCAACCGAAGAACTCATTTGCGGGCACGTGACCCTCCACAGGCGGGCACCGTGCGGACCTGGTGACCCGGACGCATGATAACTTCGCGAGCCCACGTCTGGCGACGACGGACCCGCGCAGGACACGTGGCCAATGGAAGTTTTGCCGCATAGTTCGCGCCAAGCCCACGGAGGGAGAGTCGGGCCCGCTCTATTTCCGTAACTTCATGAGCATCAAGTGTTTGGCGGAGAGCATGCCCCAGGAGCAGCCACGGGCCCCTGGCCTGGGATCCCGGAATTGACGCCAAACTGGCGAGTGAAGGCACAATTTGTCCTGAAGGGAGTGATTGCCCGGAAGGCCCTGCGCCTTTATTGACGGGTTCTCCGATGGCAGAATCCGGACTGAAACCGGCAACAAACTTGCCAGAATCCGAAGGGCACCCGCGAACACCCGTCACGCGCGGGAGCAGGCTCCGACCTCGCAAAGCGCCTCTCAACGCCACTTCGCAGCGTGGAGCCCGCCGGACGTCCCTATCTCACCACAATTGGCACGCCACTTGCGGTAAGCAGTGGTTTGACTGGGGGATCCAAGATGACCTCGCGTGACAGCCTCGACCCATCAGATTGGAACAGCGTGCGGGAACAAGGCCACCGCATGCTCGACGACATACTCGATTACGTGGAGAATATCCGGG
The DNA here is from genome assembly GCA_025351485.1 of Candidatus Eiseniibacteriota bacterium. Classification (GTDB taxonomy): domain Bacteria; phylum Eisenbacteria; class RBG-16-71-46; order RBG-16-71-46; family JACRLI01; genus JANXVU01. The sequence goes on along the minus strand of JANXVU010000013.1, from coordinate 2,495 downwards.
AACGTCCGGTGTGGCAGCCGATGACTCCGGCGGCGCGCTCCCGCCTGCAGGCGCCCCTTCCCTGCAATCCCTCGGAACTCGGAGCCATCCACGCTGAATTCATGCGCGACGTCCTGCCCTACGCATCCGGAAACGTTCATCCAGGCTTCATGGGCTGGGCGCAGGGAGGCGGAAACGTGGCCGGACTCCTGGCCGAGATGCTCGCCGCCGGCTTGAACGCCAATCTCGGCGGGCGCGACCACGCCCCCATCGCGGTCGAGGAGCAGGTGGCGGGATGGATGCGCAAGCTGTTTGGCTTCCCGGAGACGTCCGCCGGATTATTCGTGACCGGCACGTCCATGGCGAACCTGATGGGTGTCCTGGCAGCCCGAACACTCGCCCTTGGACGCGATGTCCGCCGCAGCGGAATCGCCGCATGCCCGCAGAAACTGACCGCCTACGCTTCGGCCGCCTCGCATGGAAGCGTTGCCAAGGCGATGGACATGGCCGGGATCGGCTCCGATGCCTTGCGGCTTATCCCGACCGATGGCCACCACCGGATTTCCGTGACCGCCCTTGAAGCGGCCATCACCGCCGACCGGCAGGCCGGCCGGACTCCCTTCCTGTTGATCGGCAATGCGGGCACCGTCGATATCGGCGCCATCGACGCGCTCGACTCCCTCGCCCGGCTGGCCGGGCACGAGGGGCTGTGGTTTCACGTGGATGGCGCCTGCGGGGCCCTGGGCATCCTGGCCCCGGATCTCGCTCCCCTGCTGGCCGGGATCCAGGAGGCGGATTCCATCGCGTTCGACTTTCACAAGTGGGGCCAGGTGCCCTACGACGCTGGATTCTTCCTGGCCCGCGACCGGGCGCAGCTTGGCGCCACCTTCTCCTCCCACGGCTCCTACCTCCGGCGGGAAGGCCGCGGCCTCGCCGGCGGCGCGTTCTGGCCATGCGACTTCGGACCGGATCTGTCCCGGGGATTTCGCGCTCTCAAGACCTGGTTCACGCTCAAGGCGCATGGCTCGCAGGCGCTCGGAGAATCGATCTCGCACACCTGCCGGGTGGCCCGCCACCTGGAGGCCAGGATCGCGGAGACGCCCGAACTCGAGCTGCTGGCTCCGGTGCAGCTCAACATCGTTTGTTATCGATACCGCGCGACGAATGCCGACGAGCTCAACGCCGAGCTCGTCGCGGACCTGCACGAATCGGGGCTGGTCGCCCCTTCCGTCACCATCCTGGATGGCCGCGTCGCGATTCGGGCCGCCATCCTGAACCACCGCACCACCTTTTCCGATGCCGATGCCCTGGTCGAGGCGACCCTGGCCTTTGGCGAAGCGCGCACCAACCCTCTTGCGGCCTGAGTGCCGGGGAGTTCCACCTTGTCCATGACTCATTCGGAAAACCAGACAATCGCCACACCCGAGCCGCACATGCCCATCGGCCTGGCCGCGCTCTCGAGGCGCGCCTTCCGGGGCGAGGACTTGAAGGCCGAGTGGCGGGAGCTCGTCATTCGCCTGGACCGGTCGCCCATCGATGCGGCAGCCATGCTGGACCTGTCCGTCATCGCCCAGCTGAACGGCATGCGCGACCGGGGCCTGGCGCTGCAGGCGCTGGCGCTGGAAATGGCGGTGCACTACCGGCAGACGGCCGGGGAGACGGGCCGGACTCCCATCCGGCTGCTGGCGCTCAAGTCGCCTGGGGACATGATGGCCAACACGCCGCTGGAGTTCCTGCTCGAAGATTCCGGTGTCACGCTCGACTCGTTCTATCTCCACCCGGAAATGCCGCTGCCCAAGGCCCTCCCGGATCATGACCTGGCTTTCGTGGCCGTTGGTCAATCGGAAGAAAACCGGCATCTCCTGGAGGATCTCGCGGGCCACCTGGAATCCTGGCCCCGGCCCGTCCTCAACTCTCCCGGGAGCATCGCCCGACTGACGCGCGATGGCCTCTGGAGCATGTTGCGGTCGGCCCCGGGAATCGTCATTCCGCGGACGCTTCGCGTGCATCGGCGCGAACTGGCGCAATTCGCTTCCGGAAGGACCTCCCTGCGTGAGTCCCTGGGCATGGCCTACCCGATCGTCGTCCGGCCGCTCACCTCCCACGCCGGGCAGGGACTGGTCAAGATCGATGACGCGGCGTCGATCGATGCCTACCTGGCCAAGCAGCCGGAGGACTACTTCTACGTCTCGCCCTTCGTGGACTACGCCTCACCCGACGGGCAATTCCGCAAGTGCCGGATCGCGTTCGTCGACGGCCGGGCCTTCCCGGTTCACCAGGCGATCTCGGAACACTGGATGATCCACTATCTGAATGCCGGAATGGAGCAGAGCGCGGAGAAGCGCGCGGAGGAAGCGCGATTCATGGAGACATTCGACCGGCAGATGGCGCCCAGGCACAGGACGGCGTTTGAGGACCTCGTGGAACGCGTCGGCCTCGACTACTTCGGGATCGACTGCGCCGAAACGCCGGACGGGAAGCTGCTGATCTTCGAGGCGGATTCGTCCATGATCGTG
>JANXVU010000092.1 GCA_025351485.1 Candidatus Eiseniibacteriota bacterium | reverse complement strand
CTCCCAGAGCCGAAGAGTGCAGACGTCGGCGCCGATCTTCGGGGCAACTTCCCGCTGAAGAAGCCGGAGGTCTAGACGGCGCTTTCGGAGGTGATCACCGATTGTGCGAAGTTCTGTAGGGTATGATTCTGCAAGGGGTTTCGGCCCTTTCAGGCGCAACTCGCAAAAAGGCAACGCGAAGCTGCAAGTGCGGAATGTGGGGCGTCGAGGGAAGGCTGTGCCGCTGCACCCCGGGACAATTGGCCGGCTACCGCGGGCGCATCTCGGGGCCGATCCTGGACCGGATCGATCTGGAGGTCCCGGTCCCGCCGGTCCCACTCTCGGAGCTGGTCGAGTCGGCGGGAGGCTCCGAGCGCAGCGCCGTCGTACGCGGCCGGGTGGAGGCGGCGCGGCGGCTCCAGGCGGAGCGGTGGAGGACATGCGGCGCGGGGACGAATTCCGAAGTCAAGCCGGAGGCGCTGCTCACGAACGCGGGCATCGGCGGCGAATCCCTCGCGCTGGCGCGCCGCTGCGCGGAAAGATTCCAGCTGTCCGCGCGCGCGTTCCACCGGCTGCTGCGCGTGGCGCGCACGGTGGCGGACCTGGGCGAGTCGACGGACGTCGCGCCCGCCCACGTGGCGGAAGCCGCGGCATTCCGGGGGCAGGCCTGACCGGCGGGCCGGCGCCCCTCACCGCCTCCGGGCGCCGAAGCGCAGGTAGATGGACGGCACCACGAACAGGTTCAGCAGGGTGGAGCCGAGGAGGCCGCCGAGGATCACGATCGCCATCGGGTACTCGATCTCGTGCCCGGGGATGTTGCCCGCGAGAACCAGGGGCACCAGGGCCATGCCGGTGGCGAGGGCCGTCATCAGGATCGGCGCCAGGCGCTCTACGGCGCCGCGTAGCGCCAGCTCGGGGCCGAGGGCCAGGCCTTCCTGCGCCTCGAGGTGCTGGTAGTGGCTGATCAGCATGATCATGTTCCGGGCCGCGATCCCGAAGATGGTCAGGAAGCCGACCAGGGATCCCAGGGAGATGACATCACCGTTCAGGTACGCGGCCAGCACGCCGCCCACGAGCGCCGACGGCAGGGTCAGGAAGCCGAGCAGGCCCAGCTTCAGGCTGGAGAACGACCAGATCAGCAGGAGCAGCACGCCGAGCGCCGCCGCGATCGCGAACAGCGAGAGCCGGCCCTGGGCCGCCTGCCGCTCCGCGAACTCACCCAGCACCACGGCTCGATAACCAAGGGGAAATCGGATGCCCGCCAGGCGGGCGTGGACGTCCGCCATGGTCGCGCCCAGGCTGCGGCCCTTCACGTTGGCGCTGACGTCGATCCGGCGCGAATTCTGTTCCCGGTAGATGACGCTCTGCGCCGGCGCGATCCGCACGCTCGCCACGTCGGCCAGGCGGACATGGCCGTGTGAGGGAGTGTCGATCGGCAGGTCCAAGACCGCGCTGACGCTGCTGCGCGTCTCGGGCGTGCTCCACACGTTCACGTCGTAGGCCCGGCCGTGCCGGAACAGGTCCCCGACCTCCTCGCCGGCGAACATGGTCGCCGATGCGCGGCGCACGTCGCCCGGCTTGAGGCCGTGCTTCCTTGCCGCCGCCAGGTTCACCTCGACCTGCAGCTGGGGAATCTCCGACTGCAACTGGACGTGCAGGTCCTGGATGCCCGGAATCCCGGTCAGGGCCTTCTCGACCTCCTCCGCTTTGGCGCGGATCAGCTTCAGGTCGGGTCCGAAGATGCGGACGGCGAACGTCTCGCTCGACCCGGACAGCACTTCGTCGATCCTCTCGTTCAAGTAGGTCTCCACGTTGTGGAACAGCCCCGGGTAGCCCTGGATCACGCCCTCGATCCTTCGCCGGGTCTTCTCGTAGTCCGCCCGCGGATCCACGCTGATCCAGTTCTCGCCGAAATTGACCCCGTTGATCTCATCCGCCAGCAGGGCCTGCCCGATGTGGGATCCAAAATTCCGCACTCCGGGGATGGACCGCAGCTCCCGGCTGACCCGTGAGACGATCCGGCGCTCCTCGATCACCGAGGTGCCGGGCTTGGTGATCCAGTGCACCAGGAAGTTGCGCTCTTTGAATTCGGGGAACAGGGATTGCCCGAGGAGCGGCAGGACGGCCATGCCGAGCGCCACGAGGAGCGCCGTGGCCACGAAGATCGGACCGGGCCGCCGGATGATCTTCCCGAGCGCCGCGGAATAGATCCCGCGCAGGCGGCGGGCGATGGGCTGATCGTACCGCTCGATGGGGGCCCGACGCAGGAACAGGAGGCACAGCGCCGGGGTGACCGTCAGGGCCACCAGCATCGAAGCAAGGACGGCCAGCCCGTACGAGGCCGCGAGCGGCTGGAAGAAGGCCTGCGACAGGCCGCCCATGAAGAAGATCGGCAGCAGCACCACGGCGTCGATCAGGGTGGCGTGAATGATGGCCTGACGCACCTCGAGCGACGCGTCCAGGATGACCCTGGCGGTGGAAAGGAGGCTCCCCGCGGCGCGGTGCTGGCGCAGCCGCCGCATGATGTTCTCGACGTCGATGATCGCGTCGTCGACCACCACCCCGATCGCGATCACGAAGCCCGCCAGGATCATCGTGTTGATGGTGGTTCCGCGCGCTTGGAGAACCAGGACCCCGGTGAACAGCGACAACGGGATCGCCACCACGCTGATCAGGGCCGTCCGCCACTCGAACAGGAACGCGGCCAGCACCAGCGCCACCAGCAGGCAGCCGAGCAGCAGCGCCCGGGTGAGGTTGTCCAGGGCCAGCTGGATAAAGTCCGCCGGCCTGAAGATCGTCGGATCCATCCGCAGCCCCGGGAGCCCGGGCCGCAGCTCCGCCAGGGCCTGGTCCACGCCCCGGGTCGCCTCCAGCGTGTTCGCCCAGGGATACTTCTCCACCACCAGCATGAGCCCCGGACCGTCGTTCACCACCGCTTCGCCGAAAAGCGGCCAGGTGCCTTCCACCAGGTCCGCCACGTCGCCCAGCACAAGCGGCGTGCCGTCCTTCTTTTTTCGGCCGTCGATCGGGATCCCGGCGAGGTGCTTCGGCAGGGTGATCGGGCTGACCGATCGCACCCCCAGTCGCTGGTTCGGCGTGTCGATGAATCCGCCGGTGCCGATGACCGAGCCGCTGGAGTAGAACAGGATCCCCACGTCCAGCGCATCCGCCGTGACCTTCATCACTTCGTCCAGAGACACGTCGTGGAGCCGCATACGCTCCGGATCCACGAGAACCTGCGGCATCTTGATGCGTTCGCCCCAGATCGCGACGTTGGCGACGCCCGGGACACGCAGGATTCGGGCGCGGATGGTCCAGTAGGCGATCATGGACATGTCGGTCAGGGGAATCGAGTCGGAGGACAGGCCGATCTTCATGAACCTGCCGGTGGTCGAGACCGGCGGCATCATGACCGGAGGGGCCGCCCAGGTGGGAAGAGTCGGGATGACCGTCTGGACCCGTTCCTGGACCAGTTGACGGGCCCGCAGCACGTCGGTTCCCGGCTTGAACAGCAGTTCGATGGACGAGAGGTCCGGGATGGACTTCGATCGCATCAGGTCCAGTCCCTCGACTCCGTTCAGCGCCGCCTCCAGCGGAACGGTCACGAAGGATTCGGTCTCGTCCGCGGATAGCCCCAGGCACGGAGTCTGGATCTCGGCTCGCGGGGGCGCGAACTCGGGGAATGCGTCCACCGGCATGCTGGGGAGCCGCAGGATGCCCAGCAGCAGCATCGCCGCCGCGAGCGCGAGCACGATGAACCGAAACCGCAGGCTGGATGCGATGATTGCGCGAATCATGACCGGCCCCGGGACCTCGCGCTCATTCCTCCTCGAATTCCGTCTCGGAACCGAACAGCTCCGCCGCGCCGACCACCACGACGGCCGTTCCGGCCTTCGGCCCCTCCAGCAGGAACGCCTGGCCCACCCGTATCCGGTCGACCGTGACCTGGCGCCGGACGTAAACGCCCGGGGATGGATTCGTGTACAGCCAGGTTCCGCCGCCGGTGTCGTACAGCACCGCGGAGTAGGGCACGACTGCGCGGACAGTGCCCTCGACCACCTCGTCCCTGGCGGGAGCCGTCTGGATTCCCAGTCTCATCACGGCCCTCGAAGTGAGCGTGATCCGGGCGGGCTCCGGGCCGCGCAGGTGTTCGACCTTCGCGGGCTTGTGATCCTCTTCGGTCACGGGAACCGCCTCTTTCCCGCATCCCACCAGCGGCATCGAGGCCAGAAGCCCCGCCCCAAGGGCCCACCGAATCCCGCGCTTCATGGATTCCTCCTCATTCCGGTTCGAGGCTGGCTCACGAGCGGTCCTCCCGCCCGGCGCCCGGGCCGGGAAGCATCGCGGGCACGAGAAACACGAGGATCAGCAGGGTCGTGAGCAGGCCACCCAGCACCACGATCTCCATCGGGCGCGCGACCTCCAGCCCGGGAACGTCGCCGAGGAAAAGTGCGGGCGCCAGCGCCAGCGCCGTGGTGATGGCCACCAGCAGGACGGCCGGAACCCGGCCACTCGCGCCCCGAACGGAGGGCTCGTCTCCGGGCGATGGGTCCACGGCCGATTCGCCCCGCCGGCATGGATGGATCAGCACGACCATGCCGCCGGAGGCGACACCGAACACCGCCAGCAGCCCTGCCACCGTGCCGAGCGAGAGACCGTTCCCCGTGGCGGCGGCGGCGACCACCCCGCCCGCGAGCGACGCGGGTAGCGAGAGAAAGGCCAGCCCCGCGAAACCCCAGCTTCCGAAAGCCGCCTGCAGCAGGAAGAAGATGCCCACGGCGGCGGCGATGCCGAAGACCAGCAGGCGGTCGCGGACCACGTCGGGCGTCTCGTGCCCACGGAGCACGGCCGCATGGTATTCGAGCGGGAACGGGATCCCGCGAATCTGCTTCTCGATGTCGGCGGCCACGGATTCGCGATCCCGCCCCTCCACTCCGACGACGACGTCGATGTAGCGTTTCACGGCCTCGTGACGGATCACGCTCGCCGTCGGCCCGATCCTGACCTTCGCCACCTCGCCCAGGAGCACGTGGCCGCCGCCGGGCGTGTCGATCCACAAATTCCGGACGTTGCTGAGGTTCTGGCGCGTCGGGGGCGTGCTCCAGACCACCACGTCGAAGACCTTCTGTTCCTCGAAGAGACTCCCGACCTGGATGCCGGAGAGAAGCGCGGCCGCCGACCGCCGGACGTTGCCGGGCTTGAGGCCATGGCGCCGCGCGGCCTCGAGGTCCACCTCGATTTCGAGCGTCGGCTGTTGCACCGGGGCGATGATCTTCGTGTCGCCGACGTCGCGAACGCCGGAGAGGGCCCTGGACACGGCGGCCGCCTGCCGCTGCAGGACGTTCGCCTCGTCGCCGTAGATCCTCACCACGACTTCGTCCTCGGGCTCCGGGATCACGTCGCTGCTCTTGTCCCTCAGGTAGGTGCTCACGGTGTGGTGCACTCCAGGATACCCGTCGACCACTTCCTGGATCGCCGCCGCGGTCCTCCCGTAATCCACCCGGGGCTCCATCTTGACCAGGACCGTGGCGGAATTGACGTCGACCACCCGGTCGCCGCGCACCGCGCGCCCGATGTGGGCCCCCACGTTTCGCACCCCCGGGATCGAGCCCAGTTCCCCGCACACGCGGCCCACGATCCGTGTCATTTCCGGCTGCGAGGTCCCCGGGATGCATCGAAGGTCGATCACCATGTCCCGCTCCTTGAACCACGGCATGAGCGACCGGTCGAGCGAGGGAAGGAGCACCAGGGCGACCAGCGCCAGGCCGCCGATTCCGGCAAGGACCAGGCCGCGCCTTCGGACCAGAGCCGGCAAAAGCCGCTCATGCAACCACTGGATCCAGGTCACGATCGCGGGGATCCGAGGTCTCGCCGGGGGGCCCGCGAGAAGGAGGGCCGCCAGCGCCGGGGTAACCGTCAGCGAAACCAGGAAGGCCGCCAGGACCGCCAGCCCGCAGGCAACCGCCATGGGCCGGTAGAACGCGCCGGAGATCCCCTCGGCGAAGAGGACGGGGGTGACGGCCAGGAACACGATCAGCGCGGCGTAGATCATGGCGCCACGGGATTCCAACATGGAATTGGAAAGGATCTCCAGCGGCGATTCCGCGCGCCCCTGCTCCAGCGACTCACGCAGGCGCCGGGTGATGTTCACCACGTCGACGACGGAGTGGGAAGCCACCAGGCCGATGGCGATCAGCAGCCCGGTCATGGCGATGGTGCTCATGGTGGTCCCGGTCAGGCAGAGCAGGAGTGCCGAGGCGAACAGGGACATCAGGATGGACAGCAGCGTGACGACCGCGGGCCGCCAGTCGGAGAAGAACAGGACGATGGCAAGGGCGACGAGGAGGAGCCCGAGGAGCAATGCAGCGCCGAGGTTCCTGACGGCGGCCTCGATGAAGTCGGCCGGCCGGAACACGGTGGGATCGGTCTCCACCCCGGGAAGGCCGGGCTGGAGTTCGGCGAACGCATTCTCCACGCCGCGCGTGACCTCGAGCGTGTTGGCCCCCGGGAACTTTTCGATCACCAGCAGCAGGCCCGGGCCGTTCCTGGTCAACGCGTCCCCGATGAGGGGCTGGTGGTCTTCCACCACGCTGGCAACATCGCCCAGGGCGTGACTGGAGCCTTCGACCGGCACCTGGGCCAATCCGGCGGCGGAAACGATGGGCAGGATGTGGCGGATACCCAGGCGCTGGTTCGGAGTGTCGATGAACCCCCCCGTGCCCGGCGTGGAGGCCTCCACGAAGCTCAGCGAGGACACCCACAGGGCGTTCCCGGTGGTCTCAAGCACGCTGGAGAGCGGCACGCCCTTCTCCCTCAGCCGCTCCGGGTCGACCTGCACTTGCAGCTGCCGGTCCCGCTGGCCCCAGATCGCCACGTTGGCAACGCCCGGCACGCCCATCAGCCGGGGCGCAATGGTCCAGCGGGCCAGCATCGACATCTGGATCAGGGAAAGTGTTTTCGAGGACAGCCCGACCACCATCACCCGGCTGGTCGCCGAGAGCGGCTGCAACATGGTCGGAGGCTTGGAGACGTGCGGCAGGGCGACCGCCTGGGTCATGCGCTCGGACACCATCTGGCGGGCCCGCATGATGTCGGTGCCGGGCTCGAAAACCAGGACGATCGAGGACAGCCCGGCCATGGACTCGGAGCGGATGGTCCTGACCCACGGCACGCCGTTCAGCAGGTCCTGCTCCATCCCGAGGGTGATGAGCTGCTCGACCTCCTCGGCGGACAGGCCCAGCGACTCGGTCTGGATCTCGACGTAGGGCAGCGAAAACTCGGGGAGTATGTCCACGGGCATGTGGCGGAGGCGGCCGGCGCCGACCAGCAGCACCAGCAGGGTCGCGACGACGATGACCAGGCGCGACTTCAGGCTCGATCGGATAATGGAGCGCAACAAGGGGGACGACCTCCTCAGAACCGCCAGGAATACTGAATCTTCAACGGGAGCTGGTTCGACACGAATTGCCACGCGTGGTCGGGCCGACGAAGGAGGTTGTGATTGTAGACCACGTACAGGTCGCCCCGGGGGGCAAGTGTCCAGCGGAGCCGGCTGTTCAATCCGAGCGCCCCGCTCTGGGTGTCGTACTGGCTCAC
>JANXVU010000001.1 GCA_025351485.1 Candidatus Eiseniibacteriota bacterium | reverse complement strand
CCAGGGGGCGATCGAACGGCTGGCGATCTTTCAGGTCTGGCGGAACTTCATCAAGCCCTTTTCGGAGAGAAGAGGGGGAGGGACGCCGGCCCAGCGGCTCGGGCTGATGGATAGGGCGTTGAGCGTCGAGGACATCCTCCGACGCCGACTCTTCAAAAGCATCGTGAGCCTGCCGGATACTCTGGAGCGCTACTACCAGCGGGAGGTGATGACGGTTGCCTTGCCGGCGAACCGAACCAACCGCCTGGCGTATGCCTGCTGAGCCATGACTCTGGATGGTAACGGACTTAGGGCGCATGGGTTGCTGCGCTTCGGACACATTCTTCGAAGCACAACCCTTTTATTGCCCGTCCGGTGCATTTTTCGAGTTGACATGCCGGTCACGGTGTATAATAAGTGGACAGTTCGGAATCGACAGATAGAGGATCAAGATGTGGAGTCGGGCACCCGTAAGCGGACGGTGCCCAAGCCGCCATCCAGGCCCGATGATCCCTTTTGGAGAGGAGCCTCGCGTGAAACTGAAGTTCGCGTTACTCGGTTTGCTGGTGGCGTTCGCGCTGGGACTGAGCGCTCCAGCAAGGGCCGGCGTTCCATCATTCATCGATCTGTACGAAACGGGTCAGGACCAGATGCTCCCGATCCTTCTGAAACTGGACGGACCGGCATACCTGGTGTTGCTGGAGCAGGGATTCCCGACCGCCCCGACGCAGCTCGGTCCGGACCCGGCTTTCGACCCCTCCAACTGGAGTGACATCGTCAAAGTGTTCAACGTTGAGACCAACCCGACTGCCCCGAGCCAGAATCCGCCCGATCTGCTCTTTCACACCTTTGCCCATATCTACACCAACACGCCGGGCCCTGCGTTCGCCGACCTGTCCACTTTTGTACCCGAGGTGCAGGCACACCAGCATTTCTTCATGGTGGAAGATCCTTCGGGCGTGACGGAGTTCGAATTCCTGCGAATCCACGAGGGCAACGTGACGCCGGAGCCGGGAACGGCTTCCAGCGCGCTTCTCGGCCTTGCGGGCCTGGGCGTGGTCGCCCTGGTGCGTCGCCGCTCGTAGCACCGCTCCGGCAGCCTTATTCGAAGGTGGACGCCCCGGGGATCTCCCCGGGGCGTCTTTTTTGCGCATGCGGGCGGGCCGGCTGTGAACTGGGGAAGAATGCGCAGCCAGGCGGTTCAATCGTGCTATCCTCTTTTCCTTCACGCGCTTGAACGTTTCATGGTCGCGTGTTAGGCTGCTCGCATGCCCGATTCACCGCCACCCGCGCCCGAAGGGGTACTGGACAGCCTGACCAACGCGGTCCTGGTGCTGGACGAGGATCTGCGCGTGCGCTGGATAAACCGGAGCGCATCCCGGCTGCTCGACGCGCCCCTTGAGACCGTGGCGGGCCGGCCCGCTGCCGGGTGGCTCTCCGAGGAGATTCTCCGCCACGCCTCGGATGCACTGGAGAGGAGGATGACCTGGGCCGGCGCCTACGGAAGCGCGCGTGGGTCGGGAGGGGAGACGCTTCCGGTGCGGGTGAACGTTTCCCCCCTCGAGGGTGGCCGCGGGGCCGTGGTGAGCTTCGCCAGACTCGCGAGCCTGGAGCACCGGGAAAGGCGGCGGCTGGAGCAGGAAAGACTCGGCGCGGTGGCCCGGCTGGCTGAAGGCGCGGCGCATGTGATCCGCAATCCGCTCACCGGAATCTCCGCGGGCGTCGAGTTCCTGGGCCGCGGCCTGTCCGCCGACCCGGATCAGAAGGAAAATTTCCAGGCCATCCTGCGGGAAGTGGACCGGCTCGACCGGATTCTGGGAGACCTGCTGGCGATCACCCATCCGGCAGATCTCTCGCGTGCGCCGGCGGACGTGAGCGCGTTGGTGTTCGACCTGACCGCCAGGTTCCGCGCGGCCTATCCCGACCCGGTGCTGCGGGCCGAGTGCGCGGATAACATTGCCCGGCCGTGGCTGGACTCCGAGCAGATTCGCCGGGCGGTCTGGGAGCTCCTGAAGAACGCGGCCGAAGCCTCCGCCCCGGGTGGAAACGTCGGGCTCCGCGCGGGACTCTTCGAGTCCGACGAAACGCTCTTCCAGTTGGGAGGCCGGGTGCTGCGCCTGGATGTCAGCGATTCGGGACCGGGCCTTCCCGCGGGATTCGAAAGGGCCCTGTTCGAGCCGTTCCGCTCGACCCGCTCCGGCTCCAAGGGACTGGGCCTGTACATCGCGCGCGACGCGGTGGTGCGCCACGGCGGAGAGCTGCGGGTGGCCAACCGGCCCGATGGGGGCGCGCTGGCATCGATCTACCTTCCCTGGGAGACACGCAATGACGAGCGCGACTGAGCAGGGAAGCGGCCCCGAGGCGGAGGCCCGGGCGCAGGTGTGGATCTGCGACGACGAGGAAAGCATCCGCCGGTTCCTCTCGCAGAGCCTCGTCGCGGAGGGCTTCGCCGTGCGCACCGCCGCCACCGGCGGCGAGGCGGTGGCCATGCTGGAAAAGGACGCGCCCGACGTGCTGCTGCTGGACCTGCGCCTGCCCGATATGACCGGGCTGGACGTGCTGGCCCGGGCGAGGGCCGCGCACCCGGAGCTCGCGGTCATCCTGCTCACGGCCTACGGGGACGTGGACTCGGCGGTGCAGGCGATGAAGCAGGGCGCATTCCACTTCGCCAACAAACCGATCCACCACGACCAGCTGCAGCTCCTGATCCAGCAGGCGCTGGATTCGCGAAGGCTCCACCGCGAACTCAAGGCGCTTCGCCGGGCACACGCGGACCGCTTCCCGCTGGATTTCGTGCAGGGGACGGCCCCGGCCATCCAGAAGGTGTACGAGGTGGCCGAGCGCGTGGCGACCAGCGAGACCACCAGCGTGCTCATCGAGGGGGAGAGCGGCACCGGCAAGGAGCTGATCGCCCAGCTCATCCACCACATGAGCCCGCGGCGCGACAAGCCGTTCCTGGAAATCAACTGCGCCGCCATCCCGCGGGAGCTGCTGGAGTCGGAGCTGTTCGGCTACGAGAAGGGCGCGTTCACCGACGCGCGGGCCCAGAAGCTGGGGCTCCTGGAGCTGGCCGACGGGGGCACGCTGTTCCTGGACGAGGTCGGCGAGATGAGCGTGCCCATGCAGGTCAAGCTCCTGAAGGTGCTGGAGCGAATGATCTTCAAGCGGGTGGGCGGCACCCGCGACGTGACCGTGAACGTGCGCATCCTTTCGGCCACCAACCAGAACCTGGAAATGTCCATTCGGAACGGGACGTTCCGCGAGGACTTGTATTTCCGGCTGAAAGTCGTGCCGATCCATATGCCCGCGCTGCGCGAGCGGCGAGAGGACATCGTTCCCCTGGCGCTCTATTTCCTGGAGCACTTCAACCGTGCGTTCCGGAAGAACTTCCAGGAGATCAGCGCCGATGCCCGCACCATGCTGGAAGGCTACGCCTGGCCCGGCAACATCCGCGAACTCAAGAACCTGATGGAGCGAACGGTGCTGCTGGAAAACGCCACCCGCATGGATGCCGCGCAGCTGAAACTGCCGGGAACGGCCTCTCCGGACCCGTCCGGCGACTCGGTGGCCTCGGCCCTGGAGGCGGTGTTGGCCGCGCCCGGCTGGCCCGATGGAGGAGTGGCCCTGGAGGAGTGCATCGAGGACCTGGAGCGCAGGCTGATCATCAAGGCGTCCGAGGCGGCCCGCTGGAACCAGAGCCGCACGGCCGATCTTCTGCGGATCAACCGGGACAAGCTCAGGTATCGCATGAAGGCCTACGGGATCCGGCCTCCCGGTGAGTAGGGCCTCCGGGGCCGCGCTGGCCGCGCTGGCCGCGGCCGCGTGGCTGGGCACGGGATGCGCCTACACCGTGAGTACGGGGATCCCGTCCCACATCGGCACGGTGGCGGTGCCGACGTTTGGGAACAGCTCGGTCCAGTACACCCTGAGCCAGGAGTTGACCGACGCGGTGATCGACCGGTTCGTGCGCGACAACCACCTGCGCGTCGTGCCGATGCGCGACGCCCAGTCGGTGATCCAGGGCACGGTGGTGGAGTATCGCAACGAGGTCTTTGGCTACAGCGCGGACCAGCAGGCGCGCGAGTACCGCGTGGGGCTCCGGGTCCAGGTGCGCTTCAAGGACCTGGTCAAGAACAAGGACATCTGGACCGACGTGATCGTGAAGACGGTGAACTACTCTTCGGTGGCCCTGGCCGGGCAGGCGGCGGGAACCGAGACCAGCGGGCGCGCGGACGCGGTGGGCAAAGTGGCGGACGAGATACTCTCCAGGACGGTGTCGAGATGGTGAAAAGCGCCGCTCCGGGCGGCGGCGGAACGGGCGGGTCCAGGCTGGTCACCCGGGCGGCCTTTGAAAAGATGCTGCTCTCCGGCGTGCCCCGCGTCACGCTGCTCGTGGGCGGCGATCCGATGGTGGCCCAGGAGATCGCGGCCTCGATCGCCTCGCGGCCGGAGTTCGCGGACCCCATGGGAGCGGGGGGCAGTCTCTTCGCCACCGAGCTCAAGCTGCGCGACCTGGCGTCCCGGTTCGAGGAGCTTCCGCTGCTGGCCATGGAGCGGGTGTTCGTGGTCAAGGCGGCCGAGGCGCTGCTGAAGAACGACGCGGCCGATCTGGCCCGGATCTTTCCGCCGGCCGGGGGCACCACCGCCGTGGTGCTCGTCTCGGCCGACGTGGACCCGAAACCTTCGCGAAAGTCCCCGGCCCGCTGGGAAGACGTGCTGCCTGCGCACGCGGCCCGGGTGCCGGTGGGGCCGCCCACGCTGGACGACGCCATGCGCTGGGGAAGGGACGCCGCCGCGAGCGCCGGGGTCAAGCTGGACGACCCCCTCTGGAAGGCCTGCCACAAGCGGGCCGCCGGGGATGGGGCGCGGCTGCGGACGGACATCGAACTGGCGGTGCTCGGGGCGCTCAGCGGGCTCAAGGCGGAACAGTCCATGCGCGAGCGCGAACGCACCGAGGAGGAGGTCACCGCGGAGCTTCGCGCCCTGGTCCTGGATGGCGACTGGCGGGCCCTGTGGCCGGCGGCCGAGCGCTTCCGGGCGCTGGGAGGGCAGATGGACGCCCGCGGGCCCGAATGGGTTCGGGGCGCCGCGGAGGGGGCCGGACGGGGTGGCGCACGCGGCCTCGATGCGCTGCGCGAGCTGAGCATGTTGCAGCTGCGCTGGAGGCGAGAGACGGGCGAGGCCCGCCAGGTTCTGGAAAGATGCGCTCTTGAACTCACTTTGACGCGCCTGCGGCGCGCGGGAGAATGACGATGACGAAGACCCGCCTGGCCCTGGTGGGCACCGGAGACTGGGGCTCCAACTGGCTGCGTCTGCTGGCGCGCCTGGGGGACGTGGAACTGGCCTGGGTGTGCGATCTGGACGAGGCCCGGCGAACCAGGGCGGCTTCGATCGCCCCACAGGCCCGGATGACCGCCAACATCGACGAGGTCCTGGCGGATCCGGAGTTGAAGGGCGTGGTCATCGCGACCTCGGCGCCCAGCCATGCGCAGCTAGCCGAAAAGGCCCTGCTCGCGGGCAAGGACGTGCTGGTGGAAAAGCCCATGACCCTGTCCCCCGCGGACGCCGAGAAACTGGTGCGCGCGGCCAGGATGGAAGGGCGGATCCTGATGGTCGGGCATCTGCTCATCTACCACCCGGGCGTGGAGAAGCTCAAGTCGCTGATCGACACCGGCGAGCTGGGCGACGTTTACTATTTCCAGTCCCAGCGCGTGAACCTGGGCAAGGTGCGCACCGACGAGAACGCCCTGTGGAGCTTTGCACCGCACGACATCGCCGTGGCGCTGTACCTGTTCGGTGAGACCCCGGTGGACGTGGCCGCGCGCGGCGGGGCCTTCTTGCAAGCGGGGATCGAGGACGTGGTGTTCCTGACCATGCGCTTCCCCGGCGGGCGCATGGCTCACGTGCACGTCAGCTGGCTGGATCCCCACAAGATCCGGCGCATCACCCTGGTTGGATCAAAGAAGATGGCGGTCTTCGACGACATGGAGCCGTCGGAAAAGATCCGCATCCACGATAAGTCGATCCAGGCCGCGGGCCACGTGCCCTTCGACCAGGCGCTCTCGGTCCGCTCCGGCGACATCCTGATCCCGCGCATTGCCGGGGGCGAGCCGCTGGAAAAGGAGTGCCGGCATTTCCTGGAGTGCATCGAGACCCGCCAGGAGCCGCGCACCGGCGGCGCGCACGGCGCGGTGAGCATCCAGATCCTCGAGGCCGCGCAGACCTCGCTCAAAAAGAACGGGGCCCCGGTGGAACTGGCGGCCTTCCAGGAGGTGTAGATGGGAACGAGCGTGGTTCACGCGGGAGCCCGGGTCGGGGAAGGCACGACCCTCGGGGAATACGTGGTGATCGAGGATGGCGCCCGGATCGGGAAGAACTGCGAGATCGGCCACCACGTGGTGATCCGGAGGGACACCGTGGTGGGGGACGGAGTTCGCATCGACGATATGTGCATCCTGGGCAAGTGGCCGCTGCGAGCGCCCAACAGCATCCTGCCTCCGACGGGGGCCTTGCCGCCGACCGTGATCGGCGACGGGTGCCTGCTGGGGGCGATGGCCACGGTGTACCGGGGCGCGACCCTGGGCAACAAGGTGCTGGTGGCCGACCAGGCCAGCGTGCGGGAAAAGGTCACGATCGGGGAGTTCACCATCGTGGGCCGCGGCGTGGTGGTGGAGAACGAGTGCACCGTGGGCCGCTACGTGAAGCTGGAGACGGAGTGCTACATCACCGCCTACAGCGTGATCGAGGATCGGGTGTTCGTGGCCCCCCAGGTGACTACCACCAACGACAACTTCGTCGGCCGCACCGAGGAGCGCAAGAAACATTTCAAGGGCGTCACCATCCGCAGGGGCGGCCGCGTGGGCGCCGGCTCGGTAATCCTGCCGGGCCGCGTGATCGGCGCGGACGCCCAGGTGGCCGCGGGTTCGGTGGTGAGCCGGGACGTGCCGGATGAGACCATGGTGATGGGTGTTCCCGCGCGGGTGATCCGCAAGGTGAAGGAAGAGCAGCTCCTGAAGAACCAGGGCTGGCCGGAATAGACGAAAGGACGATCGAGATGAACGTTCCCCTGCTGGACCTCAAGGCGCAGTACGCCACCATCAAGGACGAAGTGAACGCCGCGGTGCAGGGCGTCCTGGACAAGACGCAGTTCATCCTGGGGCCCGAGGTCAAGGCGCTCGAGGCCGAAGTCGCCGAGTATTCCCAATGCCGCCACGCCATCGGCTGCGCGTCCGGCACGGACGCGCTGATCCTGGCGCTGCGCGCGGTGGGGGTGGAGCCGGGGGACGAAGTGATCCTGCCCACGTTCACCTTCTTCGCCACCGCCGGCACGGTGCACAACGTGGGGGCGGTGCCGGTGTTCGTGGACATCGACCGGGCCACCTACAATATGGACCCCGCGGCGGTGGAAAAGGCCATCACTCCGAAGACCCGGGCGGTGATCGCGGTGCACCTGTATGGCCAGTGCGCCGAGACGGACGAGCTTCTCAAGATCTGTGCCCGGCACAAGCTCGCCCTGATCGAAGACGCCGCCCAGAGCATCGGCTCCGAGTACAAGGGAAAGCGGGCGGGCAGCATCGGCACCATCGGCTGCTTCAGTTTCTTCCCCAGCAAGAACCTGGGCGGGATGGGCGACGGGGGCATGGTGGTGGTCCGGGAGGACGAGGCGCTGGCCGATCGGGTGCGGCTGCTGCGCTCGCACGGCGCGAAGCCGAAGTACTACCACAAGATTGTCGGATACAACAGCCGGCTGGACGAGCTGCAGGCCGCAATCCTGCGCGTGAAACTGCGCCACCTGGACGCCTGGACCGCCGGAAGGCAGAAGAACGCGGCACGCTACGACGAGCTGTTCAAGGGCTCGGAGGTGGGCACGCCGCTGGCGCTGCCGCACATGCGCCACATCTACAACCAGTACGTGATCCGCACCCCGCATCGCGACGCGTTGATCGCTGCGCTCAAGGCCGAGGGCATCGGGCACGAGGTCTACTACCCGCTGTGCCTGCACCAGCAGGAGTGCTTCGCGAACCTGCCTTCGCGAAGCTGGACCCTGGCCGAGTCCGAAGCGGCTGCGCGCGAGGTCCTGGCGCTCCCCGTGTATCCGGAATTGCCCGCGGCGTCGCTGGAACACGTGGCGAAGTTCGTGAAGGAGTTCGTGACTTCCAAGGCCGGCTCCCCGGCCTGAACGCAAGACCGAGTGGAGAACCGATGAATCCGCAAGACTCCCAGGAAGTGATGGCCGAAGAGTATCCGTTCACGGGCATCGAAAGCCGCTGGCGCGACCGGTGGGCCGCGGACGGCCTCTTCAAGGCGCGCCTGGACGCCGCGCCGGACCAGAAATACTACATCCTGAATATGTTCCCTTACCCCTCGGGCGACCTGCACGTGGGCCATGGGCGCAACTACATCCTCGGGGACGTGGTGGCCCGGCACCTGATGATGACCGGCCGCAAGCTGCTGGCGCCGATGGGCTGGGATGCGTTCGGCCTGCCGGCCGAGAACGCGGCCATCGAGCGCGGGATCCATCCCAAGACCTGGACGCTCGACAACATCAAGAAGATGCGCCGACAGTTCGACGCCTGGGGCATCGGCCTGGACTGGGACCGCGAGATCGCCTCCTGCGACCCCGGCTATTACCGCTGGACGCAGTGGCTGTTCGTGAAGCTGTTCGAGCAGGGCCTGGCGTATCGGGGATTCGCCCCGGTGAACTGGTGCCCCTCGTGTGGGACCGTGCTGGCCAACGAGCAGGTCCTGGGCGACGGCACGTGCGAGCGGTGCGGCACGGTGGTGGAGCTGCGCGAGCTGGACCAGTGGTTCTTCCGCATCACCCGCTACGCCGACGACCTGCTGGACGACCTGAAACTTCTGGACGGCTGGCCCGAAAAGGTCCGCACCATGCAGGAAAACTGGATCGGCCGCAGCCGCGGCGTGGAGATCGACTTCCAGATCCAGGGCACCGCGTACCACCTGACCGTGTTCACCACGCGTCCCGACACGCTCTTCGGGGCCACCTTCGCCGTGATCTCGGCGGGCCATCCGCTGGTGGCCACCCTGGCGAAGGAGAGCCCCAACGGCCCGGCCATGCTTGAATTCGTCAAGAAGGCCAGGGTGGCCCAGGGCGAGAATCGTTTCCAGGTGGTCGCCGAAAAAGAGGGCGTGGACACCGGCTACACCGTTGTGAACCCGGTGAACGGCGAAGCCATGCCGCTGTGGATCGGGAACTATGTGCTGATGGGTTACGGAACCGGGGCGATCATGGCCGTGCCCGCGCACGACCAGCGCGACTACGAGTTCGCCCGTAAGTACGGCCTGGTGATTCGCCAGGTGATCGAGGCCGGGGGGGGCATGCCCGCGGACGCCGCCTGGGAGGCCGACGGCCGGATGATGAACTCCGCGCGATTCGACGGGCTGGACTGGCGGGAAGGCTGGGAGAAGGTGGCCGACCTGCTGGAATCTACCGGCAAGGGCCGTCGCAAGATCCAGTACCGCCTGCGCGACTGGCTGGTCTCGCGGCAGCGCTATTGGGGCCCGCCCATACCGATCATCTACTGCGAAACGAAGTGCGACGGCAAGGATGGCATCTATGCCGTGCCGGAGTCCGACCTGCCGGTGCTGTTGCCGGAGGATGTGCCCTTCACCGGCAAGGGCGCCAGCCCGCTGGCGTCCAGCCCGGCATTCCTGGACGTAAAATGTCCGAAGTGCGGCGGCCCGGGCCGGAGAGAGACCGACACGCTCGACACCTTCGTGGATTCCAGCTGGTACTACCTGCGCTTCCTGACGCCCAAGGCCTCCGACAAGGCCTTCGACACGGAGCTGGTGAACCGCTGGCTTCCGGTGGATCAGTACATCGGCGGCGTGGAGCACGCCATCCTGCATTTGCTGTACGCGCGATTCATCACCAAGGTGCTGAACGACATGAAGCTGGTGGACTTTCGCGAGCCGTTCCGGCAGCTGTTCAACCAGGGGATGATCACGCGCGGCGGGAACAAGATGTCCAAGAGCAAGAAGAACGTGGTCGCCCCCGACGCGCTGATCGCCCGCTACGGGGCTGACACGTGCCGGCTGTACACCATGTTCATCGGGCCGCCGGAGCGCGACGCCGAATGGTCGGACCGCGGAGTGGAAGGCTCCTATCGCTTCCTGTGCCGGGTCTGGCGCTGGTTCCGCGACGTCCTGCCGGCCATGGCCGCGCGGGATGAAGCTATTGATCCGGCCGCGCTCTCGGCCGCCGACCGCGAGCTGCACACGGCGCTGCACCGGGCCATCGAAAGGGTGGGGGAGGACATCGCCCGCTTCCATCCGAACACGTGCGTGAGCTCGCTGATGGAGTTCATGAATTCCGCCTATGCATGGTGGGCCCTTCCGCCGTCCGAGCGGCCCGCCAGCTCCGCCCTGGGCCGCCATGTCGCCGAGAGGTTCACGCAGCTGCTGGCGCCCATGGCCCCGCACGTGGCCGAGGAATTGTGGGAGAAACTTGGCCACTCGCAGTCCGTATTCCATTCTGCATGGCCCGCGGCCGACCCGCGCGCACTGGTCCGTGCGACCTTCGAACTGGTGGTGCAGATCAACGGCAAGGTCCGGGCGCGGATGCCGGCCCGCACCGGGGCCTCCGAGGAGGACATCCGGGCCCTGGCGCTGGCGGACGATCGCTGCCGGCCATGGCTGGAAGGGAAGACCGTGAAGAAGGCGGTCTACATCCAGGGCAAGCTGCTGAATATTGTCGCCTCGTAACATATTTTAGAATAATAACTTAGAATATTCTGCATCCACGGATAGCCTGGCGCCGGGTTCCGGGCCCCGCGCGTGCAACCCCAAGTGCCGCATGGGCGTCCTATGGCATGAGCGCCCTGGGAAGCGGATGGAGAGGCTGGTTGGAAGAGTTCAACGCGGATCCATCCGAACGGGAACTGGCCGAAGGCTTGCGGTCGGGGGATCGCCGTGCCCAGGAGGCCATCTACCGGCTCAACCAGCGGAAGGTCTACCTGGTGGCCCTGCGGATCCTGGGCGACTCGATGGCCGCCGAGGATGTGGCCCAGGACGTGTTCATCCGCGCCTTTGAACGCGGAGCCCAGTTCCGGGGCGACTCCAAGATCTCCACCTGGTTCTACCGGCTCACGGTGAACGCCTGCCTGAGCCTGATGCGAAAGAAGACCGGCGTGAGCCTGGACGAGAATCCGCTGCTGATGGAAACCATCGAGCGGGCCGTTCCGCCGGGATCGCCTTTCGGGCCCGCGTTGGAACAGGCGATGAAGCGCCTGCCCCCGGGATACCGGACCAGCCTGGTGCTGCACGACATCGAGGGACTGGAGCACGAGGAGATCGCGAACCTGCTCGGCATCTCCGTCGGCACGTCCAAGTCCCAGTTGCACAAAGCGCGCGCTCGGATGCGCGAGTTTCTGGAGCCGGCCCTGGCGGCCGAGCGCCGACACCGCGAGGAAACAGGAAAGCCATGAGCGCCCTTCACCCCTTCGAAGACTGGCAGCTCTCGGCGCACGCCGGGGGCGATCTAGAACCCGCCGTTGCCGCCCAGGTCGCCGCCCACCTGGAGTCGTGCCTGCAGTGCCGGCTCCGGCAACAGGAACTGGCCAGAATTCCCTCCGAGCTCATGCAGCTTCCCGATCCCGAACCCTCGCGCGACCTGTGGCCCATGATCGCCTCGCGGCTGGACTCCCTGGACACGCCGGACTTTCATCCCTTTGAAGACTGGCAGATCTCGGCCTCGCTGGACGGCGACCTGGAGGATGCCGAAGCGGCCGCGCTCGCGGCCCACCTGGAAGATTGCCGCCCGTGCCGCCACAAGGCCGCCGAGTTTGCCGCGTTGCGGGACGCTATTTCCGTATTGCCGGCATCCGATCCTTCTCCGTTCGTTTGGGCGCGGATCAGCGCCGAACTGGACCGCAAGACCCGTCGCCGGATCCCCGTGGCCCGCTGGGGCGCCGCTCTCGCGGCCGCCGCGGCCCTGGCGGTGGTGTTCGCCACGGTCTCCCGCCAGCAGGGCCCTCACCCCGCCGCTTCGCCGCCCCTGGCCTCCAGGAGCACTTCGGTGTCCCCGGCGCCCGCAAGCGTGACTCCGAAGAACCTGGCCGAACAGATCTTTGCTTCGCTTCCGATCGGTCCGTTCTCGCGGCCCGGGGACGCCCGCACCCACGTGAAGGCTTCTGCCGGGCCGGAATCTGTCCCCGCAGCAGCGCGCCCGGGCTCCAGCACCCTCCTGGCCTCGCTGGAACCGAACGCTCCCGATCACTCGCTCGTGCCCGACCTGGGCCCGGATCCTGATCCCGCGCTGACCGCGGCGATCCGCGCGCACCTCGAGGAACTGGACTCGAACATCTTCGAGACCCAAAAGAGCCTGGCGCTGAACCCGGGCAACGAGCGGGTCCAGGCAGCCGCCTGGCAGGCCTACATGGCCAAGGTCGAGTACCTGCGCTCCATCTACAACTCCCAGGGGGTGCGTGGGGCGGGGAAGGGGCGGTCTTCCAAGATTCTTCAGTCCGGCTCGGGAGGCGCGTCGGCGTGAGCACTCCCGGATCGAGCCATCTCCGCGGGGGCGTGCTCCCCGTCCTGCTGATGCTGGCCTTGCTGGCGAGCGTGGCCCAGGCCGCCGAAGGAAAGAAGCCCCGGCCCATCGCCGTGCCGGTGGCCCCCGCGCCCAAGGCGACACCACCCGCGATGGACCCCCAGGCGATCGAGAGCCGGATCGCGATTATGAAACTTCGGCTCCATACTTTGCGTCTTTCCCTGGAGGACATCGAGTCCGACACCACGCTGAATTCCCAGATTCGCGTTCGGAAGCTCCTGCAGGCCCAGATCGAGATGAACAAGGATGAAGAGCAGCTCTCCCGGCTGGAAGGCCAGGTGGCGGCTCTGCCTGGCAGCCAGCTGCCCGACTTGACCGGGCTGAATCCGGACTCCCTGGCTTCGCGCCTCGCCCAGGTGCTGGAGAGGGCAGACCAGGGTTTGCAGCGGTTGGGCCAGGGCCGGGAGAATCCGCCGGCGCCGGCCAGGGTGGGCCTGCACGAATGGGTGCACGTGGCGCCGCTTCCCAGCGCCAAGGAGCGGACCTTCGAGCAGATCATCCCCGTCCCGGCCTCGACCGAGCGCCTGGCGCTGATCCACCGCTTTGGGGACGTGCGGGTGGACTCGGGGGCCGTCGGACAGGTCCGGCTCCGCGGGGCCGTCCTGGTCCAGGGAACCATGTCGGATGCCGAGGCCACGGCGCTGGCCGATTCCGTGCGGGTGGAAAGCACGTCCGGAACTACCCTGACCCTGGCGGCACGGATCCCGAGCCTCAAGGGCCGGAACGACCAGGCGATCCGCGTGGACCTTTCAGTCGAGGTGCCTCCCGACATCGAGGTCACCATCCAGAATTCCTACGGCGATGTGACGTTGCAGGGGCTTCGGGGGCGCGTGGACGCCAGCGTGAATTTTGGAGACATGACTGCCTCGCAGCTGGCGGGCCCGGCACACCTGGCAGCCCGGACCGGTGACCTGAAGGTGGAAGGGGTTCGGGGCCCACTGGCGCTCGAGAACCAGTCCGGGGCGCTGACGGTGCGGGATGTGGACGGCCTCATCTCGGTGGACGGCCAGAACAGCGACATTTCGGTCAAGTCCGTGCGCGGCGGGGGCCAGCTCACCGGACGGTTTGGCAGCATCACGCTGCAGGGTGCCAGCGGGGACTTCGCCGTCAATTCCCAGAGCGCTTCGGTGCTGGTGGAGGGATTGACCGGAGTGCTCAACCTGATCACCCAGTTCGGGCAGGCCCGGGTGAACCAGCTCGCGGGGCCGCTCACGGCCCAGTGCACCAGCACCACGCTCGGAACCTCGTTCGTGGCCCAGGGCCAGGACATCCAGGCCCGCTTCGGTTCGGTGAACGTGGAATTTCCGGGCGGAAATGTGCGGGTCGTGGGAGAATCGACCCCGATCGTGCTGCGCCTTCCGGAAGCCGGGAGCGCCCAGCGCTACGAGGCTACCGCCCGGTACGGAAGTCTCACCCTGCAGGTGCCGGTGCGGAGTTCGGTGGCCATCCAGGCCAGCTCCAACCTGGGGACGATCTATTCGGACTTCCCGTTGCGCCGCAATGACGCGGGGCAATGGCAGCGGGGCGAGGCCGTCCTGGGAAGCGGGGCCGCCCAGATGCTCCTGCAGGCCATCAGCTCCAGCATACGCATCAGTCGCGTAGGACACTGACCACGCTCCATACACTATGAACAAACTGTTTGCCAGGAAGTTAGAGGGTGTAGATGAGAAAGTGGTTGAGCTTGATGGCGGTCCTCGCAGCGACCCTGCTGCCCACGGCTTCGCAGGCGCACGACGAAGGCGGAGGCGTATTGCCGATGAAAGTGGCCGTGCTGCCGTTCCGGTGCATCCGGGCGTGCCCGCAACTCCCGGCGCTCCAGGGGGCGCTGGAGGCGACGGTCATGGAGGACTCGGTATTTGACCTGCTGATGACCCGCGAGACCGAGGACATCTTCCTTGGGTTGCCGAGGTTCCGGAGCGCATTCGATTCGCTGACCGCGCGTGCCTCCAGGGGCATCGCACTGGACAGCTCCACGGCACAACTTCTGTGCAGGCGGCTTCACGTGGATGGATTCCTCTACGGCTACATGACCGACCGGGGGCCGGCGGTGGAGGTGTGGGCGGCGGTTCCGCGGCCGGGGGTTGTCTTTCGATACACCGGGACCGAGGAGCGACGGATGGTGCTGCCCGACGCGCGCCACGAGGGCGCGGACAGCAAGCGGGCCCAGCCCACGACCGGAGGCGCCACGGTGACCAATACCGCCAGCGGATCGACTTCCCACGTTGAGGGCACGGCCGAGATTCCCCAGTCGGGGAATAACCAGCAACAGGCCGTAATTGCGGGCAACGGATCCGTGGACGATCGGACCCGCGAGATGAGCGAAGTGATCTCCCGGCGGCTCCTTGAGCTTCGCAGGTCGGGCGGGCAGAACCCCGGCACGCATTGAGGCGCTGCGATGGAAGGCGGGACGCCCGGGTCAGGGAGATCGAGGAGAAGGCTGAGGACATTCTTCGCTGTATGTTGACATAATATATCTTATACGACATTTCTGCTTTGGCAGGAAACAGGCCCGCCGGCATTGCCGGACGGGCCTGTTCTTTGGTCCCGAGCTGTCCAGGCGGCGGTCCGGTGTCCGGCGCGCCTGCCATCCATCGGATTCGTGCGCCGACTATCCGGATCGATCGTCTTCAAGCTTCTGTCGCAGCATGTCTACAGTGCGCTCCAGCTCATCCAGTTCCCGGGCCGGAAAACCTTCCAGCAGGTTCGCCAGCTGGCCGACGCGGAGCCGGCGGCCGCGCGTGAGCTGCTCCCGGCCCTTGGCAGTGGCCTCGACCAGGACGGTTCGCCGGTCCGCCGGGTGGGCGCGCCGCTTCACCAGCCCGGCCTGCTCCAGGGCCAGGACGACCGGGG
The DNA here is from genome assembly GCA_025351485.1 of Candidatus Eiseniibacteriota bacterium. Taxonomy (GTDB): domain Bacteria; phylum Eisenbacteria; class RBG-16-71-46; order RBG-16-71-46; family JACRLI01; genus JANXVU01. The sequence continues at coordinate 8,274 of JANXVU010000001.1, read as the reverse complement.
TCATGCTCGGAGGCCGGACCTGCTCGGCCGCAGCCAGGTCTCCCAGGGAAACCGGCCCGGCGAAGACCACAACCGAGAGGGCGGATAGCCGGGAGCCCGAGAGCCCCAGGGCTTCATCCTCCTTGCGGAGCCAGCGGAGCAGATGGATCGCCAGGGTGTGCAGCCGGTCGGCCACGGCCTGGGTCCGGGCGGATTCGTCCGGGTCCGGGCGGGGCGCTGGGCGGCGGGGGCCGGCAGCCGAAGCCGGCTTCTTTCTTATTGTGCGGGGAGCCATGCGCGAAGCATACTTTAGTTAGGCTAACTAAGCAAGTGGGTTTCGGCGCCAGTTGCGGCCGAAACCTTGGATTCCTTCCACGACGGAGAGCGCCGCCCTTGAGTGCCCAGACCCCGCCACCTTTCGGACTTTCGCAGATCGGGCAGATCTCCATCCCCGTGCGGGATCTCCCCCGCGCGGGGGCCTTCTACCGGGACTCGCTCGGGATCCCTTTCCTGTTCGAAGTCCCCCGCATGGCTTTCTTCGATGCCGGCGGCGTCCGCCTGCTCCTGGGCCTGCCGGAGAACGCCGGGCTGGACCACGCCTCTTCGATCCTGTACTTCAAGGTACCGGACATCCGGCAGGCCTCGTCCGCACTCCAATCGCGCGGCGTGACATTCGTAGGAGAGCCCGCCCTGGTGGCGCGCATGCCGACCCACGACCTGTGGCTGGCGGAGTTCAAGGACTCGGAGGACAACATCCTGGCGCTGATGTGCGATGCGGTCCGGGCGAGCTAGAGAGGATTCCCGCCCGCGCCGACCGTCTCAGTCCGCCAATCCCGACCCCGAACCAGGCACGTGGCGTGAATCGGCCGCCGTGGGCGCCGAGGGTGCCGGCGTGGGCGCGGCTGCCCTGGCCAGCGGGTTCACCGTCGGGGCCGGCTGGTCCGGGTACATGCGGGTGATGAGCTCGCGCATCACCACGGTGGTGTGCCGGGTGTTTTCCTCGATGTCCAGCATCACCTGGATCCATTCGCTGGTGAAGAGCAGGTAGACGAACGCGACCGCGATCGGGACCACGCCGGTCACGAAGTTCTTCACGAACGTGGTCAGGTCGCGCTGCACCACCAGCGTGGCGATCAGCCAGAAGGCCACCAGCAGCCCGACTCCGAGCAGGAACCAGGCGACGAATTTGAGAAATGTCGCCAGCCGGCGGAGCAGCCAGAATTTATCGTGAAGAAACAGGCTGCGTGGCATCTGAATATACGGGACTTGCATCGGGACCGATTCCTTTCGGGATGGCCGGCAGCGCCGGGGAGGTTACTGGGCGGACCACTGGGTGTCTTCGAAGTGGGCTTCCGGAATCGTCAGCCGGATTGGATCGCCGGACGGGATCACTTCCTCACGCCCGTCCCTGTGAAGGAGCCGAAGCGAAAAGACCAGCGGATCGCCGGGCGAAAGGGACAGGTCCGCGAGCGGAATCGCGATCTCGGTGATTGCGCGGGTGACGGCGATCCCCATGGATCCCTCCACCCTCCAGCTGCCTTCCCCCCACCGCTCAACTTCCAGCGGACCTTCGGTGCCGGGTTCCATGCCGGGAAGCCAGAGCCGGACGCGCACAGGTTCCCAGATTTCAACGGCGGCTTCAAGCCCGGCCTCGGCCAGTTCGGCGGCCGGGCGGTCCCAGTCCACCCGCACGTACCCATGGTCTTCGCCGAAACCGAAGAACAATTCCTTCACCACGGCGCGTCCCGCGTGCATGGCGCCGCCGGTGGCGCCGGGTTTCAGTGAACCGGCCAGCCGCCACTCGTAGAAATGGCTCACCTGCCCGTCCAATTGCGGGCGCAGGATTCCCAGCGGCTCCAGCCACGGCCTTGCCGGGGCGCCGACGGGCTTGATGGGATGGCGAAGGGCATCGGGCGGCTCTTCGCCGAGCAACCGGTGGACCGCGGAGAGACGCCCGCGGAACAACCGGTCAAAGATGTCGGCGTCGGGGGAATAGTGCTCGTCCCCGTACCACCAGAACCAGTCGCTCCCCTCGGCCGCGGCCAGGTGGCGCCAGGCGGCGTCCAGGGCGGAAGAGTCCACGCCGGTCCGGGACCGCGCCGCCTCCCACGCCTCGCGCGCCTCCAGCAGCCGCTCCCATGCGGCATTGTCCTCGGGATGGCCGATCCAGATCCGGAATTCCTGGTGGATCCAGGAGCCGGCGAACAATCGTTCGAGCGGCGGCGGATCGGGAAACTCCTCCATGACTTCCGAGAAGGTCACGGTGCGAAGCCACGGCGTGCCCGTCAGCGCGCCATAGAGGGCGCGCAGGAACGTGTCGCCGTCCTTCTCGTATCCCTCCCAGCAATTCTCCCCGTCCAGCGCCACGGTCACGACGGGATCGTGCGGGCCCTTCCAGGTTTCCCCGACATGGCGGAGGCGCCCGATGAAATCGGCAACCGCGTCCTCCACGCTCATGCCCTGGTAGGCGAACCCGATGCGGTCGGATATCTCCTGGTCGCGGAAGAACAGATCGATGTGCCGGCCGTCCGCGTGGACGCGCCACGGCTGGTACAGGGCGCCCCGCACGGTGCGGTCGTGCCCCGGCACCAATCCCAGCGAGCGGGCCAGGACGCCTTCGTCGGAGGCGGTCCAGCGGACTCCCTCTTCCGCCAGCAGGGCCGCCGTCGCCTGGCTGACGCTGCCCTCGGATGGCCACATTCCCGCGGGGCGGACGCCGAAGCGGCGCTCCATGTCGGAAAGCGCATCCCGGACCTGACGCCGGGCGTCCTCGGGAAAGTGCCACCATCGCTCGGGCAGCGGCAGTTCCGGAAGCGCCTCCCAGGCCGAACGCGGATCCAGCAGTAGCGGCAGGATCGGGTGGTAGAAGGGAGAACAGGTCAGCTCAACCTGGCCGGAATCGCGGGCGGTGCGGTAGGCCTCCGGGGCGCGGGCCATGACCGAAAGGTGCGTGTCCAGTACGCGGGACTTTTCCTCTTCGGTAAAGTTTCTTCCCCGCCGTGCCAGTTCGGCCACCCCGCAGGGCTCCCAGTGGCGCTCGTCCAGCCAGCCCAGGTGAAAGAGGGTCGCGATATCACGCAGTTCCTGGGCCGAGTAAAGGGATTCGAGCTCGGATGCCGGAAGATCCTTCCACCGCGGCGGCAGGTGGGCCTGGAGCTCGGCGTATCGCGTCCAGCGACGTGCCCCCATGTTCGGATGCAGGGCGAGGAAGTGGCGGAAGTAGAACGCGCGCGCGCCGGCATCGAGGGTCTCGGCGGGCTGGAGGGCCAGCCGTTGGAAGGCGTCCTGCCTTCCGGCGGCGTAACCGTCCAGCTGTTCCAGAAAGCTCGGCACCACGTTGAAGGTCAGCTTCAGGCCCGGATGTTCGGCCACCCGCTCCACCATGTCCACGTAGTCCTTGGCCGAGTGCAGGCGCACCCACGGCAGCGCGAACTCCCCGCTCGCCGCGTCCTCGTAGTGCGGCTGGTGCATGTGCCAGAGCATGGCCAGGCGGACCGGTCTCACGAAGCGCCTTTCAAGAAGAAGCCGGCGGGCCCGGATGAGGCCCGCCGGCAAAGTGGTTCCACGACTGACCGGGAATCCGGATCAGTGCCCGAGGCGAGCCTCGGCCTCGGCGAGCTCCTGCTTGGCCACGCCATTGTAGCGCGAAAGCGGCAGCTCGGTGACGATGCGCCGGTAGGCGCCGGCGGCCTTGTCGTACTGAGCCGATTCATTCCAGCAACGACCCGCGGCCCACAGCCCCATGGCCTGGAACTCGCTGGTGCCAGGGACGGCCGCGGCCTTCTCAAAGGTCTCGGCCGCCTTCGGGAATTGCTTGAGCTGTTCGTAGCATGTGGCGAGCCCGATCAATCCGGCGCGCTCATCCATGGTGCCCTTGCGGGCTCGGCCCAGGAATTTTTCATAACCCGCCTGGGCTCCCGCCACGTCTCCGGCCAGGAACTTGGCGTCGGCCATGTCGCGAATGGAGCGCATGGCGCTGGCCGAGCCGGCGTACTTGTTCTGGATCTCGGTGAAGCCGGCCATGGCGGCCGTGCGGTCACCGTTGTTGAGCGCAATCTCGGCCTTGAGCAGCGCTTCGGAGGCCACCTCTTCGTCACGCGCGGCGTTGGCGCGCATGAGCACCAGGCCCACCACGATCACCACCACGGCGCCCGCGCCGATCAGGATGTTTCGGAGCGTCCCGGAGTTCTCGGGATTGCGGATCCACTCGCTGGTGTTGTGGTAGGCCTCGAGGGCCGGGTCTTCCCGTAACTCACGCTTTGTCAGTCGCTTGGTCGTCATGGTTCCCGCTTGAAAGTGCGTTGGCAAAGAGCGTCCCGGACAGGCGCTCCCATAAGTAAATCAACTTGGAATATTAGCCGTGGGACCCCGCAATGTCAAGGCAGCCGCGATCCGGCCCGAGCCGGGCCCGGTCGGCCGTTCCGGGGTTGGGTTTACCCCTGTCGGCCGATGAGCCGGCCTCCCTCCACGCGGAAGCTGGTGTGGAGCTTGCCGCACCCGTCGCACGCCAGCCCCTCCCACCGCTTGAGGCTCAGGTTGACCTCGGTCTTGCGGACGATCTTTGGCCGGCTTGGCACGGTGATCTCTACCTCGAGCCACGGCACCCACAGCACCGCCGCGCTCACCAGGCCGTAGCGGGCCTCTTCCACGGCCCCGGAGAGCGCCTCCAGCTTCTGGCGCCATTCGCGCTTGAGCTGCTCCACGCGCTCCAGGGAGCGGCGCTCACCGCGCCGGGGTGAACCTTGCTTTTCGTCCTTGAGCAGTTGGGAATAGTAGGCGTTGAGCCGGGACTCTTCCTCCCGGTGGTCGGCCCGCGCGCGCCGCTGGCGTTGCTGCAGTTTTTCGCCGAGGGACCCTTCGAGCGCGGCCCGGGCCGCCTCGAAACCTTCGCGCACCGGCAGGGCTGCGCGCCCGGCAGGGCTGCGCGCCGGGGCGGCGTCAAAATCGTGCTGGTCGGTGGGAGGCATTTCGCCGGCCACCCCACCCTGGGGATCAAACCGGAAAGAGCGGAGTTCCTCGCGCCCTTCGCTCCCCTGCCACCTCACCTTGAAGTTGAACGCGAGCATGGCTTTTGGCTTCGGAGAAAGGGCCGCCAGGCGCGGTTTCACTCCCTCCACCTCGAGCCGGGCCTGGATGATGCGAAGTCCTTCCTCCGGCTCCACGCCGCGCATCCACAGCTCGGCCGTCTGGCCCTGGTCGCGCACGAATCCCAGCAGGCTCTGCACCGCATCGCTTTCCCATGCCAGCGGTTCGCGGCCGGCAATGCCGGCGGCCTCGCGCGCCGGCCCGAGTTCCAGCGAGCGCCGGCCCAGCACGGGCACCAGCGCCGCGCCCACCTCCACTCGCCAGCCGCCCTCGGGCAGCGGCTCCACCGTGGAACCGTGTTCGCGCAGGCAGTCCAGCACCCAGTCGGTGAGTTGCCTGCTGCCGCGGCTGGAAGCCGAGCGCGCGGCGTCGCTCTCAGTTTTCGTCGAGGATGCTCGCATCCAGTTCCCTTATCTGTTCGTAGTTCTTTTGCGCGGCCAGGATTTCGTCCGCGAGTTGCTCGAACTTGCGTCGCCGCACCTCGCGCCGGTTGCTGCTGTTCCATGCACGGAAGATCCGGTCTTCGAAGGAAGTCCCTTCTTGCAATTGGCTCAGGATGTTTTCCATTTCGCCCACGACCAGCTCGAACAGCCGGATCTTGCGGTAAAGGGTCTCCAGGACGTAGGCCTCGATGGTGTCCTCGGCGGCCAGGTTGTAGACCATGACGTCGTGCTTTTGCCCCAGCCGGTGAACTCGCCCGATGCGCTGCTCGACCCGCATGGGGTTCCAGGGCAGGTCGTAGTTCACCAGCACATGGCAGAATTGAAGATTACGCCCCTCGCCGCCCGCCTCGGTGGAGATCAGCACCCGGGCCCGGTCGCGGAAGCGGGCGATGGCCTTTTCCTTGGCGGTTTCAGTCAGCCCGCCATGGAAGACCTCCACCGGGATGCCCCGCTTCTTGAGCTCGGCTTTCAGGTACTCCAGGGTGGCCATGAACTGGGTGAAGATGACCACTTGCGAGGGGTCCACGGCCAGGATTTCGTCCAGCGCGCCCATCTTGGCCTGCGTGCCCACCACGGCGGCCATCTCCTGCAGCCGGGTCAGCTCCTGGTTCTCGGTCTCGGTGCGCGCGCGCCGGGTCAGGGCCTTGAGGGTTCGCATCGCGGCCTGCACGCTGCTGCCCATTTCCTTTTCCAGCACCAGCAGCGACAGGTGCTCGGCGCGCTCGCCGCCGCTGCGCGCAAGGTAGCGATAGGCGAAGTCGCTCACGCCGTCGTAGAGATCGCGTTCGGGCTGACTCAGCTTGACCGAGCGGACCTCGACGTGGCGCTTGGACCACTGCAGCCCCGCACTCACGCGGGTCGAGCGCAGCATGACGCTTCGCAGCAGCTGCCGCAGCTTTTCGGGGTTGGCGGGCACCCGAGGGTCCCCGCGGGTGATGAACTCGCGTTTGAAGGCGGTCCAGGTGCCCAGGGCCCCGGGCCGCACCAGGCTCACCAGGTTGTAGAGCTCGCGCAGGTCGTTCTGCACCGGCGTGGCGGTGAGGAGCAGCAGGTGCCGGGGCGCCAGCTCGGCGACCAGCTGGCGGTTCAGCGTGCGCTGGTTGCGCAGCCGGTGGGCCTCGTCCACCACCACCAGGTCGTAGCGGCTCTCCATGACCGCGGAGCGGCGCGCGGGCATCTTGGCCCGCTCGAGGGAAGAGATCAGCAGCGGCTCCTCGCTCCATTCCCGGCCGGTGGCCTGGATGGCGAAAGCCAGGCCGAACTTGCGGGACATCTCCTCCTGCCACTGCAGGCACAGGGACGCCGGCGCGAGGATCAAGACCCGGCGCACCAGGCCCCGCATGAGGTATTCCTTCATGATGATCCCGGCTTCGATAGTCTTTCCGAGCCCCACCTCGTCGGCCAGGATGGCGCGGCCGCGCAATTCCCGGAGCGTGCGAAGGCACACCGATTCCTGGTGCGGGAATTTCTCGACGTCCCGCAACTCCACCAGGGAGATCAGGCGCTGGAATCCCTGCTCGCGCACCAGCTCCTCGGCCCGCAGGCGCAGCCGGAAGATCTCCGGAGGGCCGAAATCGCCCTTCTGGAGGCGCGCCAGGATGCCGGACGCGGACTCGTCGTACCGGATGCGGGCCGGCTCGGTCGGCTCGACGGGCTCCGGGGTCTCGGGAGCGGCCTTTACCCGGGAGGGCAGGATTGCGGAGGTCCTGACGGCCGGGCGCGCGGGAGGCTTCTCCTTCCGCTTTCCCCCGGCGGCCGGAGCCAGCTGCGGGGTCAGCGAGGATAGCCGGCGGGTCCCGGAGGGGAACACCACCTCGAGCACGTCGAATCGGTCCCCCGGCTTGACGTCAACAACCAGGCCGGTGCCGAACGAGGGGTGCTCCACCTTCTGTCCAGGATGGAACCGATGCTTGTCCACGAATCCTTGGATGGCAGGAGCGGCTTGCGCGGTCCGCGATTCCTAGTCCATCACGTAGAAATGGAGCCCCGCGCCAAGCTGAAACTCGCGGTTGAAGGAGGCCGGGGATGCCTCGATCGCGTCCAGCCTGTCCACGTTGTAGTAGGGATAACCCAACTCCTGCGATCGGTGGATCATCCCCTTGGCGAAGAGGTTCAGTGCGACGGTGCGGCGAAAGAAGATCTCGGTGCCCACGGATGCGGAAAGGTAGATCAGGTCCTTCTTGTTCGCTTCGTAGGCTTCCTGGTCGCGGTCCGCGGCCACGGAGCCGGCCGGAAACGCGGTCGGGCTCCACACCCCGGCGCCGAAGATCACGAACACCGGGCTTTCATGGGGCCCGAAGTAACGTCCCAGTTCGATTCCAGCGGTAACCACGCGCATGCGGTCCAGGGTATCCGCCGCGGGGCGCGCCTGGAATGTCTGTTCGCCGAACACCACCCCGGCCATCCAGCCGCCCCGCATGCGGTAGCGGATCTGGACCGCCCCTCCGATCCCGTGGTCGAAGGCCTTGGCCATGTAAGTGCTCCCGCCAAGCGTCGCGTAGTCGAAAGTGGCGCCGAAACTGGGCGTGCCGGGACGGATACGCGTGGCCCGCGCAGGGGCCGCGGCCACCAGGAGAACTCCGAGGGCCGCGACGAGCGCAAAGAACCCCCCTGCCCAATTCTTCATGTGATTTCCCCCTGTGCCGAACAGGCCGGTCCTACGCTCGCGGATGAAACAGCTTGTACTGTTCCGCCAGGTAGGCCCTGTCGGTGTGCGTGTAGATCTCCGTCGTGGTGATGGACGCGTGCCCCAGCAGCTCCTGCACGC
>JANXVU010000087.1 GCA_025351485.1 Candidatus Eiseniibacteriota bacterium | reverse complement strand
GAATGGGTCTTTGAAAGACCCATTCGACCCGGTGGGGCTGCGCCGGCCGGCAAAGCGGTTGGGCCCGGGAGAGCGGCCCTGGGCGCGGGTTCCTAGGGCGTTTCCCGGAGGTGGTCCAGGGCGAGCCGGAGCCCGAACCGGTGGACCGGGCGCAGCCCCGGTTCCTGGGACAGGCCGTAATCGGCGGTCCAGGCCCCAAGGCCCACCCCCAGCCCGGCGCAGATTCCCGAGCGGGGATCGGCGCCCGAGATTTCACGGTGATAGCCGGCGCGCAGGGCCAGGAGCGGCGCCGGGCGCCATTCCAGGCCGCCGGCGGCGACCGACGGATCGGAGCCCGAGCGGCTGATCTCGCCCAGAACTTCAAAGTTCCTGATGGCGTGCAACCGAAGCCCCGCGCGCATGCTGGCGGGAAGCTCCTGGCTGGCGCCCTCGGCGTGGAAGCGCGAGCCCAGGTGGTCGGCGGCGGCCGAAATATCAAGTTTTTCACCCCGATAGAGCGCTCCCAGGCTGGCGGCAAACGCCGAGGCGGAAACGCCGGCGATGGCCTGGTTGAGATATTCCGCCCCCACCCCCCAGGCAAACCGCTCCCCGGCAGGGCGGCCATAGCCCACCTTGACGACGGTTGCGCCGAATGCCACGTCGGCGCCGGCGGCGTTGCCGCTCTCGTCCAGGCCCTGGAGCGTGCCGAGGTGCGCGTAGCCCGCGCCGAAGCTGAAACTTCCCCCGAAATCGGCCGGGACGGAAAGCGCCACGGCCTCCACGCGAAGCCCTTCCTCGAATTCGGTGTGCGCCAGGAACATCTCGGAGCGCGCGTTCCAGCCACTCGCCGGATTGACGAAGATCGAAGCGGCGTCACCCGAACGCGCCGAGTAGGCGCCGCCCAGGGCCGCCCGGCCCGGGTCCATCGGCTGAAGGAAGAAGGGCAGCGAGCTCACTCCCCCGCCCCCCTGGGCCAGGGCCGGCGCTGCCGGGAGGCACAACACGGCGGCCGCGGCGATCCGGCGAAGTGATTTCATCACGGTGTCCACCTCCGGGCCAGCCACTGTGCGCCCACGCGCTGGCCGTTGATCTCGAGAGCCACGCGGTAGAGGCCGGCAACGACCGGAAGGCCCTCCCCATTGCGCGAATCCCACTCGATGACGTGACGTCCCGGCGAGCGCGTCTCGTTGAGCAGGATGCGGACGGGTCGCTGGCCCGCGTCGTAGATGGTGACCTTGACCCGGGCGAGCGCACCCACCGAAGCGGGCACGTCCACGCGCACCTTGAGGTGGCCCGCGAACGGGTTCGGATACGCGAGCACGCCGGCGGCCAGCCCGGAAGCTCCTGCAGCCCTGGAATCCAGCCGGACTTCCGAGCAACCTTCATTTTCGGCGCCGCGCGAATCCACCGGGTTGAGCCGGTAGGTGTAGCTCGCGGAGGTGTCCGCGGTCGCATCCCGGAAGCGGAAGGAATCCGCCGACACGAACCCGAGCGCCTGGTATGCCCCGGGGCTCTGGCGGCGATAGATGTGGTAGCGCTGGACCCTCAGGTCGGCCGACGGGTTCCAGGTAAGCTCCGCCGCGGGGTTCACCCAGGAAGCAGACAGGCCTGCCGGGCAGATGAGCGGGCTCGCATCGTCCGCGGTGAACTCGATGTGGACCGGCAGCCGGACCCAGAGGCTGGAGTCGGCGCCCCATGCCAGGGTCAGGGTGTCCCGGTAAGCGCCCGATCCCAGGCCGGTGAAGTCGAAGCTCAACTGGATCCCTGCCGCTCCGCCTGCCGGGAGAGTTCCACCCGAAGGCTGCACCCGAATCCAGTCCGCGTGGCGGACGAGCGACCAGGTCTCGGGCGAACCGCCGCGGTTGTGCAGCGAGAGCGGCCAGGGACCTCCGCCGGAACCCGCGATCGACAGGTGCACTTCGAGCGAATCAAATCCGAGCCCGGACGTGGTATCGGGGAGTGGCGATACGTCCAGCGTGTCGGCCAGCAGGACCGATGCATGCGCGGAGTCGTCGGTGCCGAGCGCGAGATGCGCGGTGTAGCGGCCCGGCAGCAGGCCGGCCGCGCTGAATCGAACCGTGTCGCGCACCGATTGACCGGGCAGGATGGATCCGCCCGCCCGTGACCAGGCGCTCCATGGGGTCCCGGAGTCGGCGGTGAAGTGCAGGGCCAGTTCTCCCACGTTGGACAGGGTGACCGCCACCGGCTCGCCCGGCCTTCCGGCCAGCGCGCGGCCGTGAACCGAGGCGGGGCTCCAGGCCAGCGCGGGCGCCTGGACGAACAGGGATTCGGGAACGGAGACCGGCGCGGCCGGGCCGGAGGTGGGCGAGACCCGGACCACTCCGCCGTAGGCACCCCGGGGCATCCCGGCGGCGGAGACGCGCAGGCGGAAGCTCAGGGTCGCGCCCGGGGCCACGTCCAGGCTTTCCGGAAGGATGCTCATCCAGGCGAGCGAAGCCTCCGCGCGCACCGTCACCGGGCAGAGCCCCGGATTGGTCACGCGGAGCGAATCGTCCACGAACTGACCGCGCGCCAGGGTCCGGATAGAGCGCCCGTCGGTGGCCGAGAACTCGGCAAGCCCCAGATCCAGGGCGCCTTCAAGTGAGCCGGAAACTCCCATCGAGTCGGTGAGTCCGACCGTCCATGCACCCGCGCCAAGCCCCTGGAGCCGCACCCAGGCACGGACGAGCCAGGCGCCGGCCAGCGTGTCCACGCCGCTGAGCCGCCCGTAGTGCCGCACCGCCCCGGACTGGACCCACAGCGACTCGGGGCGCGAGGAGTTCAGGTCCCGCAAAGAGGTGACCGCCAGGAGCAGGCTGTCGGAGACGCAAGCGGCGCCCGGCGAGACCGAGACCAGCGCGGGACCCTGGGGCGATGCGACCGTAAGCGCCTGCGGAGCGCTGGACGCCTCCCCTTCCCCGTTCCGGATTTCCACGGTCCAGTCGCCCGGGACCGCGCCGCCCAGGTCGAAGTGGGCCAGCATGCTCGAGTCTCCCGAGCATTGGGTAGCGGAACCGGAAATGCGCAGCGCTCCAAGGACCAGTGACGCCGTGTCGCCACTGTCCAGGCCCCTGCCCCGGATGGTGAGCGGGAGGTCACGCAGGCCTTGAAGGGAGTGGGTGGAAGAGATCGAAGTGGGCGCAGGCCGCGGACGGCGAACCTGGAAGCTTCCCGCAAGGGTGTCGGCCTGCCCGTCGGAGTTGGCCACGATCACGTCGTAGATGCCGGTGGGCGCGCCGGTGATGTCGGCGGTCCCGGAAATCAAAGTGTCCGGGAGAGTCGTGAGTGTCACCAGGCTGATGTCCCTGCCGGGCGAATGCAGCCGCGCCGTGTTCGGACCGAGGAAGTGAATTCCGCCCAGGGCCAGCAGTGCGGGCGCGTTGCGGCGACCGCTGGAGGGAGTGACGGACGTCAGCAAGGGCGGAGGCGACAGGACATGGAAGCCACCCACCAGCGAGTCGCGCAGGCCGTCGCCGTTCCGCAGCACCACATTCCACGCGCCGGTGGTGGCGGCCGAAAGGTTGAAGTCGCCCACGATCTGGGATGCCGACAGCCGCTGCACGGCGGTCATCGGAATCCGGGTGCCGGAGCCCGGGTGCGAGAGCCAGACCGAATCCGGGGCAATGAAGTTCGAACCGTCCAGCGCCGTGATATGGACGGACGCGCCCCGGACACCCCGGGACGGCGCGATCGAGATGAGCTTGACCGCCACCGCGTCCGGTTGCAGCAGTTCGAGGGCGGAGAGAAGCGTGTCCGAGAGCCCCCCCACGTTCCGAACCGCGACGTCGTAACTGCCCGCGGCGAGGCCCGTGAAGTCCAGCGTGGCCTGGATCTGCGTGGCGGACGTGACGTTGACTCCGGTCGCGAACCGCCGAGCGTTCCCGAGTTGGATCCACACGGAGTCCGGGCCTGAGAACCCCGAGCCCAGAAGCGTGACCGGCACGCCGGCAAGGCCGGTGGTGCCCTGCGTCGGAGAAACCGACGTCAGCACCGGCTGGACCGGGGCCGGCTTCACCTGGAAGACCGCCGCGAGCGCGGACGCCTGGCCGTCGGGATTGCGATAGTAGGCGTCCCACAGCCCGGTGGTGGCGCCGTGCAGATCAAACAGCCCGCTCGCCTGCGAGGGGCCGACCAGCGAAACCGAGGTGGCCACGATCGGACTCTGGCCCACGCGCTGCAGCTGCAACACCGGGATGCCGGTGAAGTTCACTCCCCCGAAGGTGACGTTGACGCTGGCGTTGTTCCAGCCCGAAGGCGGCGCGACGCTGGTCAGCACCGGCGCGGCGGCCGAGATGCTGGTGACCGTGAGCGCTCCCACCAGGGTGTCGGCAAGCCCGTCAGGATTGATGATACGCAGGTCGTAGGAGCCCGCGGGCGCCGCGGTCAGGTCCACGTTCATGCTGAGCAGGGTCGGGTAGAGCTGTTGGATCGAAGTCGGAACCAGGCGCACGTTCCCGCTCACCAGCACCAGGCTGTCCGGGCTCCAGAAGCCCTGCCCGCTGACCAGCGCTCCGACGAGAGGCGCCCCCTGCGGAGCGGTGGCCGGCGCCAGGGCCGTGACCACCGGCGCCTTCGGGAATACCGTGAAGGATGCCGGGCGGGTCACCGAGTTCCCGTCGCCGTTCTTGACCGTGACGTCATAGGTGCCGCTGTAGGCTGCATTCAGATCCAGCGTGGCCGTGATCTGCGAGCTGGACTGCACCCAGGCCGGTACGGCGACCAGCCGGTGCCCGGACTGCGAGAGGATCACGCTGTCGGGCGCCGAGAATCCGGTCCCGCCGAGCTGCAGGCTTCCGCTCACCTGGCCGCGGATGCCGTTCGAGGGGGTCACGCTTGAAAGAGTCGGAACGCTTCCGGGGGCCACCACCTGGATGGCCGAGGCCAGCGTCGAGCTCTGCCCGTCCGGATTCTTGACCGTGATCGAGTAGTTGCCGACCGGGGCGCCCGCCAGGTTCAGGGTCGCCCCGATCTGCGAAGAGCCGCTGTTGGAAACGCCGCCAAGGGCGATCCGGACGGCCCCCAGCGCGGCGTACACACTGTCGGGAGCGGTGAAATTGGAGCCACCGATCTGGACCCCCATCATCGTGTTCTGCATCGCCACCGCCGGCAGCACCGAAGAGACCGTGGGCGGCGAGGTAGGGTTGGTCACCGTGAAAGCGCCGGCCAGGGTCGAGCTTTGCCCGTCGGCATTCTTGACGCGCACGGAATAGCTGCCCAGCGGGGCGCCGACCAGGCTGAGATTGAAGAAGATGTGAGTGGCATTCGGCGTGCTCACTCCGGCCCCCACCAGGCGGGCCGCACCCTGGAGCAGGATCACGCTGTCGGGGCCCGCGAAACCGGTGCCGACGATGCCGACCCCGATCAGGGTCTGACCCACCACGCCGGTGCCGGGAGTGATCGAGGTGATCCCGGGCGGGCTGGCCAGGGTGGTCACCGTGAACGCCGTCGCCAGCGAAGCGATCTGCCCGTCCGCGTTCTTCACCCGGACGTCGTAAGAGCCAACCGGAGCGCCCGAGAGGCTCACGGTGCAGGAGATCTGGGAACTGGAGCCGACGTTGACCCCGGTGGCCGTCAGGCGGGTGGCGCCCTTGACCAGGAACACACTGTCGGGCCCCACGAAGTTCGTCCCCGTGATGCTGGTGATACTGACCGTTCCGTTGTTCGTCCCCGTGGACGGGGTGATCGATGTCACGGTGGGAGCGGGCGCCATCACGTACAGGGCGGAGACCAGCGTGTCGGACTTGCCGTCCGCGTTCTTGACCACCAGGTCCCAGTAGCCGGTGCTGGTGAGTCCGAGCGCGACGGTACCCTTGACCTGGAGCGCCGAAGGCGTGGTGACCGAGGTCGCTACGATCCGTCCACCGGCCCGCTGCAGCCAGAGCGAGTCCGGTCCGAGGAAGTCCTGCCCCGACACGATGAGATTGACGTTGCTCGAGGCGCTCGCGGTCACCGGGGACACGCCGCTGATGAAAGGAAGGATGGCGGGCATGGTGACCGGCACCAGGTTGCTGATGCCGGACCAGTTGCCGGCTCCATCCACGGCCTTGATCGCGAAGTAGTAAGTCTGCCCCGGAACGAATCCCGCGGCGGGCATGGACTGCGGGGTCCCGGCGGTCTGCGGAACAGGCGGGCCCGGGATGGCGGTGGCCGCGGCCCAGGTGCCTTCGGAAATGGCGGAGGAACTGAAGCGCAGGGAGTAGGCGGAAGCCGTGCCGATCGTGCCGTCGTTGCCCGGGGCGGTCCATCCAAGCGTGACCGTGCGGGTGATCTGGGCATGCGCGCGCGGCGGCACGCAGACGGCGAGCGCGGCCGTGGCCACGGATGCCAGCAGGCACCGGGTCGCGAAACCTGAGAATTTCGCCAGGAGAATGGAGTGGCGAGGTGGGGAAGAGCTCGATTGGCGATCCATGTCGGAGGCCAATCATGCAAGGCGGATGCCGCGAGGAGCCCGGGATCAGGTCAATTTCGAGGACTTTTTCAGGGCCTGCAATCCGTTGTTGCGCTTAGACTTGAAACTTGCGCTTGCAGTCCATTCTCCGGCCCCCCGGGCCGGCGGCGCCGCTCCGTGGGCCGGGCATCGTTCGAAGCGCCGGACCGGGCTTGCAGAGTGCAATAATCACTCGACAAGAGCGGCGAGCGGCCAGAAATATTACGTCCCCGGGCTCACTGATTCCAGCGCGAACCCCCACGCGAACCCCAGGTGCGTCACGACAAAGATCAACGGAAGACTGGAGGCAGAAACGGGCTCCCGGGCGCTCATTTGGACCTGGACCGACGCGGCGGCCACCGTGGCGGCATAGATCAACTCCATCGCCACCGAAGTGATCCCTAGGGCCGGGAAGGCCATGCCGCCGATGGACAGCGCGAAGACCGCCAGGAAGAACATCGTCGGGAGCGGCACCGCCACTCCCAATGTCGCAGGGTGTTTGCGCCACAGCCTCGCGCGACCCCGACCGTATCGCTCCACCTGGCGCCACAGCGAGCCCAGGTCGGCGCGTGGATAGTACTTCACCGCGAAACGGGGCGAGGTCAACGCCATGAGTCCGCGGGCTTTCACACGCTCGTTGAACTCGACGTCCTCGCAGGCGTCGAACCTCTCGTCGTAACCGCCGAGTTGCTCCAGGAGCGCGCGGCTGTAGCCGGCGCCGGAACTGGACGGGTCCACCTCCCCTTCCCGCTCGTTGAAGATCTGGGACCCGGCCTGGTGCCCGAGCCAGGAGGCCCGGGCCAGCGCGACCGACCGCTGGAACGGCGTCAATCCCGGAGGATCGAGCGGCTGCGGACGCGCCAGCACCTGTCTTCCGGCTTCGAATGCCCGAAGGCAGTCTTGCAGAAGATCCCGGCCCGGCAGGTACACGTGGCCGTCCACGAACAACACGAACTCGCCGCGGGCCGCGCGCCATCCCACGTTCCTCCCCGCGCTGGAACGCCGGGCGGGATTGTCGAGCAACCTCACCTGGGAGTGGGAGGCCTCGTAGCGCCGAACGATTTCCCTCGTCCCATCGGTCGAGCCGCCGTCCACCACCAGCAGCTCGTAGCGGACCGGATCCAGGGACTGGTCGAGCAGTCGGTCAAGCGTGCCGGGAAGGAATCGGGCCTCATCGAGGACCGGCAGGACCACCGAAAGTCTTGGAATCATGGGCTCAGGCCGCGGAGGCCGCGGCGAGGTCCCGCAATGGGCCGAAACGGAATTCGGACATGAGTCCGTCCAGCAGCGCTTCGGTGCGCGAGAGACCGGTGTAGTGGAAGAACCTGGCGGCGAACCCGCCTGCGATGCGCGGCTGGCCGGGGTCCATCTCCCACGGATGGACGTTGACCACGGCCGGGATTCCCCGGGCCTCGTAGCTGCGAATGGCCGAAAAATGGAGGAAGGAAGGAAGGAGCCGCAAATAGGCGCCGGCCGCCACCGGCAACCGCCAGGCGCCCAGATTGAGCGCAGACAGGGGATATTCGTGGATGGTGCGGCCGTCCGCAAGGCGGACGTCGTAAGGCCGGCACGGCGCGTCCGGGATTCCGTACTTGCGCCGTCCGATGGGGAAGACGCTCGAGTCGTACTCGAATCCCTGGTCCTTGAGGACCTCGAAGGCCCACAGGCTGTTGCGGGTGATCGAGTAACTCGGGGCCCGGTATCCGGTGACGCGGGACCCCATGCGGGACTCCAGGATTTCCCGGCTCCGACTCAGGTCGGACGCGAATGCCTCCCGGCCCTGCTTGTAGAGAATCTCGTGGGCGTATCCGTGGCTGGCGATCTCGTGACCCTCGGCCAGGATCTCGTCGAACCAGGTCCCCCCGCGCTCCGCGCACCAGGCCAGGGTAAAAAAGGTCCCTTTGACGCCATGCCGCCGGCACAGATCCAGGGTCCGCTCCACGTTTCGCCCGATGCGGGACTCGTGCTGGCCCCATTCGTCGCGCCGGACCACGTTTTCGAATCCGTGGACCTGGAAGTGCTCCTCCACATCCACCGTAAACGCGTGAATCAGAAGGCCTCCTTGACCGGGAACGGCAGCGCCCGGCGCAGGTCGGGAGACAGCAGTCGCATGAATTCCACGGTCCGGCGATCGGTGGCCTCGACCCCGCCGGGCCCGACCAAGCACGAGAGGCGCACGAACGCCGCATCCGTGGGACGGCGCAGCAGCGCGTTCCTGACCAGGTCCAGCTTCAGGGCGTACTCGTCATCGATGATCCCGGCCCGGGTCATGAACCAATAGTAGACCACCTGGCGCTCGCCGCCGCGCGAGATGAGAAAGCGGTTCACGCGCACCGTGTGGCCGTCGTAGGGGAGCTGCACCGCCTCCCGTCCGATGATGTTCCAGCCGCCACCCGGCAGGCAATTCTTGGGCGAGTGAATCTGGGCGCCGGTGCGCTGGCTCCGGAAGTACGCCACGAACATCCAGTAATCGCCGACGGTGGAAGGATTCTCGTAGTGCCGCATCAGCGTGGTGTCGGCGCTCAGCACCTGGTAGATCCGGGGATCGAAACGCATGTCGGACCCCGACCAGGAGCCCGATCCCGTGGGGATCTCTCCCAGATTCGCCGAATTGGGCGCGATCACCTCGTGGGACCGAAGGGTGTAGGCGTAGAGCCCCCCCGCGGCCACCAGGAGCCACACCAGTCCGGCGGGAAGCCAGAACTTCAACGTCGCGCTCACTCGTCCACCTCCACCGGGGGCGGCTTGAATTCCATCCGGAGTCCGCGGAGCACCGCGGAGATCACCGCCAGGGCCACCATGGCAAAGGCGAACACGGCCATCCCCATGGCCTCATGGAGCGCGCCCTCGGCCCACTTCCCGCCCCCCGAGTAGACGCCCAGTCCGGTCGCGAACACGCGCAGCGCGTTTCCGGCGATGGCCACCGGCACGGTACAGGCGAACAGGAACCACCGCTTCCACGCCTTGTCCTGGCTGAAGCGGGCGAACAGGGCGCCGAGGGCCAGCAGCGAGACCAGCGAACGCAGGCCGCTGCAAGCCTCCGCCACTTCCAGGGTGTGGCCCGGCAACTCGATGGTGTTGCCCACCCGGGTCGCCGGAACGCCGATGAAGTCCAGCGCGAACGTGGCCACCCGGGCCGCCAGTTGCTGCAGCGGAAAACTCATGCTGTAGTAGACGACATACGGCACCGGGATCGCGAAGAACAGGAAGGCCACCGGCAAAAGCGCCAGTCGGGCCCACGCGGCGCCGCAGCCGAACCAGACCAATCCACCCAGCAGGCCCACGAGCGACACCCGCTGAAGAAAGTACTCCGCCCCGGCCGTGCCCAACAGCAGCAGGCCCAGAGAGGGCGCGACCAGCAGCAGGCCCCGCGCATCCAGGCGGAGCGGCCGGGCACGGAATTCCTCGCGCCGGTTCCACAGCAGGAAGGCCGTGATGGCCGGCACCAGCACGCCGTGCGAATAGTTATCGTCGGTCCACCAGTCGTGCCACAATTCGCGCACCACCGGGGCGTAGATGGCCGCCAGGGTCGCCGCCATCAGGACGGCCCACCAGGTCAGCGGCCCCGGCACGACTCGACCCTTCGGTTGCTGGAGTTCGATGCTGGACATCAGTGGGTCACCTCTCTCAGGATTTCCGCCATCCGGTCCAGCATGACCTCGCGGTCAAACCGGATCCTTGCGCGCTCCCGCGCGGATTCGCCCATGCTGCGCCGCAGCGCCGGGTCCCGCAGCAACCGGGTGAGCCGCTCCGCAAACATTGCTTCGTTCCCGTCCGGAACCAGGAAGCCGTCCACACCCTCCCTGACCGCTTCGGAGTTGCCGCCCACGTCGGTGAGGACCGTGGGAAGTTCGGCCGCCATGTACTCCACCACCGCCGTGGAGAACCCTTCGCTGTGGGAGGACAGCGCCCCCACCTGGCACTCGGCCAGGAGCGGCCTCACCCCCGCGCTTCGGCCCTCGAAGAATACCCTGCCCGTCAAGCCCGAGTCCCGGACCTGGGCTTCCAAATCGCCCCGCTGCGGGCCGTCCCCGGCGAGCACGCACACCGCCTGGGGGTAGTCGGCAGCCGCCCGCGCGAACGCCCTCAGAAATCCGTCCACGCCCTTCACCGGCCTGTGGCCGGCCACGCAAGCCACCAGCACGGCGTCGGGGCCGATGCCGTGAGCCGCGCGCCAGTCCCCCGGCGGCACGGTCCGGGTGTCGATCCCATTATACAGGACTACGGTCCTTTTCGAAGGGATGCCCTCCCGGGCCTCCACGTCTCGGCGGACGGCATCGGCATTGCACACGAATCGGCTCACGAACCGGTCCAGAAGTTTCACCTCCACCAGGGAATGGCGCGCCCGCAGCACGCCGAGGTTCCGGCGCGCGGCCAGCACCGGAAGGGCGCCCGAGAGGATGGAGGCGCCCACGCAGGCGAACTGGGCGTCGTCGAAATAGGCCACGCAAGCCGCGGGGCGCTCGCGGCGCCAGTCGGCCACCAGGGATCGCACCGACTCCAGGCGCCACCGGCCCCTCCGCCCGGACGCGAGTACCCTCACGGGGAAAGGAGCGCCGCCGGAGGCAACGAACGTCGTGCCGGCCACGCACGAAATGTCCACGTCAAAACCCCGTCCCGGGAGCCCCTCGGCAAGTGCGAGCACGTGTTGCTCGGTGCCGCCGGCCAGGCTTTCCAGGGAGCCGATCACCAGCGCGATCCTGGAATTCATCGCAACCTCGCGAGTGCGAATCGGAACCGGTCCTGCGAAAACCGGCCGTCCGTTCCGGCGAGCAGCGCCTCCGTCACCATGAGCCTCGGCCACACCAATTCCGGAGACTCGGGATCCACCCGGCCTTCACGACGACCGATCACCAGGGTGTGCCCGGCCTCGCGGGCCAGGCCGGCGATCGCGGCAGTCCGAGGGCCCTCCGGGAGCAACAGGGCTCGAGGCGCAGACCCGGTCCACAGATGCACCCGGGAGGCGCGCTCGGCCAGGCCCGCCGTGATCGCGGCCTCGTCGAAGGGAGCATGCGACCATGCCGCGGGAAGTTCCAGCCCCGGCTCCATCGGACCGGCAAAGAGCGCCTGCCACTCCCCCGGACCGAGCTTGCGGGTGCGCCCGGAGAAATCGGCTGCTTCGGGAAGGGTGGCCAGGGCCTCCATGCGGCGTGACGCGTCCCAGCGGGACATGCGCTTGACCACCACGCGGCACTGGGCGGCCAGTTCGGCGCGCCCGCGGGCAGGCTCGGCGGGCCACACTCCCCGCCAGATGTTGTGCCACGGCTCGCCGCGGCGGTACGCCTCCAGGGAGCCCAGCCACAGCCGGTCCTGCCACGCGTCGGGATCAGCCTCCCCTTCTGCCGATGCGTCCACGAAAAGGGTGGCCGCCCATTCCCGGCCACGCAGCAGCGGAAGCGCGGCGTCCGAGGCATCCAGCCATCCGCCATCGAAGGTCAACGCCGTGCGCGGGCGGTCCCAGGGGGGCGCGTTGGCCAGCGAGGCCAGCGGAGTCACGTCGAAGTCCCGCTCCAGCAACTCGAGCAGCTGTTCGAAGCTCCTGCGCGAGACCCACGGGGCGCGGGCGCTGGTCTCGAGCGGATCCTCGAGATCGGCAACCCGCTGGAAGCCCAGGACCACCGGAAGCGCCGATCGCGAACCGATCACCGCGCCCACGCCGCCGGTCCATCCCGCGCGGATGCGGTCGCGCATGGCCACCGCGGTTCGGGCATGGGAGCGGTAGACTTCTTCGTAGACCGCACTCCACAATCGGCACTGCCTCTCGAATCCGAACTTCTCCCGGACCAGTTCCCTTCCGCGAAGGCCCATCTGGGCGGAGCCTTCCGGATCCTGTTCGATCCGGCCCATGGCCTTAGCGAGCGCCGGAACGTCGCCGGGCTCGACCAGCAGACCGGTCTCCCCGTCGCGGATCAGCTCCGGCACGCCACCGACCCGCGAGGCCACCACCGGAAGTCCGGAGGAAAGGGCCTCCAGCACCGCGTTGGGCAGGCCTTCCTTGAGCGACGGCAGGCACAGGCCCAGGGCGCCCGCGTAGAGTTCTCCCACGTCCTTGCGGAATCCCAGGAATTCCACCCGGTCCGCGATGCCGAGAAGGGAAGCCTCCTGCTCCAGGACGGCGCGCAGCGGGCCGTCGCCGGCGACCAGCAGCCGGGTCCCGCCCGGGAGGGCGGCCAGCGCCCGCAATGCCGCCGAGAGATTCTTTTCCGGGGACAGCCTTCCGGAAAAGAGCCAGTACTCGCCGCCGGCTCCCCGCTTTTTCCACGCGCCGACGTCTACCGAGTTCGGGATCGTCCGGATCCGATCGGAAGCCACGCCCCGCTCGCGCAGCATGGCTGCGGTTCCTTGCGAGACCGCGACCACCCGCTCCGCCCGCTTCAGCAGACTGAGTTCTAGGGACTCGTAGCCCCGCACGCGGCGGTTTTCACCGGTGAAGCCGCGCGCCGCGCCTACCCAGGGCCGGCCGCTGATGTTGGCCACCAGTTCACACACCGCCGCCGCCTTGTAGCCATGCGCGACCAGGAGCGCCACCGGTTCGCGCTGCACCACCCGGAGCAGCTGCCGCAGCGGAGCGGGATCGAACGGCCCGCTGGATTTGAGAAGCAGGGTCCGGAGGCCGGCCTGCGCGGCGGCCTCCAGGAAATCCACACCGGCCCGGCCTTCCGAGAATGACGTAAGCACGGTCTCGTACCAGGCGCCCCGGGCGGCAAGCGCATGGCCCAGGAGCTGCCGCTCCGGACCCCCCAGAAAGTTGCTCGCGCGCAGGTGCACCACCACCGGTTTCACGCGCCGCCTCCCCCGCATGCGGCCTGCCACACTCTTTCCAGCTTGTGGGCCAGACCGTCCCATCCGTAGCGAGGCTCGATGCGGCGACGGCCGGAAGCGCCCATCCGGCGGCGCAACGCGGGGTCCGAGGCCAGCTCACCGATGGCCGCGGACCACTCCGCCGGTGTTTCGGCCACGAGATAGTCCTCCCCGGCCCTGATTTCAAGCCCCTCGGCCCCGACCCTGGTGCTCACCACGGCTTTCTCCATGGACAATGCCTCGAGGATCTTCAGCCGCGTGCCCCCGCCCGCGCGCAGCGGCACCACGACGATGGCGGCCCGATCCAGGTAGGGCCGGATGTCGGGAACGGAACCGTGGATCTCCACCCCCGGTTCGGCCTCCATGCGGGCCTTCCATTCGGCATCAGGGCTCCGGCCCACGGCCTGGAATTTCCAGCCTGCGCGCCCGGCCCGGATTCCCGGCCACAGGTTCCGCACGAAGTGCTCGACCGCGTCGATATTCGCGTGCCAGTCCAGCGCTCCGGTGAAGACCAGGGTGGGTTCCCCGTCACCGGCGCTCGCGCGCAGGCCTTCCAGGTCCACTCCGTTTTCCACGGTGAAGGCACGGCCCCCCAGGTTCGCGATCTCAGCGCGTTCCAGGTCGGATACCGCGACCACCGCGCTCGCCCGGCGGAAGGCATCGGCTTCGAAGCGGGCCATCCGGCTGGCTTCCAGGCCGTAGAACATTCTCAGGTAGGGCGCCGGGGCGACGCTGGAAAGCCGGCCCCAGATGCGCGACTCCAGGTTGTGGGCATCCACCACCCACGGCCGGTCCCAACGTGCCGGAAGATTGGCCGAGAGCGGCGTCCACTCCACGTGCAGGAGATCGAATCGGTGGCGGGCGTGCAGTTCGCTCAGACGGCGCTCGATGGCCCCTGCCCGGTGAAGAGTCACCACGTAGGGAACTTTGGACAGGACCGATCCGAGGGCGCCGAGGTAGAAACGGGGATCGGAACGCTTCAAGACCGGAGCGCGCACGGTTTCCACGCGGAATCCATCCGCCTCCATGGCGCCCCTGGCGTCCTCGCCCCCTTCACCCGGGCCGGGCTCGGGCGCGAGCCATGTGAGCTCGTGGGACCGGGCCAGGCGCCTGAGCAACTGGTAGCTCCTCAGGCGCTTGCCGGAATCCATCGGCACCGGAAGCCATTCGTCCAGGATCAGGACCCGCATCGCTCTCGATTCCGATCGGCCAGGGTCAGGCCGGCCCCGCCACCGGCTCCAGCGGAGCCTGCGCGGGGATCACGGGAGCGACCCGCTCCTCTTCCTTCTCTACGGCGGTATCCGCCACGAGCAGGAAGGAGGCCAGCAGGTACCAGGTGATGCGGTAGAGATTGTGGCCGAAAATGCCCGACATGAGCAGGCCGATGATGGCGAACAGTGCGCCGCGTGCGACCACGCCCCGGTAGTCGTCGGTCTTGGGCAGCAGCGGGAATTTTCGCATCAGCCGCCCGCACCATCGCAGCACCGAAAGGACGAAGAAGCCGAAACCCAAGATCCCCACCGTGCCGATTTCAGCGATCAACTGGAAGTACAGGCTGTGCGCCTGGAGCCAGTTGCCGCCCCGGGTATCCACGCTATTGGTCTGCTGGGCGTGTCCCAGCCCGAAGGCGCCCGCTCCCACGCCGAAGAACGGATGCTCGACGTACATCTGCCAGCCGGCCTTCCAAGCCTCGATGCGCCCCAGCGAGGAGTCATCCAGGTGCTTGTTGCCAATGGTCAGATAGCGGGTCCGGTACTGTTGGGGCATGACGCTCCACACCGCCACCGCCAGCAGCAGGACGGCCAGGAGATTGCGCAGCTTGTGGGGGCTCATCAGCCAGATCAGGATGGAAAGGTAGAGCAGCCCCAGGAAACCCGATCGGGAACCGGTGAGCACCACCGTCCACGCGAGCATCAGGATGCTTGCCGACCAGGCGGCGCGCCACCAGAAACGCTTTTCGACCCGGATGCCCAGGATCATGAACGGCATCACGGCCACGAGGGTCGCGGCAAGGTTGTTGGGATCGCCGCCAAAGCTGGTCAGACCCACGGCGCGTTCGATGCCCTGGGCGAACTGGATCTGCCCCGCATAGTACCCGTGCAGCGTCATCACAGCGAGGTAGGTGTGCAGCAGCATGAAGAAGCGCATGAGGAGCGTCAGCCGCCGCGAAGTCGGAATCACATTGATGATCAGGAGGCAGTAGGACATGGTGCGCACAAACCCCATGATCCAGTCGGCGGTCCGGCCCGGCCAGATGGAGGTGAAGAACGAAGCCACCAGGGCGCCCAGGAATACATACATCGCGGTCAGCAGGGGATGCCCCCACAGCCTGAGCGGCCGCCCACTGTGGCGGCGCTCCATGATCACCGAAATGATCACCAGACCGGCGGCCACACGCTCGACGTGGAACGCGGCCAGCGTGGTGACGAGTTCGCCGGGCTGGACCACCATGATCAGGAGCAGCACCATCAGCCCGAGGAAGGGCTGGGAGAGCAGCACCACTCCGAAGAACAGTGCGAGCACACCCCCCACCACGATCGAGGGCTCGGTGAACAGGAGTGCCGCGCCGCTCAGCGCGGAGATGAGCAACACCGACAGCAGCCACAGATGCCGGCCCTTGAGCAGTTCGAACCGGTGGGGCTCGGGGCCGCTCAATGCGGCGTGACCGGGCTCCCGCCCGGGGACTCCCGTGGATCTAGGCTCCATGCCCGGCCTCGGAGGGGGGCCGGAGCAGCCCCTGGAGAGCCCGCCGGACGGTACCTCGCTCCAACTCCGAAAACGTGACCCGCCACACGACCATGGGCAGAACGATCGCAATCGCGCTTCGCAGAGCCCAGTGCTGCCAGCCCTGCGCCACCGGAGCCAGCACGCCGGCCACCACCGCGGCGCCGGCCATCCCGAGAGCCATGGCGAGCCGTCCCCAGGCATAGGGAATGTTCAGGTGGCGGCGGGCAAACCACCACGTGAGGCCCGCAAAGAAGGCGAACGAAAGAATCGTCGCCCAGGCCGCGCCATACATGCCGTAGCGGGGAATCAGGAGAGCGTAGAGCGATAGGTTCACCGCGGCGGCGGCTCCCAGCAGGAAAGGTTTTGCCCCGGTCTTGCGGGCCAGGTAGAACGGTGTATCCAGGAACAACGAACAGGCCCAGAAGAAGTAACCCAGGCACACCCAGGGGATCAGGCCGCCGGCCGGGAGGTACGCCGGGCCCACCACGAAGGGCAGGAGCATCGGGGCGATCAGCGAAAACGCCGCTCCCCCGCACAGGTACGCCGCCGCGATGAACGTGAACATCCGGCTGAAGACCTCCGGACCGTCCCTGCGGGAATGGATTTCCACCATCATCGCGCTCCAGTTCATGGACACCGGCTCGACGAAGAGGTACATGACCAGCATCCCCAGCTTATAGCCCAGGGCATACAGCCCCACTTCGGCCGGGGTCGCCAGGCGGGCCAGGAAATATCGATCCCCGTTGTTCAGCACGAACAGAAACAAGCCTCCGGGCACGAACGGAAGGCCGAATTTCAGCAACTGGCGAGCCAGCCCGGCATCCGGGGTCGGCCGTTCCCTCAGCCACATCTTTGGTTGCAAGATCACCATGAGGGTGCCCGCGGAACCGATCGTGGAGAGCAGGATTCCCTTGAGACCCATGTGGAACCAGGCGACCATGAGCAGATTCAGGCCCAGTCCCACGCTGAAGCGAAGCAGATTGAACTTGGCGAACGTCACCGACTTCTGGTCCGCCTGCAGCAGCGCCATCGGCAGCACGCACATGAGATCGAAGAACGAACCGGCCGCCATCAGGCGGACCGCCCAGGCCAAGCCGGGATTGTGCAGGAGCTGCGTGGCCACGAGTTCCGCGCCCAACACCAGCGAGCCCAGGAACACCAGGCCCATCCCGAACATGATCCACAGCGCGCTTCCCACCACCCGTCCCCGCTCCCGGGAGAATATCGGGTCCTGGACGAAGCGCACCACCGCCAGCCGAAGCCCGGCCATGACGAAGATTCCCAACACCTCGGACGTGCGCCCCAGGATCTCCAGGGCCCCGTAATCGCGCGGCGGCATCGCCCGGGTGTAGATCGGGATCATCAGGAAGCCGAGCGCCTGGGTGGCCAGGATGCTCGCGCCATAGACCAGCGAATGGCGCGCCATCCGGAGCGAAAGGCTCACCGGCGGGCGTCCGTCCGAAGATCCATCGCGCGGCGCGCGGGCTCCCCGGCAGGGCGCAGAGGCCCAGCCTCCCAAAACTCAGAACCCGGGCGGCTCGAGACTGCAACCGTCCGGGTGTCTGCCGTCCAGAGCTCGCCCTGGGTCATTCTGGAATTGAAGGGAATCATGCTGGCCACTTCCGGGGCCTTCGGAATCAGGAAGCTCTCGAGAGACTCTGGAAATGCTCCACCGTGCGCCGGAGCCCCTCCTCGATGGAGACTTCACAACGGAACCCGAGCTCCCGTTCGGCGAGCCCGATGTCCGCCTGGGAATGCTTGATGTCGCCGATGCGCGGGGCCAGGTAGCGGGCCTGGGCCGGCGTGCCCAGCACGCGGCCGAGCATGGCCAGGAGCTCGTTGAGGGAGACCCGTCCGCCGCAGGCGATGTTGAACACCTTTCCGGGCGCTCCGGGAGCGACCGAGGCCTTGAGGTTAGCCTGGACCACGTTCTCGATGTAGGTGAAGTCGCGCGACTGTTCGCCGTCTCCAAATATATCCACGGTCTCCCCGCGCATCACGCTTCGGATGAACCTCGGAATGACGGCCGCATACTGGGAGTCGGGGTTCTGCCTCGGACCGAACACATTGAAGTACCGCAGGGCGACCCCTTCGAATCCGTACACTTCGTGGAAGCTCCGGACATAGTGCTCGGCTGCCAGCTTGGCCACCGCGTAGGGGCTCAAGGGACGCGTGGAGTGACTCTCGAGCTTGGGGAGCGCCGGGTTGTCGCCGTAGACCGACGAGGAACTGGCGTAAACGAGGCGTTTCACCCCCGCTTCGCGGGCGGCCACCAGCAGATTCAGGGATCCGGTGGCATTCACCGCGTGGGAGGCGCCGGGGTCTTCCACGGAACGCTGCACCGAGGGGAGCGCCGCCTGGTGGAACACCACATCCACCCCGGCGACCGCCTTGCGGCAGGCCTCGAGGTCACGCAGATCGGCCTCGAGCAGATCGAAGCGGGCCTGGAATCCGGGGCGCTGGAGGACGAAGTCCAGGTTGGACCGCCGCCCGGTCGAGAAGTTGTCGAGCACCCGGACCCAGTCGCCGTTCTCCAGCAACCGCTCCACGATGTTCGAGCCGATGAATCCGGCCCCGCCGGTGACCAGGTATCGCTTGCTCACGGCGTCCCCTTAGAGGCGAACCAGGTTGGCGGCCTTGCGGCCCTTGTAGGCGTTGCGGCTGTCCACGACCACCGGGACCTTCTTCAAGATGAGGTCATAGTCCAGCCCCTTGTGGGCGGTGACCACCACGGCGCAGTGATAGCCCTTGAGCGTGGCGGCGGAGAGCGGTTTGCTGCGCATGGTCCCGCCGTTGATCTCGATCGACTTCACGAACGGGTCGTGGTACGAGACCTTGGCGCCGCGCCGGTGCAACAGCTCGATGATGTCCAGCGCCGGGGACTCCCGCACGTCGTCGATGTCGTTCTTGTAGGCCACGCCCACCACCAGCACGTTCGAGCCGTTGATGCTCCGCTTCTTCTGGTTGAGCGCGGAGGCCACCTTGTCCACCACGTGGTGCGGCATCTGTCCGTTCACCTGGCCGGCGAGCTCGATGAAACGGCACTCGAAGCCGCTTTCGCGGGCCTTCCAGGAAAGGTAGAACGGGTCGATCGGGATGCAGTGACCGCCCAGCCCGGGCCCCGGATAGAACGGCATGAATCCGAACGGCTTGGTAGCGGCGGCGTCGATCACTTCCCACACGTCCAGGCCCATGCGGTCGCTCATCAGGGCGATCTCGTTCACCAGGCCGATGTTCACGCTGCGGAAGGTGTTCTCGAGCAGCTTGACCATCTCGGCCACCCGGGTGGACGACACCGGGATCACGCGGCTGAGCGTCTGTTTGTAAAGAGTCACGGCGGTTCGCGTGCAGGCCGGGGTCACGCCCCCCACCACCTTCGGAATGTTCTTGGTGTTGAACTGCGGATTGCCCGGATCCACGCGCTCGGGCGAGAACGCCAGGAAGAAGTCTCGCCCCACCTTGAATCCGCGCTCTTCGAGCCGGGGCAGGATCAATTCGTCCGTGGTCCCCGGGTAGGTGGTGCTCTCCAGGATGATGAGTTGGCCCTTGTGCAGGTATTTTACAATCTGGTCCACGGCCGCCACGATATAGGAGACGTCCGGGTCCTTGGTCTTGCGAAGCGGCGTGGGCACACAGATGTTGACCGTGTCGCACCGCCGCAGCACCGAGAATTCCGTGTGCGCCTTGAAGTGGCCGGACTTCACCAGGGCCGCCACGTCCTTGGACGACACGTCCTTCACGTAGGACCTGCCGCTCATCAGTTCCTTGACCTTGCGCGCGTCCACGTCCACGCCGTGCACGTGGAATCCGGCCTTGCCCATCTCCACGGCGAGCGGCAGGCCCACGTACCCGAGCCCGATCACGCCCAGGGTGGCACTCCGATTCTTGATCTTATCTTCGAGATTCAACGCGGCTCCTTGCCTGCGGCCGGAGGAGCGGCCGGAGGCGGTGACGTGGATTCGTAACCGTAGTACGTGTAGTCGTAGTAGTACGGCAGAACTTCATCAAGGTTGTTGACCACCACTCCGAGCAGCCGCGCCCCGGAATCCCGGATCATGCCTGCCGCCCGCTTTACCACCGCGCGCGGCACCTCGCCGGCCATCACCACCAGCAGGGTGGCGTCCACCTGCGGTGCGATCAGCATCGGATCGGTCACTGGAATCACCGGCGGCGCGTCCACGATCACCAGGTCGAAGCGGGCGCGCAGCCCTTCCAGCAGGGCTTGGGTCGCGGGCGAATCCAGCAGTCCCGACGGCGAATTCATGGATCTCCCGCTGGTCAGTACGGTCAGGTTGTCGAGCGGCGTGCTCTTCAGAGCCTCTTCGAGCGGGATCTGCCCGCGCAGCACGTCGGCCACGCCCCCCTTTTGCGGCAGCCCCATCACCTGGTGGATACGTGGGCGCCGGAGGTCGAAATCGACAAGCACCACGGGCTTGTTCCCGTAGCGGGCCGCGGTGAGCGCCAGGTGCGAGGCGGCGGTGGTCTTGCCCTCGTCGCGCTGGGAACTCGTGATCATCAGCGACCGGACGCCCTGTTCCCCGGCCAGCCGCTTCATTCGCACGAACAGGCGACGGAATTCGGTCGCCATGGGCGACTCGGCGTCAAAGGTCTCGAAAATGCTCTTCGGAGCGGCGATGGCGGCCATATCTCAATGCCTCGGTTGGGCGGCGGCGCCCGGATCGGTGGCGCGCGCGGATTGGCGCGCCATTCCGAGTTCCGGCAGGACGGTCAGCTTCAGGGCGAAGAACACCACCGTGACCGCGACGGCCGCGGAAACCGTGATCGGCACCCAGCGATGGTGCTTGGCGGCTATGGCGCCTCTCCCGGGCGATGGGCGCGGCATGGTGCCCACCACGGGAACGCCGAGCTCCGCCTCGATCTCCTCGACGTTGCGGTAGGAAGTGTCCATGTATTCGGACATGAACACCGCGCCAAAGCCGAGCAACGGCCCCAGGATGAGCGCAAACAGGAACATCCGCGGCTTGTCGGGGCTGACCGGAGTGATCGGGCGGGTCGGAGGATCCAGGATGTTGACCTTCACGCCAAGGCTGGTCGCGTCCACCTTCTGCGAGATCTGGCTGCTGATGGACTGGCTGCGGAAGGCCTCCAGCAGCTTGCGGTTGTTGTCCACTTCCTGGCGCAGGCGATCCAGCTCCAGTTGGGCGCGCGGCGACTCGCGGAAGTTGCGCTCGTATTCGGTCAGGTAGGTCTGCAGCCTGTCGTGGCGGGCGCGGACCGAGCCCTCCTGCAGCATGGCGTAGTAAAAGTCCCGCATGTCCGCCTGCTCGGTGGGCGTCGCGTTGGGAAACCGGACCGCCGCGGCGGCCGTCAGCGCGTCGTAGACCTGCTGGCGGGCGTTCCCGACCCGGTCCTTCTGGGCCACCACCGCGACATCGGACTGGGGCTTGTCCAGGAGTTGCACTCCCAGGTCGACCTCGGCTCGGTTGAGCTGGTCGCTCAGCGCAGGCAGGTTGCCCGAGTGGATCAGGGCGGCTTCCACCTTGTCGCTCAGGCGGGCTGCGGGCGCAATCGCGGCCCGTTGCCGTGCGAAATCGGACATTTCTTCGGCGGCCTGGCGA
Source organism: Candidatus Eiseniibacteriota bacterium (assembly GCA_025351485.1). GTDB lineage: Bacteria > Eisenbacteria > RBG-16-71-46 > RBG-16-71-46 > JACRLI01 > JANXVU01. The sequence continues at coordinate 28,217 of JANXVU010000087.1, read as the reverse complement.
ATCAGCGAGCGGGCCTGGTCGCGGGACTTCTCGCCCACCGGGTTGGAGGCGAGCTGGCGCCCGAGCATGGTCTCCTGGAAGGAACGCAGGGCGTCCTCCGAGGCGCGCAGCTTCTTCTCGTACCCGGCCATCTCCTCGGTGCTGAAATCTCCGGCCACGCGGATCTGGTTGGTGAAGCCTCCCCGGGTCTGGTCCACGAAGAGCTGAGACACCCACTTGGCCAGGAGCTGGGCATTCTCGGGGTAGTTGTCCCGGACCACCACCCGAAAAACCGTGTACCCGGTCGGCTCCACGCTGAGGCGCTGGCGCAGGCGCATCACCAGCACCTGCATGGTGGCTTCCTCGGCCGCGATCTCCGGGCGCTTCTCGTGGATCTTTCGGCCCTCTTCCACCGCGCCAGGATCTTCGTTCAGGCGCAGGGTGCGAACCACGCCTTCCAGGAACTGGCGCGACTTCAGGGTCGCGATCATGTCCATGGTGCGCTGCTGGGCAAGCTCGTCGCTCCGGCCGCCCTGGTTGCCCATGCCGGTGAGCTCCTGCAACTGCCGCGTGAGGTTGGGCCGGTCGTCGTACTGGATGGTCGCGGAGGCCTCGTACACCGGCGGCATCAGGTTCACCCCGATGGCCACCGTGCACAGGATTACCACCGGCGGAAGAAGCCACAGGCTCTTGCGCTTCCAGAAGATCCGCAGGTACTGCTGGGCGTCGATATGACTGGAGGTTTCCATGGGTCCTTCGCCGACCGGCTAGTTTCGCGCCACGCGGATGGACTCCACCGCGATGATCGAGGAGATGATGGCCTGGAAGACCGGAAGGATCGTGTTGATCGACAGGAGACCGCGCAGGAACCCCCCCCGGGAATTGACCGTGATCGCATCGCCGGGCCGCACCAGGACGTTGGAGTTGAGGCCGCCCCCGTCGATGTAGTGGCCCATGTCGACTTCCAGCGTGCGGCTACTCTCGCCGCTCCGGCGCGTGATAAGCACGCTGCCAAGGTCGGCCGCCTCGTTGGGCCCGCCGGCCGACATGATCGCCGACATCACGTCGGTCGCCGTCTGCGAAGGATAGATCCCGGGGAGGCGCACCTGGCCCATGACATAGACCTGGTCCTTGGCGGAAACCGGGGCGCCCCTTCGGAGAAGACGGATGGAATCGCCGGGCCGGAGCTTGGGAAGCCCACTGAAGTCGCCGGAATTGATGGCTGCGCCAAGATCCACGTTGATGGTTTCGCGCTTGTCCCCTTCGCCCCGGATCACCTGGACGCTGCTCAGCTCGGCTTCGGGCGTGGGCCCGCCGCCCTCGCGGACCACGTCCCAGATCCCCGGGATGACCGGGAAGCTGTAGTGGCCCGGGCGGGTGACCTCGCCCAGCAGAAAGATCTTCTGGCTGTTGTAGGCCAGGATGGTGACCGTGACCTGGGTGATGTCGCGGTCGAACAGGCCGTAGCGCCGCGTGAGATCCTGGGACAGCCGATTCACCGTGAGCCCGGAGGCCTTGATCGCCCCCACGGACGGCAGGTTGATGGTGCCGTCGCTCAGGACCGTGACCTGGGTGTTCAGGTCGACCCGGGGTCGCACGTTGATCTGCAGAATGTCGTCGGAACCGAGTTCGTAGTCGGGGGATCCGGGAGGCGAGATAACCGCTGCCGCAGGGTTCGCCGCAAACAGCATCAGAAGGCCCGCGAGAAGGGGCAGAACCGGGGGTCGAATCATTCCAACTCCTTGCGGAATAAGATAAATGGCATCCAAACTGCCTCGGCGGGAGTATAGGAACCCCGGACTCGGAGTGTCAATCTGCTTTGTCGGACAGGGTTTAGGGGAAGTTGAGGACGAAGTGGACCGCGCACGGGGACAACTGCCCCCAAGGGGTCACACCGCCAGCTGAAGCCGGTTCCGGCCCGAGTTCTTGGCCCAGAAGAGTGCGCGGTCGGCGGCTTCCAGCAGGTCCCGGGATGTGACGCCGTTGTCGGGGAACGCCGCCACTCCGAAACTGGCCGTGACCTCGCCTGGCTCGGCCAGCTCGAAGGCGTGCCCCGCGACCCGCTGGCGGACGACCTCCCCCACCTCCAGGGCCTCTTCGCGCCCGCGACCCGGCAGGATGATCACGAACTCGTCCCCGCCGTACTTGGCCAGCTTGCAGCCCCGGGGCAACCCCTGGAGGACAACCTTGGACAGATCCCGGAGCAGCTCGCTTCCCCGGATGTGCCCGAACCGCTCGTTGTAGCGCTTCAGGTGGTCCACATCCAGCATGATGATCGAGAGGGGCAGCTGGGTTCGCCCGGCCGACTCGATTTCCTTCCTGAGGGCGGTCTTCAGGAAACGAAAATTCAGGGCGTCCGTGAGGTCGTCGCGAGTGGCCACCTGCTGGAGCCGGCGAGCCGACCGAATGCGTTCCAGGCCCAGAAGGGCCAGGTCCGCCAGGGTCGAGGAAAACCGCTTCTCGGTATCGGAGAGGCAGGCAGCCGCATGCTGGAACACCAGCACCAGGCTCCCCGGACGGTGTCCCCGGGAGTGCAGGGGCGCTTCCACGGCATGCGCGGGATGGGAGGTGAACCGGCTGATCCATTCGCTGGCCTGGGGGCCTTCCAGCAGCCGAGGCGCGCCGCGCTGGGTCCGCAGCCGGGGCAGGTCGGAGCCCGGCCGGATGCGGATCACGGAGGACCCGAAGCCGCTCTTGAGCCACCCGGGGGAACCGCCGGGGGCCGGCGTGAGCAAGGCGCACGCAATCGCGGCGCCCGGCCGGACGGCCGCGCTGAGCAGGCCTTGGGCCAGCGCGTCCCGCCCGCCCACTTCGAGGGTCGCGGCGGAAGCGAGGGCCAGGGCATCCATGAATTGAGCTTCCGTGGAAGCCTTTCGGGGGTCCATGCGTTCCCTTCCTGGAGGAGCTTCAGACCCAGAAGGAAAAGCACGTGCCGTGCCGCGCTAAGTGCTGTCGGTGTCGCCGCGATGAAAGTGCTTCCATTGCAGAATGATGCGGCGGATTGCATTTCCCATCGCCAGCGCCACGACGATGTAGAAAAGCCACGAGCGCGACGGCGGAATCTGCGCGGAATACTGCCGGATCGCATTCCGGTAGAACGGGATCAGCGCGGCCAGGGCGGCCACCACCGCGGCGTTGACCAGCATCCACACCCAGGCCCACGCGCGCTCCTCGGCACCCGCCCCTCCCTCGGGTCGGGAGCCGGTCACGGCCGCCTCATTTCAGCAGCATGAAGCGGCCGTGGCTGGTGCGGCCGTCCTCGAGGGTGAGGCGATAGAAATAGACGCCGGAGGCGAACACCCATGACTCCCCGGAACCGGCCAGAGGGATCCCATACCCGACCGTCTTTTCGAGGGATTCCCGGACGATTTGGGTTCTGCGAAGAAGCAGCCGCCCCGATGGGCTGAACACTTCGCAGGCCACCGGTGTCAATAACGGAAGGTTGAGCCGGACCACGGGGCCGGACTGCCCGCGGGCAAGATAGAAGGGGTTTCGGGTCACTCCCAGGTCCCAGGGGGCCCCGGAGGGCCCTCGGATCTCCACGAGCTCCTGGACTCCACCCTGCTCCACGTCTCCTTGCGAAACCAGATTGCCGGGATGCCATTGCCACCGCGTGGACGCGTAGCGCAGCCCGAAATCCCCTGGCAGGACCGGGTACGCGCGCCTGGAATCGATGGAAAGCCTGGATCCGAGTCCCGGCTCGAGTTCGCCGGAAATGACTCCCAGGCGGCGTCCCTCTTCGGGAAGCCGCGACGGCGTCCCGCCGACACAGGCGCGAGAATCCGAGTGAGCTCCGGCATTCATCCGGTCCACTATCTTCCAGTTGCCGTAGAGCCCGCTTCCCGCGATCACCCGTGCGCCGACGGGAGGCAGGAAGAGGGTATCCCCGACGGGCTTAATCCGCGTCTGGATCGGCGCACGTCCGCAGGCTTCGGTGAAACCCTCGGGCGCCGGGTCGGCTGCGATCACCGGGCGGGAGAGCTCCCTCAGCCAGCGGCTGATGAGTTCCACGGCCCGGCGTATGGCCGACATCCGCAAGTTCCCCAGCGTGTCCGCCACGGTTTCCGTGGTCTTGTTGTAGTCCAAAGGCTGCGGCGCCTCCACCAGCATGACACCCGGATACCCCTTCTGCAGATAAGGCACGTGGTCGCTGTTTTCCACGAGGTCCTTCTGCACCACGGCGATGAGTGGCGGGCCCCCGCTCCATGCCCGCCTTGAGACCCGGACCAACGAGTCGGCCAGCCATGCGGAAGCCTCGCTGGTGACGACGAACAGCGAATCCAGCCTCGGCGCATAGGCCAACTGGTCGAAGTTGATCACCGCCAGGATGCTGTCGCCCCGGGCACGCGCCGCGTCCGCCTCGTGCTGGCTGCCGAGGAGACCAAATTCCTCCCCGCCAAAGAGCCGGCCTTCCAGGACGAACGGCAGATCCAATCCCGTCGCCTGGTCCATCAGCTCCAGGACTGCGGCACATCCCGAGGCCGCGTCGTCAGCCCCCGGGGCAGGATCGCTCTCGAAGTGCCAGTTCGGCCCCGTCAGCCGCCCGTCGGAATCGTAGTGGCTGCAGAGAATCACGATGGGACGTCCCGGGGTGGTGAATCCGGCAGGCCGGTTGGCCCGCACGTTGCAGAGCCCCAGGCTCAGAGTGTCCGAGATCCGCGCATAGAAGCAGTTTCGCTCGACATCCCTGGAACGAACTCTGAATCCGAAAAACGACGTGGTGTGCAGGACCTGTCCCGACAACCGCCGCTCCAGAAACGGCAGCGCATCCAGGAACGTGTCCACCCGCCGCCCGTGGCGCGAACGGTAAACGCCGCGCACGTGGTCGAAGGTGAGCGAATCGATGTCGTCGTGGAGCCGCTGCTCCATCTCTGCTTCGTCGCGCGGCGTGAAGAGCGGGCCATCGGAGACGCGCAGGGCCTGGGCCCGCGCCGTCCCGGTCGCCAGGGCCAGGGCGGCGATCAGCGCAAAGCCGGCGAGAAGAGCGGCGCCGGAATGCCGGGCGATGCCATGGACTCCGGCGCCTGCAAGCCCCCAGCTCCCCCTCACGGCCGATCCCCCTGCACCAGTCCGATGGTGCCCAGATTCATGGAGCGGGACCGCACCCGGGTGAATCCGGCCCGGGCCATTCGCCCTTCCAGCGCCTCCGGCCGCCCGAAGGCCTTGACCGAAGCGGCCAGGTGCCGATAGGCGGGTCCGTCCCCTCCCACCAGCGTGCCCATGGCGGGGATCACGCGACGCAGGTAGAGGTCGTACCCCGCTCCCAGGAGGTCGCTGCGAGGCGAAAAGATTTCGAGTACCGCAAGCCGTCCGCCGGGACGAAGGGCTCGCAGCAACTCCGCGAGCAGGTCATCCAGACGCGCCACGTTGCGCACTCCGAAGGCCACCGTCACTGCGCCCAGCGAACCGGCACGGACAGGAAGCGCGACCGCGTCGGCCTGTACCCATCCACCCAGCGTCCGGCGGGGGTCCTTGTGCCGGCCCGCGCGCATCATCCCCAGGCTGGCGTCCGCGCCGATCACGACGCGCGACCGATCGGCCCGCTTGAGCTCCAGCGCCACGTCCCCGGTGCCGGTGCACAGATCGAGCAGCGGGCCAGGCCGGTCGGCCACGGCGCGCACCAGCGAAGCGCGCCAGGCCATGTCCTGGCCCAGGCTCATCATGCGGTTCATCAGGTCGTAGCGCGAAGCGATGCGGTTGAACAGGCGGGAAACTTCCGCGGGGTCGGTCACGTGCTGCTCGTCGAGGCTCATGGGGTCACTTTACCAGATGCGGCGGGGCGAGTGGAGCCGGCGGAAACGCGGGGCAGGGACTAGAAAGCGGGCCCCCCTTTCGGAGGACCCGCCCCTTTCACCTAGTTTGCAAACTTTTCTAGCGGTACGAACGGCGCAGCGTGCCCCACGTGGCGGCCTTGGCCGGCGTGGTCTGCGGGCAGATCGAGAAGTACTGGTTGCCCGGCTGCTGGCCGAAGTCCACCACGCGCGGCTCGCCCAGGTTGCACGTGCCCGGAACGAGCGGTCCCAGCACCTGGTTCGAGACGTAGTCGTGGCCACCGCCGTTGACGAATGCACAAACAGTGAAGCAGCCGGTCGGGTTGCCGAGGGCCGACAGCGGAATCGCGACTTCGATGCCGTTGAGCACGCCCGCACCCGAAGACGCCGAACATCCGCCGCTCACGCCACCGGTGTTGCTGTTGATGATGGTCATCTGGATCCCGTCGGGGTTGGTCCCGCCCGACAGAGTGCCGTTCCCGGCCGAGGCCGCGCCCAGGTAGTTGCCCGAGCCGGCGCCGCCCGTGGGCAGGGTGGCGTAATTGCAGTACAGGTTGTAAGGGCCGCCGCCGCCGCCGCAGGTGAGGTAGTAGTCCGCCTCGAAGCCGGGGTCGAACTTCAGGCCCGGGCCGGTCGGATCCGCGCCCATGCGGTTGAGGCCGTTGAAGTCCACGTTGGCGTTGTCGCCGCGGAGCTGGTTCTGGCCGCCCGCCTGGGTGTCAAAGAAGATCTCGAGCTTGTTGAAGTTCGACTCCAGGTTGCCCGCGATGAACAGGTAAAGGGTGCTGCAGTAGACCACGCCGTAGGCGCCGTCGAGTTCCGAGCCGTTGGCGTAGTCCTGCTGGCCGAGGCCGTTGTCGCCGAACTGGGTCTGGGTGGTCTGGGTGGACACGGACGGCCCGTAGGTGGCGTCCAGGTTGCCGTCCACCACGACCGGCGGAATGCAGACTCCCGCGTAAGCCCGCGCCGCAAACGCCAGCGCGCACACTGAAAGAACGATAGCCTTTTTCATTTCAGGACTCTCCTCGTGGATGCGAACGGGGTCCCGCCGGGATCGTCCGGCCCCGGCGGGGCGCCCCTCTTGATGTATGCTGCGGCCCAAACTTCCAAATAATTCTAACTGGTTCTTATAACCTGTCAAGTCCTAATGCACCAGCAACATGCGGCGCTGCTCACTGAACCCGCCCGAGGTCAGCTGGTAGAAATAGACTCCGCTCGGGAGCCTCCGGCCGCTGTTGTCCCGGCCATCCCAGGTGACCCGCTGCTCGCCGGCGGCAACCCGCCCCTTCATCAGGGTGCGCAGGTGCCTGCCCGACATGTCGTAGATCGACACGTCTACGTCCGCGGAGACGGGCGCCCGGAAACCGATCTCGGTGCTCCGCCCGAACGGGTTCGGGCGATTCGGGAACAGCCGCGGCGCCATGACCGGAGGCCGGCCGACCCCTGTGGCGGTGGCGCAGTTCTGCCCGAAGATGCCGACCGGAGTGATCACCAGGGGCCCCAGGACGCTGCCGGTGGTGTCGAACAGGGCGTCATTGAGCACCACGTTGCGATTGCCGCCACACTCATAGGTGGTGTCGTCGATCAGGTACTTGAAGTCCACGTTCCTGAGCGTGCCCTTCGGGAAGCGGTACTTGCCGCTCCAGCGCTTGTCGTTGGCCGAAGAATCCGGGGCCACCCCGTCGTTGCGCAGGTGGGTCGGCGACGGGGAGCTCCAGCTCAGCGGCTGCTGGGACCCGTCGATCGAGATCCGCTGGCCCGGCTCGGTGTAGGCGTCCACCTTGAACACCACGTCGATGGCATGCGTGGTGTAGTCGGCCGGGGAGATGTCCTTCCAGAAAGTGTTCAACGTGTCGACCGCGTTCCCGCAGGTCATCGCGAACACGTGGTGCAGGCCCTCGTACTCGGAGCAGCGGTGGTTGAACTCGTATTCCAGCGTGGTGGTGTCGGGGCCCGCGCCGCACACCTGCGAGCGCGAGAAGTCGATGGTGGTGCTCCAGATGCTGTCGCCGGCCGTCGCATCGCCGTTCGTTCCGCTGTCGTTCAGCTTGATCTTGCACACGTTGGAGAAGTCCAGCGGCAAGGTGTTGCCGATCACCACGAACGAGTCGGCCGGTGAATCGGTGCGCAGGTGCAGCGACATGTTGGCCCGGAGCACCAGCCGCCGGATGCAGAAGCAGCCGACGTTGGCGGTCCCGTTGGCCAGGATCGTGTTGCCGGCCCGGTCCTGTACGCCGGTGACGGTCAACTTGTTGGTGAATCCCAGGGTGATCGGGGAGACAAACGTAAGCAGCACCGTGGAGCTGTCCGCCTGGCGGACCGCCGTGGCGGGAACCGCGAATCCAAGAGCGTGCTGCAGGGTGTAGTTCGAGGGCACCTCCACGGTCGCCTTCTTGACGATCTCGCTGAAGGACACCAGCACCTGGTTGTGCGCGCCGGTGTAGTTTGGCGCGGGCGAATTGGACGAGGCGGAGAGCACGAACGGCGGCGTGCTGTCCAGGTAGGAGTCGGGGACGCCGTCCAGGTTCAGGTCGTAGTTGACGCTCGCCGGGGTGTCCAGGGTGGACGAAATCGCATCGGTCCCGCCCACCTGGTCGGTGCCGCAGAGCTCATCACCCGATTCGCCTCCCAGGCCACCCGCAGGATCCACGTGCGGGGTCTTCACGCTGGCAAACCCGGTTCCGGCCGCCACCTTGATGCGGCCGCCCGGGTGCACGCCCAGTACCGACCAGGGAATGGCTATTTCCACCAGCCCCGTCAGGTGCCCGCCATCGGAGTTCTTGTCCTTCACGCCGTAGCGCACGCTGGCAAACACGCTGGTCGAACTGTCGGCGTTGATCTTGCGGAACTGCGGGTTACCCCCGATCACGTCCCCGTACTGCATGTTGTACGCGCCGAAGACGAAGTCAGGGTTCCAGCCCGGAGTGGTGAAGCCCTTGAAGAAGTCCTTGTTGTAAGGCGCGGAGGTGATGCCGTCGGAGTCGATGTAGATCAGCTCGGCGTTGTTCCAGGTGTTGCCTTCGACGCCGATGTAGAGGCTGTCGTGGTCCCACGTCACCAGGATGGACTGGACGTTTCCATCGTTGGCACCGTACGGCGTGGTGGTGTTGACGCACCGGCGCTCCGCCGAGACGTCCCATTCCCCCACTCCCCAGATCCCGTCGGCGTTCACGTGGTTGTAGGGAATCGCGTGCGACGGGCGCGGCGCCAGGGCCAGCAGCAGGACGAGCGAACACGCAAACGAGACGATCGATAGACGTTTCATCGGAACTGTACCTCGCATGCGCCGCGCGGGACGTGGCCGGCCCGTTGGGTTGTGGCGCGTGATGTTTGGGAAGAGCTTCCGTTCGGCCATGACCATAATGATACTACGCGTCAGCTAACTAAATGTCAAGTAAGAACATAAGTCAGCGCCTTACCCCTTGACCCCACCCAGGGTGAGCCCGGAAATCAGCAGCCGGTTCAAAGCGATGAACAGCACCACCACGGGCAGGCACACTAACAGGCTGCCGGCCGCATAGTTGGCCCATTCGGTCTGGAAGGTCCCGGCCAGGCTGGCCAGTCCAAGGGGCAGGGTGAACAGGTTGGGCCGGCTCAGGATCACCCGGGCCACGATGAACTCCGACCAGCTGGCCATGAACGAAAACAGGGCCGTGATGGCCAGCGCGGGCGCCGCCAGCGGCAGCACCACCACCATGAACGCCCCCCACGGGTTCATCCCGTCCAGGAGCGCCGCCTCCTCCAGGTCCCGCGGCAGGGTGTCGTAGTAGCCCTTCATGGTCCACACGCAGAATGGCAGCGAAGTGGCCACGTAGGCCACTCCCAGGCCGATGAACGAATCCAGCAGCTGCAGCTGGCGGAACAGCACGTACAGCGGCAGCAGCAGCATGGTCGCCGGAAACATCTGGGTCATCAGGAACGAATACATCCCCTCCCGGTGTCCCCGGAACCGGTAGCGCGAGAATGCATAGCCCGCGGTGGAGGCCAGCGCGATGCTCACCAGCGTGACCGAAGCCGAAAGCAGCAGGCTGTTGCGAAGCCACAATCCGAACGGCCGGTCGAACAGGATGGTGTGATAGGCCTTGAACGTGGCGTCCTGCGGGATGATCGCGAGCGACGTGGAGTAAAGCCGATCGCCCGGCCGCAGCGAGATGCTGAAGATCTGGAGCACCGGGTAGACGGCCGCCACCGCGAACGTGACCAGGATCGCATAGGCGAGCAGGTCGCCGGTCCCGAGTTTCTTCCTGCCTCCGAATCCGCTCATGCCCGCGCCTCCTGCCCCTTCAGGGACCGCATGAAGGCGATGGTGAAGCCCAGCAGGATCAGGAACACGATGACCGAGAACGCCGCCGCATAGCTGTAGCGGTAATAGGCGAAGGCGGCCTTGTAGATATAGGTGGTCAGGATGTGGGTCTGGTCGGCCGGGCGTCCCCCGTCGGTGACCAGCCAGATCACGTTCAGGTTGTTGAAGGTCCACACCGTCCCCAACAGAATGGACGGTGCCAGCACCGGCCACAGCCCTGGCAGCGTGATGCGGGTGAGCTTGGTCCACGGGCTGGCCCCGTCCAGGTCGGCCGCCTCGTAGAGCTCCGCCGGAATGCTCTGCAACCCTCCCAGCGTAACGATCATCATGAACGGAAATCCCAGCCACACGTTGGTGATCACCGGGGCGATGAAGGCCCAGGTGGCGTTGGAGAGCCACGGAATCGGCATCAGGTGCAACGCGTTCTTGAGGATCAGGTTGATGGCGCCGTACTCGTAGTCGAACATGCCCCGCCAGGTGAGCGCGCTGATGTACTGGGGAACGGCCCACGGCAGGATGAGCAGCGCCCTTAGGACCGCTCGCCCCGGCAGCGGCCGGTCCAGCAGGAGCCCCAAGGTCACGCCGAACAGGACGTGGAAGACCAGGTTGGCCACGGTCCAGATCACCGTCTTCAGGAAGACGCCGTAGAAGGTGTGGTCGGAGAAGATCGCGATGAAGTTCTTCAGGCCCACGAACTGCGAGGACTGGAAGTGGTACAGGCTCATGTTCCGCGTGGCCAGGCTGAAGTTGTAGAGCAGCGGATAGAACACCACCGCCACCATGACGGCCATGGCGGGCAGGACCATCAGGTACGGAAAGAACCGGTAGGGACGCCGGCCGGAGCCCACGGTCTTCCCTAGTCCTTCATGGTCTGGATCTGCTTGATCGCGCCCGCCTGCATGGCCTTGGAGGCCGCCTCGGGGGTTTCCGCCCCGCTCAGCACTTTCTCCATTTCAGGGCGCATGGCGTCCCAAATGGCGCGCATTTCCGGCACCACCGGCATCCGGCGGCCCAGGGCGTAGGCGGCCCGCGAAGCGGCCAGGAAAGGGTTTCCCGAGACGCGGGGGTCGGCGTAGGCCGCGGTCATGCTGGGAAGCGTGCCCAGGGAGTCGGCGTTGTCCACCCCGACCTCGGGGCTGGTGAGGTACTTGACCAGGGCCACCACTTCCGGGCGCATCTCCATCGGAGAGCTCTTGCTGACGGAGTAGCCCTTGGAGGCGGTCATCGGGCCGCACCAGCGACCCGTGGCGGCCGCCTTGGGAAGGGGCGCGATCCCGAGGTCGATGCCGGAGGCTTTGTAGGCGGTCCAGGACCATGGTCCGTTGACCAGATAGGCCGCCTTGCCCTCCTTGAACAGGTTGTCCGCGACGGCGTAGTTGCACTCGCGCGGCATGAGGTTCTGGTTTCGGAGCGAGGACAGGAACTTCAGGGCGCCCACCATGCCCGGGCTGTCCAGCGTCGGCTGGTGCTTCGCGTCCATCACCCACCCGCCGTAGCCGTTCAGGAACGGCGCCAGCCAGAAGGGTTCCACCAGGTTCATCACGATCCCGTACTGGTCGGGCGTGCCGTCGCCGTTGGTGTCTTTCGTGAGCCGCTTCGCCTCCGCGATCCACTCGTCGGTGGTCGCCGGGACCTTGGTGGTCAGCTTCTTGTTGTAGAGCAGCATCAGATGGTTGCCCAGCTGGTCCGGCGCGTAGTACAAATGCCCGCCCAGGGTGTCCAGGCTGCCCGGCTCGAAGCCCGCGTAGTAGTCCTTGCCCAGCACGTCCTCGAGCGGCAGGATCAGCCCCATCACCGAGAACGGACCGATCTGGTCCGAAGGGCCGAACACGATGTCGGGACCTCCACCGGCGTTGGCGGCGGTCTGGAACTGCTGCCGGAGCGCGTCGGTTTCATAGTTCTGGTGGGTGATGACCAGCTCCGGGTGGAGCTTCCGGTAGGCCTCCAGATGCCGTTCGAGCTGGACACGCTCCGGCGGGTCCATCTGCTCGAAGATGCTGATGCGCATCTCCTTCTTCTTGCCGGAGCAGCCGGACACGGCGCCCACGCACAGCGCGAGAAGCACCAGGCCGGCCAGCCCGCGCAACATGGTCGACGAGGGCATCGGGATCGCCTGCCTCACGGCACTGTCACGATCGTGTTCAGGCCGCCGTTGTGGTCATCCATGGTGTCCTTATTGCTTGGATCTTCCTTCCACTTCGCGCCGCCGTCCAGGACGAACTTGTACTGGTACTTGCCCGGCTGGAGCGGAACGGTGATGGACCACACTCCGTCCGCCAGCTTCAGCGCGTAGTTCGGGTCGCCCGAGTTCCAAGCGTTGAATTCGCCTGCCAGGCTGACCGTGCCCGGGTCCTTGCCCAGGGCGGCCTTGGCGGCGTCGTTGGAGATCGAGAAGCGCCACCCGCCCTCCACCTTGACCGGAGCTCCCACCACCGGGGCCTTGAGCTCCCCGAGCAACGCATTGAGCGCCTCCACCATGATGATCCCACCGTCCCCCAGCTTGAGATGGATATCGTCGGCCGCGAGGACCCATGTCTTGCCCTCGGAGGTGAGCGTGGCCGTCAGCTTGCGGCCATTGCCCGCTTCGGCCACGAGCAGGAACTTGGTGGCCTTGAGGGTGGTCAGCTTGGCCCCCTCCTGGGCAAAGGAGAGCACGGGCATCAGGGCAATGGTGAACAGCGCGGCCAGTGCCACGCTCATGAAGCGCTTCATCGGGAGCCTCCTGTGGAAACGATACCTTCGCTCCCGGCGCCGGCCGAATTTTCCGGACGGAGCCCGAGCTTGATGGTCTGGATACGCGAGGCCGCGGACGTGACCTTTTCAATCAGGAGCGTCCGGGCGGCTTCGTCGAGCGTGAACTTGTACTTTCCGGCGTCGGGGAACGTCACGCAGAGCGCCGTCCCCGTTCCGCTTGCCGGTCGGACCGTTGTGTTCAGCGTACCGGCGGTGAGCGTGAGGCAGTTGCTCTCGTCGCCGCCGTAGTCCGGCGGACTATCAAACGCCCCGTTCGTCACCAGCTTGAAGAAGTGCTGGCCGGAGAGGACGCTGTCGACCGTCGCCTGCCATCTGCACCCGCCCATCTTGGTCAGTTCCGGCGCCCGGGTCAGATCAAAGTTGCCGTACTTGTCGGTGTTCAGGTTTCCGGCGATCTGGATCTTGTTGAAGGCCGAAGTGCACCCCGCGCGCATCTGGACCGTGCCCAGCTCGGTGATCTGGCCCACGGCGATCACGGCGGAGCGGAGCGTGTCCAGGTATCCCACGGCCGCGAACTTCACGTCGTACTGGCCGGCCGGAATGCCGTTCAGGATGAATTCCGGCGTGGCGCTGTCGGCCGCCACCACGGTGGAGGTCCCCTGCTGCAGCACCGTCACCGCCGCATGCAAGCCGCGAGGCGGCGTCCCGCCGAAGGCCACCTCTCCGTGCAACGTGCCTCCCTGCAACACCACCGTCTTTTCGATCCGGAGCGTGAGCGCATCCTCATCCAGGGTGAACTTGTAGTTCCCGGCCTCGGGGAAGTTGATGCACAGCGCCGTGCCGGTGCCGGAGACCTGCTTCACCGGCGCACTGATGAACCCGGCGCTCAGGGTGAGGCAGTTGGACTCTTCGCCGCCGTAGTCCTTGGGATTGTCGAACGCGCCGTTGGTGACCAGCTTCAGGAAGTGCTGGCCCGCCGTCACGGTGTTGATGGTGGTCTCCCACCTGCAACCCGCGACCTTCTGAAGCTCCGGCGACTTGGTCAGGTCGAAGTTGCCGTACAGGTCGGTGTTCAAGTTGCCCGCGACCTGGATCTTGCTGAACGCCGAAGTGCAGCCCTTGGCCAGCCGGATCGTGCCGATGTTGACCGTCTGGCCCGCCGCGACCTGCACGTTCGTCTTGAGCGAGTCCAGGTAGCCGGAGGCCGCAAAGCGCACGTCGTAGCTCCCCTCGGGCAGGTCGCCGATGGAGAAACTGCCGTTGCTCTCGGTGCTGTCCGCGGCCTGCACGGTCTGGGTTCCGGCAGTCAGCACCGTCACGGCCGCCTTGAGCGGCGACGGCGGCGGGTTTTCAAAGGTCACCGTGCCCGCGATCGTGCCCGGTGTGGCCACGGTGTAAGGCTCGAACTTGAACTTGAGCGTCTGCTCGTCCAGGGTCACCTTGTAGTTGCCGGCCGCCGCGAAGGTCACGCAGATGGCCGTGCCCTGGCCCGTGACCGGGATGACCGCCCCGGACGTGGAGGGCCGGCAAACCTCGTCCGATCCGTAGTCCGGGGGATCGTCGAATTTCCCGTTGGTGACGAACTTGAACAGGTGATCCCCGGCGGCGACACCCTTTACCACCGCCGTCCACACCCCGTTGCCCTGGTTCGCCATGTCCGGAGACTTGGTGAGATCGAAATTCCCGTAGAGCGTCGGGTTAAGGTTGCCGGCCACCTGGATCCTGGTGAACTTCGACTTGTATCCCGCGCCTCCGGCGCTGCCACCGGGATCCAGCAGCAGCTTTCCTGGTGCGCGGTCGCACCCCAACTGCGCGAGCAACAGCCCGGCCGTCACCCAGACCATCCCCAACATCAGCCTGCGGCTCGTCTTCAACATGGCGTTCTCCCGGAATCGATGCGAGGCGGGCATCATGGCTCCCCGTTTCCTAGTTCACCACGAGCAGGGAATTGAAGCCGCCGAACCCGTCGTCAGCCCGCTGCGGGTTATTGGGGTCTTCCTTCCAATTCAATTCATCGACCTTGAACTTGTACTGGTAGCGTCCAGGCGGAAGTTTTTCCGTGCGTTTCCACACGCCGTCTTCGCCCCGGACCATCTCCCCGATTCGGTAGGAACCCGTCTGCGCCTGGCCCGAGCCCCAGTTGTTCTCGGGCCAGCTGCCCATGAGCTGCACCACCCTGGCCGAGGGGGCCTCAAACTGAAACACAACGCCCTGGTCCGACTGGGACGGAGGGGGAAGCCGCCGCTTGATGAAGCTGAGCGAGGAACACGAGGTGACCAGGAGCGCCACCGCGACCAGGCCCAGGGATCCGCGGGCCGCCAGGGCCCTGCCGCCAAAGAAAGGCTTCATGCTAGAACCTCACGATCGCCTGGAGCTGCACCCGGCGTTCCGATTCAAGCGCCAGCTCCGCGGCCGGGATGGCCTTCGCCAACCCGCGGTAATTGTCCTGCGCCACGCTTCCGTTGGCCCCCTGGCCGAACAGGAACAGATCGCGGCCGATCGGCGCGTACTCGTTCACCGGAGGATCCAGGACGTCCGGATCCACCCCCCAGCCGGCCTGGATGGTGATGCCCGGGGTGAAGTCGTAGGATAAGCGGATGAAGTGGTCCACGTATCCGTGCCCCAGGTCCAGGAGCGGATCGTCATACTTGGCCCACCGCACGTCCCACAGCGCGTGGGTGCGGGACCCTAGCCGGGTCGTGGCCTGGAACAGGTTTTCCATGTACTTGGGCCGGGTGCTCATGGAAACACCATTGAACGTGCCCTGCCAGCGCACCTTGACCTCGCCTTTGGTCCAGACATCCGCGGCGACCGAAGGCCTCCAGCTGACGACGTTGTTGCCGCCCAGCAGGGTCAGCTTGTCAAAGCTCACCTGGTGCTCGCCCGCGTCCAGCCAGAAATTGTGGCGGTCGAACCAGAACTGGTGCAGCCAGGGCGTGTGCGCGTCGTAGTCGAAGTGATCGTAGACCAGCCCCAGGGAGGCCGTCAGGCGCTTGCCGGAGCTGCATAGCCACTCTTTCCGCGCCGAGGCGGACCAGGTCATGCGGGTATTGGTGAAGTCGCTTGCGGGCACCAGCGAGTCGGCCAGGCTAAGCAGGCTGTCGCTCCCCAGGGCAGCGACATGATTGCGGTGCAACTGCACGCCCGCGCTGAGCCGGAGGGACTCGTCGAGCCGCCCGCTCCACTGGAGGGTAGCGCGGCTGTCGTCGGCCAGCCGGGGCGAGCTGGGCTTGCGGCTCAAGGGAACCACCAGCCTGCTGGTATCCGGAGGGGTGAAGTTGAGCTGGAATACTGAACCGTCCCCGACGTACATGAGGTCGTTGCGCCCCTTGAGGTACTCCCCCGCGAACTCCCAGGTCGGTTGCTTGTAGCGGGCGTCGGCGCCCACGGCCCACCAGCGCTCCACCGTGTTGCCGCTGGTCAGAACCCCTCCCGTGCGCCGGCCGGCCGAATCGGTGCCCCCCGGCTCGAAGATCACCACCAGGCCGGGGTTTTGGCCCCGGTCCAGCCTGCCACTCACCCCGAACCACCACTCCTTTCCCGCGTCCCGCGTCACCCGCGCGGCGAAGATGTTCTTGGCGTTGTCCCCGAAGGTGCGGTCGTAGACCTGCGATGTGTTCGCGGTCAGGCTGGGACCGGACGCCAACTGGACAATCGGAAGAGTCAGATTCAGGGCGCTCGGCCGGCTGGTGCCCCCCGGCCGGAAGTTGTCGGAATACAGCGCCCGCGCCTTGAAGTCCCCGAAGTCCTTGAGCGCCTCCACCCCCTGCTGCGCAAAGCCGAAGGCGTGGTGATAGATTCCGATATTCCCCACCAGGTGGAGCGGGTCCTCCCAGGTTCCCAGCGAATCGTTGTCGAAGCCGAATAGCTCCAGCGCCTCCGAGTGCAGGTGCAGCGAACCCCGGTCGAAATTGAGCCGGGTGCGAAAGAACTGCACGTTCTCGTTTTCACTCTCGATGTTCACCAGCATGTGGGCGTCGAGCACATCGTTCATCCGGATCTTGAAGTCCAGGTCCAGGTTGAAGTCGGGGCGCCCCAGTTCCAGCCGGCCGCTGTCGGCGTCCACCTTGCGCGAGATGTACTTGGTGATGAACCTCCCGCCCAGGTACACCTTGGGATTCATCGCGGTATTGGAGGTTGCCGTCATGACCGCCAGCTTGCCGTCCGAGGCGACCTTGACCATTGAGTTACCGAAGTCCCCGCCGGTCACCGGATTTTCCGGATCGGCCACCCACTGACCGTCCACGACGAACTTGTACTGTTGCTCGCCGGACTTGAGCGGGAGCACGACGGACCAGACGTCTCCGTCCCGGGTCATCGGATTGGCGGTGGCGCTCCAGTTGTTGAACGCGCCGGCCCAGCTCACGCTTTTCGCATTGGCGTTCCGATAGGTGAACTTGATCCCGCCGTCCACGGAGGAAACCTCGGCCGAGGCCCGCGGAGGGGACCAGGCCATGAGGAAAAGCAGTACGATCCCGGCGGCCAGGCGCCGGCGTCCCAAGTTCGTTCTCATCAGAATGTGCCCTTCACGAAGAGCTTGATCAGGTCCTTCTGCACTCCGCTGCCCTCGAGGTCGCCGTCGTCGACGGGCCTCTGGGAGTCCCCGATCCAGCTGGGTCCGTACTCCAGGAAGAAATCCATGTTGCCCGCCGGCCGGTACTGGATCTGGCTGAACAGGATGCGTCGCAGCCCGGTCGGATCATTTCCGAACATGAGGCGGTTGTACAACTTCGTCTGCGTTCCGATGTTGACGCTGGTTTCGATGGACGCGAGCTGTTTTTCGTTCCGCGTCCCCAGGTTCTTGAGCTTTCCTTCCACCCGCAGCCACGCCAGCTTGCTCTCGACCTGGACCTCCCCGAAGAGATCGTCGTTCTTGTCCACGCGCTCGGTGAGGAGGCCCGGGTCATCCGTCGTGCGCTTGTTGCGGTAGAACACCTTTCCGGTGAAACCGTTCACGAACTCGATGTAGGCCTCGCTGTAGAGCTCGGTCACCTTGCGCCGGATGGTGGCCTTCTTTTCGTACCGGGTGAGATTATTCGACAGCGTGATTGCGCGGCCGGGCACCAGGTACCACGTGTTGATGGTGTAGCCACGCTCGTCGCGGTTGGAATCGCCCAGGCGATTGTCGAACTTGGGTCCCCGAAGCCATCCCACCGGGGCGAAGTTGATGTAGCCCAGCGAGGCCGAGCCCACCTGAATGGAACGGATTTCACCCACCCACACGCCCCGGTCGCTGAGCGGAATTCCCAGGAACTTTTGGTCGAGGGCGTCCGGAAAACTGACCGAAGGAGACGGAAACTGGCGGGTGCTGTCGGTGACGCTCTGGGCGTATTCCAGCGAGAGTTCGACGTTGCGCAGGGTGTAGCGCAGATCCCCCGCGATGACCGAGGCCGCGGCATTGGGGCCTTCGTTGATCTGGTTTTCGATCTTGCGGTTGTAGGTGAACCCCGCGCGGAGCTTGCGCTCCAGGAATTCGTCGCGCAGCCGCACGATCACCGCGTCGTCGGTCTTGAGCGGGTTCTTGTTCGTTCCCGTGGGATCGAACTGGCTACTGTAGTCGCTGTAAATGAAGGTCCCGTTGAGCCCACCGAGGAAACCCCAGGAGTCCACGCGGAATCCCTGCGCGTTGCCCCCGTCGGAGGGCGGATCGCTCTGGACCACCTGGATCAGATGGTTCTCGACCCAGAACCGGTTCTGCCGGGAGAATAGATAGCTGTCGAACCCCTTGCCCCCCAGGTCCCAGCGGTAGCGTAGATCCGCCTCGCGGAACTGGAACAGCGGACGGGAAGTGTTGTTGTCCGAGGGATGCCAATCGGCCTCGGTCTTGATGAACGCCTCCACTCCGGTAAACGGCTGGCTGAACAGGCGCAGCTGGGCGTTGCTGTAGGTGTCGCTGTTGTTGGAGTCGAAGTTCCAATCGTAGTTCCGGTCCTGCTTGCGCAGATCGATCTGGACGTTGTACTCGCCGCTGAGCACGGTGTCCGCCGGGGACGGAACGCCTCCCAGGCACAGCCCGAGCGCGGCCAGCGCCAAGGTTCGGGCTGCGCGGGACCGCACCGAGCCCGGCCTCACTTGGAGGTCCCCAGTGGGACGTTCAGCCCGACGCGGTAGGACGCCCCCAGCGGCTCGTTGGTGAGGAACGCCATCTCCAGTTTGAAATGCCGCGCCTTGATGCTGAATCCCCCGCCCGCATCCGCGCTGGTGATGGCCGCGCGGATGGCGAAGGAATCGTAGAACCATATTTCCCCGCCGAGGTTGAAGATCCCCTTGCCCTTGCGGTTCTGCTGGTAATCGAAGGCCACGGTCGACTCCGGATTCCATTTGAACGCCACGCCGGCCTGGGCCATGGTGGGCAGCTCGCTCCCTCCGCCCACGCCGTCAAGCGCCTGGAATTCCGGCGCGCCGAGATTGCGCAAGGTCACCCCCGCGGTCCAGTTCCCGGGGACATTCACCAGAACTCCCACATCGCCGGTGAGCTTCGAAGTGGAACCAAAGTCCACGATCTGCCCGTTGTCCGGATCGGTGTAGGAAGGAAAGGACAGCCGGGCCAGCTTGACCGCCGCGCCCACGGCCACGCTGTAGCCGTGGCTCGACCCGAATACTTCGCGCCCTCCCCCGAGGGTCAGCATGTCCTCGTGCACCGCGCCGCTGACTCCCAGGTGATGGATCGAAAAGCCCGCACCGCCAAATCGGGTAGGGATCGCGACCGCCGCGTAATTGGAGGTGAGCCCGGAAATGGAATACGGGCGGGAATAGGTCAGCACCAGGTCCCGGGCCCGGGTCCGGCTGAGTCCCGCGGGGTTCCAGTACAGCGCGCTGGGATCGTCGGCCACCGCCGAAAAGGCGCGACCGAAACCGGCCGCGCGGGCGCCGACGTCGCTTTCTTCGAACCAGGCCCGGGCGGGCATGGGAAGAAGTGCGACCAGGGCCAGCGCCACCACCGCGATCCGGATGCGCGAACGAAGCGCGAACGAAGACAACCGCATCACCGCACCACCACGATCGGAGCAAGCTTGCGGAACTGGGCCGGTTCCAGGACCAATCGCAACAGGTAGATCCCCCCCGGCACCAGGGATCCATTGTCGTCCCGGCCATCCCAGGAGTCCTTCCCATCCGCGGGCCGCTCCGCCGGGCGCCGGTCGTTGGTGTAGATCCTGCGCACCAGCTGGCCGCGCATATCGTAGACCGCAGCCGAAACCGTGACGCTGCGTCCCGCAAGATCGGACGGACCGCTCAGGTCCGGGGAGGTGGCGGCGAAACGGAAGCCGGCCCGCTGCTGGCGGGACGGGGCGAACGACGGCCGGGAAAAGGCCAGGCTGTCGAGCTCGAACCGCACCGACCGGATGGGCGGCTGCACTTTGAAGGTGATGCGGGACTTGGGCTGCACGATGACCGTCCGTCCCCCGCCGCTGCGGCTGAAATCGGGGATACCGTCCGGACCAGGGCGGCCGTTCACGTCCAGGGTGTCCAGGTCGAGGATCGCGAAATTGTCGATGGTCTCCTGGATGCCCGCGTCCACCTCGTGGCCCTGCAGATTGTCGGGCGCGGAGTCGGGGCCGCCCGTGCCGTCTCCACCGCCAGTGACCACGCCGGCGAACCGGATGAACCGCACCCCCGGAGGAAGCACCGTGACGGTATCGCGGTATTCGGGGATGTAGCGCCTCTCCAGGCCGGTCGGGGAAGAGAAGCCCAGGAACTTCCACCACGGAATGGCGAGCTCCATGGAGCCCTGCTTGGTCCCCGAAAAGCTCGCCGCCGACCGGAACTGCCCGGTGCCGCCGGAGGCATTGGCCGGGCTCTCGTCCAGCACCGTGTTGGCTCCCTGCACCGTGAGCAGCTTCGGGGTGGTGTTGCCGTCCCAGGTGGCCATGAAGAGGTCCGGGGCAAATCCGTTGTCGAAGACAAAGTTCCTGCGCCACGAATTGAGGTTGGCCATGCTGGTGAGCCCGTTAAATCGTGCCCCGGTGTCGTGCAGGATCCCCGGGGCGGGGTTGCCGACGTCGAACAACAGGAGCATGTTGTTCCCGTTGATCACGCCGTCGGCCGCAATGTAAACGGAGTCCGCGTCCCAGGTGAACTTGATCTGGGAAATGTCGTTGTCCTGCCAGCGGGAATCGGTGCGGGATTCTTCAAGAACGGGAGGACTGACGCGGGTGTTGAGCATGAACACCGATTCGGAGTCGGTGAAATCATCGGAGAAGCCGTCGATCCGGATCCGGCCACCGTTGTGGACTTCGCTCTGGCCGCGCGCCGCCGGGGCGAATGCGATCAAAGCCACGAGTGCCGCGGCGGCCGCCGATACTTGCCAAAGGCCGCGCCCGGGCAGCAGCTTACCCGTGCGCTCAACAGCACCGAGAGATCCTGGGTCGGCGTTTCGCATCAAGTCGGCTAGTCCCTTGGCCTGAGGCATGCGAGAGGGAGACTACCTCAAGAGCACCATCTTGCGAATCACTTTTTCCGCACCGGAGCTCAGGCGATAATAGTACACGCCCGCTCCCGCGCGAGCGCTCGACTCGTCGCGGCCATCCCATTCCGCGAATCCGGCCCCGGATCGGGACGCGCCCTGCGCCAGCGTCCGGATCCTTCGCCCCCCGGAGTCGAAGACCGACAGGTTCAGCGCGCCGCCCGCGCCCGAGGCCGGCACATAGTAGCGGATCACCGTCAGGCGGCCGAACGGATTCGGGGCGTTCTGCATCAGGGTCAGCACGCCCGGGTTCCGCGGCTCTTCCACCGCCACCGGCGAGCCCGCAAACGCCACGCTGGAATTCGAGGCAATCGTATTGGGATTGCACGCGGTGTCCCTCACCGCGCTTACCATCAAGGTGTAGTCCTGGTAGATCTGGTGCGCCGTGGTGAGCGTCACCTGGGTTCCCGCGCCGATGCGCACCGCCGACTTGACCGTGACCGTCTGCGCCGGTGTCGAAGTGCGGTAGATGGCGTAGTTGGACGCGGTGCCCGCGCTGACCGGCTCCACCACCTTGGAAAAAGTCACGATCACCGTGGTGTCGTTGGGGGCCGAGGCCGACGCCAGCACCGGGGCGACGTGGTCGGGCAGGTCCGGATAGCCGTCTCCGTTAGCGTCCACCGTGAATGTGTAAACCTTGTCGATGGTCGGCAGCGCCATGGCGGCCACCGGATTGGGCGCAACGTCCCCTCCAAGCTGGCCCGAGGCCCCGTTGTAGGCCAGCGAGGCCACGATGGAAATCCTGGCGTTGGCCGGGACGCGTCCCGCCCCCACCCCGTAGAGCACGCTCCAGGGAATGGCCAGCTCGCTCCCACCGTTGTCGCCGTAGACGTGGTTCGAATCAAAAGCCAGCAGCACCCTGGAGCTGGAGTCGGCGGTGGTGGTGGGAGAAAGGATCTTCCAAAGCCCGTTGGAGTCGAAGGCTCCCTGGTCCTGGAAGCAGCCGTATTCCCAATCTGCCTTGAATCCCGGCGCCGTGAACAGCGTCTTGCGGTTCCAGGTGTCGATGCCCCTCAGGTCGGCCTGCCCGTTCGAGCCGCCGGGGTCGGTGTCCAGGTACATCAGCCAGGAATTGTGGTCCACCCGCCCGGCGATCGCCAGGTACAGGTAGGTGGAGTCCATGCTCATCAGCAGCGCCTGGATCTCGTTGTTGTGCAGTCCGGGACCGGAGTTCCACTGTGAGTCGTTGGAGTCGCGCACCGCCACGGCGCACTGCGTCCACTCGCCCATATTGACGAAGCCGTCGATGGTGATGGACGTGGGTGCGCCGAAGGAAATCAGCTTGTTGTCGGTGTTGCGGACCTGGGCGATCAGGTTGGAGTGGACGTCCTGGGCCGCGCCCGCGGCCATCAGCAGCCGGAGCGTGGTGTGGTTGAGTGCGGAGATGGCCGCTCCGACCGAAGGGCTGACCGTCAGCACCAGGGTGGCCGCGTCGGTCGGGTTGGTCACCACGGTGGAGTTGTCCAGGGTGACGTCCGCGACCCCGTCGTTGTTCTGGTCGAGGGCGATACCGGTGAAGACCACCGGGGAGCGCCGCACCGCCTCGGTAAACGTGATGCTGAGCTGGCGCGGCACCGGAAAATAAGTAGCCGTGGCCACCTGGGGCGGGATCTGGTCCGTAAGGTGGGCGGCCAGGCTGTCCAGCTCCGCGATGTGGCCGCTGCCGTCGGGGGCCGAGGCGTAGCCTGCGTAGATGTAGAACTCGAAACTCTGGCTTCCGTAGATCTCGTCCCCCTGGACGACCGTCCCGGTCACCTGCTTGTTGAAGGTCGCGCCCCCGCTCCCGAGAACGTAGGCGCCGGTGGCGCCGGTGTTGGGGTTGCGCTCCCCGACGTAGGAACGGCTGGGCACGAACACCCGGCTCATCTGGGCGTTGTAGATCACGTCCACCAGGTCGGGGGTCCAGCCGCTCTGGATGTACTGAGTTTGTCCGCCCGTACTGTAGAGCGCGTCGATGTAGGGCTGTCCCAGGGTCAGCTTGAGAGTCTTGGTCACGCCGTAGTGGTCGAACGTGGCCTGCACCGTATTCCCGGTTCCGATGTCGACGTGCACGTTGTACGGATCGTTCTGGTAACCGGGGCCCACGTCGCTGAAGGCGGCGATGTGGTTGGCGTCGTTGAAATCGCCCTCCGTGCCGGACCAGTAGGCGTTGTCGCTGCCGACGATGGAAAAGTTCTGTCCTGCCGGGCCCTTGGCGAAGATCTGCGTGGCCCGCCCCCCCGCGGTCTCGAACACCGCGAACACCCGGTCGTTGTACATCACCAGCTCGTTGAACCCGTCCTCGTCGATGTCGGAAAGATACGCGCCGGTGGCGCTTCCATAGAGCCCGCCCGCCCAGCGCGCGGCTTCGGCGTAGATCTTGGCGTTCTTGATGTGCGCCGAGTAGTTGCGCTGCCAGCCGCTGATGGGCCCGCCCAGGTAGTCGTGCCAACCCTCCTCGTGTAGGTTGGACATCATCACGTACCAGCCCGACTCGGAAATGTTGTTGACCGGAGCCAGCGACAGCTTGGCCTGGGTGGTGTTCCAGATGCTGCCGTGGTTCATGCAGTTGCCGCCGCGGCTCACGTCGCACGCGCCGCTGCCGTTCCCGCCGGTGACGTAGGGCACGAAGGCGGCCCAGTCGGTGTACCAGGCGTTGTTGCTGCCGCCATAGCCCGCTGTGCCTCCGATGGAGCCGTAGGTTCCGTAGGTCACGTTCATGGCCGGGCTGCCGTTGAAATTCGGGTTGTCCAGGGCCGGATCGAGCTTCCAGGCATGGAGCCAGGCGCTTTCGGTCTGGCACTTCGTGATCATGTACTGGTAGGTGCCATAGGCGTAGGGCATGTCGGTGGCCCAGTTGCCCATGGCCGCGGCCATCTCCCAGTCATCGGCGTAGGTCACCAGGCGGTAAGTGCCGAGCCCCGAAGATGCCAAGCCGGTGAGCACGGCGAGCGCCCCCGCCCCATCCCCGGCGTGCATCTTGCCGGTGAAGTTGTTGTCGCGAAGGATCACCCGCAGGCCGGTGCCGGCCATGGTGTGGATCTGGTGGTTGTCGTAGCCCTGGCCGTGGATGTTGTCGTCCAGGATCACCGCGTCCACGCCGTGGTTCGTGAAATTGTCCCCCATCCAGTCGACCACGCCCCCGGTGGGCCCCTGCGTGGGCGAGAGCCACACCCGCTCCGGCACCCAGGCAACGCGGGCGTTGTAATTGTAGCGATACGTGACCATGGCCTTTTCGCGGTCGATCGACCAGTTGTTCATGCCGTCGGTGGCGAAGGGCATGATGTGCTGGCTGTAGGCGGAAGTCAGGATCGCCGCCCAGCCGGCGGTGACGCCTGCCCGAAGCGTGCCGTTGAAGTCGTAGGGGTCGCCATTGTTGTAGTTCCACTGGGCCGAGGTCTGGATCAAGCCACCCACGTGGAAATTGCCCGGGACGCCCGCGTTCTGGTGCATGGCCAGGATGTCGTCGAACCCGCTGGTGCTCTCGGCCCCGGAGCGGCCGTGGAACACGTCCGAATAGGCCAGCCCCTGGTTGCCGTGGTTGACGAAGTCCACGTTGGCCTCGTACACCGGCGTTCCCAGCGGCGCAAGCAGGCGGTCCCGGATCTGGCCTCCAACCACGCTGATCACGAAATAGCGCACCGGGGCGGAGGCCCCGCGCAACTGCGGACGTGGATTGACGCGGCCGGCCAGCGAAGCGGGAAGCTCGAAGGAGGCGGAAAGAACGTCGCGCCGGGAATCCACCCGGGCCAGCGCGCCGGGGAGCACTTCGAGCGCCTCGCCGGCCACTCCGCGCATGGAGGCCGGCCCCCCGCCGAATGCGGGATCGAGCTCGACGTAGGAGTCCCACTCGATCGGCGAGCTGCCCTCGATACCTTCGGGCAGGTCCGTCCGGCCGCCGGGCCGGGTGTCCATCAGCACCAGCACCCGGACGCGCTGCCGCGCGAAGTGATCGCGCGAGTCGACCGGGCTTTGCATCTGGACCATCCCCACGCGCAGCGCGAGGCGACCGGTTTCTTCGGTGACGTAGAAGGACAGGATGTTGGAGGCCGCCTCGTCGGCGCTTTCCCCGGCGCGCACGGTCCCAAGCGCCTTCAGGGCAGCGGCCGGCCAGGATGCGCGCTCCAGCAGCCGCTCGTCTTCAAGGTATCGCCTGGACTGCGAAGCGGCCGTGGCGGGGATCAGGGCGATGCAGAGCAAGGAAAGGAGCGCGGCAAGACGAGGCAGACTTGGACCCTTGGGAAACATGACGGGGACTCCCCGATTCCGGAACATTGTCGAGCCAGATGTGTGGGGCTCGGTCCCCGGGCGGGCAGCTGCCGGAGAGCGCTATTCGTGCGGCCTGAGAAACTTCAATGAAATAATTCTAAACGCTCTGGAAATTTCGTCAAGTTCGCAGTTTCGGGAGGGCCGCGCCGGCCCTACTTTGGCGGCAGCAGGAATTCCAGGATCCGGTCGAGGCGCGCCGCCCACGCCGTCTCGTTGTGCTCGGCACCGGGGAACACTTCGAAGTGAAGGTTCTTTCCGGGGGCATATCCGCAGGCCACCAGGGAGTCCCGCAACTGGCCCGCTTCCGCCACCACGTTCTCCCGCTCGGCGGAATTCCCGCTCTCGTGGCCCCCGGTGTCGATCCAGAGGCGGAGCCGGGGGGCGTGGCCCCGGACCCGAGCCAGGATGTCCCGGTCGGCCCACCACACCGACGGAGACAGCGCCCCGATCAGCCCGTAGACCTCGGGATGTTCCAGTCCCAGATAGACCGACACCAGGCCGCCCAGCGAGGATCCAATCATCCCCGTGTCCCCCGGTCCCTCGAGAGTGCGGAACCGGCGGTCCACCCACGGCTTGAGTTCCTCCACCAGGAACCGGCCGTACTCGGCCGCGCGCCCGCCGGCCACGGCCCCGCGGCGAACCGTGACCGCGGGAGTGTACTCCTCCACCCGGTCCGGAGTGTTGTAGACACCCACGGCGATGAACGGCCGGATCCGGCCCGTTTCGATCAGCCGGGTGGCCGTCTCATCCGCGCCCCACTCCACCCCCAGGAAGCTGGTCGCCACATCAAACACGTTGTTGCCATCGTGAAAGTAGACCACCGGATAGCGGCGGGTGGTGTCCCGATCATAGCCGGGCGGCAGCCACACGAGTATGTCGCGGGGCTTCACGAAAGCCGACGGAAACCCGTCCCGGCGCTCGAACTTGCCGGTCAGGGTGTGGGGCCGCGCCTTCTCGGTCGCATCCCTCCAGGCCTCCACGCGCACCCGGACGGTGTCGGCGCCCTGCGCCTTCCAGCGGCGGTTGGGGACTTCCCCGCCCCTGGCATCCTTTTCCACCGTGTCCCAGCTGCCGCGGGTCACCTTGAATTCCAGCGCGGCGCCCGGGGAAAACTCCGCCGAGCCGCGGTAGCCGCCCTTCCCATCCGGCGCCAGCTGGAGCCCGGAGCCGTTCCAGCTTCCCAGCGCCGGATCGTTCCCCGAAATCCACACGGTCGCGCCGGGCCGGGTCCCGGGAGGCACGGACACGAGGAACGTCACCGGGACCGCCCCCGCCGGGACGGGAAGGGCAAACAGCAGCAGGATGTAAAGCCGCACCCTCAGAGATTCCATGACTGCAGCCTAGCATGCCGGCCGGTGCGCCTGAAGCGCGGATGCGATACGATGGGGCCGTTCCCTGGCTGCACCCGTCACCCGCTACGCTGCACTTCCGCGAGGCTCTGCATGTCCGAATCCAAACCTTTCATTCCCCGCACCGGCCCCGGCGACCGCCGCCGCCCGCACCTGGCGTCGGCCATCGTGGGAAATGGAAGCGTGCTGGCCACTCTCTCCCGGAAGGGCGAGATCGAGCGCCTCTTCTGGCCCCACGTGGACTGGGGACAGCACCTGGGCGAGATTCGCCTGGGCATGGCGTTCGAAGACGAGACGTTGTGGCTGGACGAGGCGCCGTTCGAGCACGAGCAGCACTATCTGGAAGACACCAGCGCCCTGCTCACCACCGCGAGCCGGGCGGGCATGAAGATCGAGACGCTCGATTTCGTGCACCCGGAAGAACCGGTGCTGGTGCGCAGGGTGAGCTGCCCGCGCCCCGGGGCGCGCCTGGTGGTCTACTGCCGCCCGCTCTTCGAGGAAAGCCTTCGCTACGGCGGCGCCTACGTGGATCCGGTGAGCGGCGCGCTGGTCTTTTACCGGCGGGACCGCTCCCTGGCGGTGGGCATCGCCCCTTCTTTCCAGGCGGTGGTCGGCCGGCCGGCGCCGGACGGCCAGGGGCCGGTGTGGAGCGATGCCCGGGACGGCAGGCTCGACGGCGGAGTGGTGGAACTGGGCCCCGTGGACGGCGCCCTGGCCTCTCCCATCCAGGGAGAAGGAACCGTGGCGTTCGCGTTCGGCGAGTCCCCGGACGAAGCGGTGGAGCGGGTGCGCGCCGCGCTCGCGAAGGGCCCGGCGGCCCTGCTCACGGAGCGCCGCAGCGCCGACGCGGAAAGGTTGGAGCTGGCGGGGGAACCGCAGAATGTTTCGCCGGAAGCCCGCGAGCTCTATCGCCGCTCCATCCTCACCTTCGACCTGGTGGCGGACCGCGCCACCGGCGGCATCATCGCGGCCCCCGAGCAGGATTCCGACTTCGAGCGCTCGGGCGGCTACGGCTTCGTCTGGGGACGGGACCTGGCCTTCATCTCCCTGGCGCTGCTCGCGGGCGGTCGAAAGGACCTGGCCGAAGGCGCCCTGCGATGGCTGGCGCGTCACCAGGAACCCGACGGATTGTGGCTTCAGCGGCACTGGACCGAGGGCCACCTGGCGCCTTCCTGGGGCCTCCACCAGGTGGACGAGACCGGGGCCATCCTGTTCGCGTTCGAAGCGGCCTGGCGGGAACTGGCTGATCCCGCGCTGGACTCGCATCTCTGGCCCGCCGCACGGCGCGCGGCCGAATTCCTGCTGACCTTCCTGGATCCGCGCACGGGCCTGCCCCGCCCCAGCATCGACCTGTGGGAGGAGCGCGCCGGGGAACACGCCTACTCCGCCGCGTCCGTCTCCGCGGGCCT
>JANXVU010000082.1 GCA_025351485.1 Candidatus Eiseniibacteriota bacterium | reverse complement strand
GATCTCCTGCGGCTTGAACGTCACCGACCATCCCGGCATGAACCGGGAATGCCCCGTGTAGCCCCCGCCCAGCGAAACTGTGACGAACATCTCCTTGTCGGTCTTGTTCACGAAGTACAGGCTGTCGGTCAGGTTCCGCGGCCGGACCTTGGAGCGCGCCCACATGCTGTCGGCCATGAACCCGTCCCCTTCACCGTACGGACCGTGGCAGATGGTGCAGTAGTAGACGAAGAGCTTGCGACCCGAGTCGACCGTGCCGGGCGTGGACGCGAGATACTTCTCGATCGTGGCCCTGGGAATCCCGGATTTGATGCTGGGGAGCGTCAGCACGTAGTCGGCGATCTCTTCGATCACCCCGGATTTCAGCTTTTCGCCCCAGCGTGGCATCACGTTGGAGCGGTGGGTGCGCCCTCCGCCCTGGGTGATCAC
Source organism: Candidatus Eiseniibacteriota bacterium (assembly GCA_025351485.1). Lineage (GTDB taxonomy): Bacteria > Eisenbacteria > RBG-16-71-46 > RBG-16-71-46 > JACRLI01 > JANXVU01. The sequence goes on along the minus strand of JANXVU010000082.1, from coordinate 3,378 downwards.
GTTGATCAACTCCGCCCGCCCCAACTCGGTCAGGCGCGGCGTGCTGTTGAGCATGGCCGGCCGGGCACCCGCCTGTTTTTCGACGTCGGCGGAACGCGGACCATCCCCTTCGCCCCACGGCCCGTGGCACTGTGCGCAGTAGGCCATGTAGGCCTGCTGGCCCCGCTCGTGACGGGCCACGGAGTCCGGATTTGCCGCTTCGGCCGCATTCTTCACCTCGGCGGTCTGCGGCACCTGCTTCTGGCAGGCCCCGACGAACGCCAGGAGACCCAGGCACGCAAGCAAGGACAGCATGGGTCCGACGACTCTGCGATTCATCATCGTAATTCCTCCATCCGCGACGTGTGGAAGGCGCCAGACACAGTTGGCCGGATGCGATCAATCGACGGCACGGGCGCAAGGGCCGCACCGTTGGGCGGGAGTGCACATCAGAGCTTTTGCATAAACTGCGCCACCGAATTGTACCGGACAGCATGGCTCAACTGCTTTCTGGATTGAGACTTAGCCCGCAATGCGCGAGCGTTCGGGAGCATGCTTTGATGACAAGCTGTCAGCGAGCCCGAACTTCCCCTGCTAAGTTGTCAGACGGAGGAAGCCCAACCCGGACCTGAACCGCCCCCGCAAGGCCCGAGAGGAAAATAGGTTGACTTCATTTAGATGATTAGCTAATCTTCAAATATGAGCAACGTATTCAAGGCAATCTCGGATCCGACCCGGCGCAAGGTGCTTCAGCTCCTGCAGCAGCGGCCGATGACCGCGGGCGAGCTGGCCTCGCACTTCAACGTGACCAAGCCAACCATGTCGGCGCACTTTTCGGTCCTGCTGGGCGCCAACCTGATCGAGGCGGAGAAGCGAGGCAAGACCATCATCTACCACCTCAAGATGTCCGTGCTCGAGGAGGCGCTCCTGGGATTCGCGGGAGCATTCGGGCTCCAAGTTACGAACCCCCATCAACCGGAAGCCAGCACGACAACCCCATCGGAGGACGAATGACCGCAAGTCGATCGAACGCATCACGAGACTCCCTCGTCCAGGGAGTGATCATCGCCGGAGTGATCCTTGCGGCCTCCGTGGCGATCAAGCTCATCTCCCCCGGCTATCTCAGCCCCGAGCTCGCGCAGCGACTCTTTGGAGTGCTGATCGGCGCCATGGTGGTCTTCTACGCGAACTCGGTGCCCAAGGCCCTCGCCCCCTATCTGGAATCCCGCTGCGACCCGGCCGCCGGGCAGGCCATTCGCCGGTTCACCGGCTGGACCTTGGCCCTTGGTGGACTGGCCTACCTGGCTGCGTCCGTGGTCGCTCCGGCGGCGAGCGCCACCATGATCGCCGCCGGATTCCTCGGCCTCGCGCTGTTGCTGGTCATTGCCCGGATCGCCTGGAGCCTTCGAAAGGGGTCGCACGCATGAATCTCAGCATGGCGAGCTTCATGGGACTGAAGACCATTTCGCCCGGCGATCTGCACCGAGCGGTGCTGGAGCGGCGCGTGACGGTCATGGACGTCAACTCCAGCCAAAGCTGGAACGAGTCGCACGTGCCCGGCGCGTTGAACCTCGACCCCGCCGGCTACGGGCCCGCCGAACTGCCCCCGGACAAGGATTCCAGCCTGGTGTTCTACTGCTCGAATCCCATGTGCGGCAAAGCGCCCCGCGCAGCCCGGCGGGCCGTGGAGATGGGCTACGCCAATGTCGCGGTGATGGCGGCGGGGATCCGCGGATGGCTCTCCGGGAAGTTGCCGGTGGAACGGGGCGAGTGAGCGATCAAGCCTGGCGGCTTCCGATCGCTTCGGGACCCGCCGGGTGGTGCGCTGTCGTCTCGACCGGTTCCCGCTCGAATCGACGGGCCAGGTCGGAGAAGTAGACCAGGGCGATGATGGCGCCTCCCACCGTCGCGTCCAGCGCGCCGAACATGGCGCCGACCGACGTCCTCACCGAAGGTCCCGAGATCAGGGTGTGCAGGATCCAGGTCGCCAACGAGGCGAGATAGAGCGGCCGAGCGAAGCGCCAAAAGTTCAACAGGCCGATCCAGGAGGCGAAGGCGAACAGCACGGTCGTGCCCATCAGGAGGAACTGGGCGACCTCCCCCGGGGATGGAAGGTGTGAGACCCGAAGCCGAGTGTATTCGGCAAGCACGGGCGGGAGCGTCCAGCCAAAGAACCCCTCGGCCCCGGCCGAGGCAAACGCGAACAGCACATTGAGCCCAACCAGCAACACCAGCAAGCGACTCTTTTCCATTGGACCTCCATACTCACGTCGAGACACGGGACTAGCTTAACCAGTCTGGGCGCCATCGCTTAGGGCCATGAAGCCCGATGGAGTGAACCCGTGGGGCGATTTACACGTCCGGGCAGGTCAACTCGTGGACGCTCTGCGCCCGAGGTGTATACGGCGTGCGCAGCAGGCGGGTTGCAAGCATCCTGACCCGGCCCTCAGCTCCCCTCGTGCCGCCCCAAAAACTGATCCAGCACCGCCATGTACCGCTCCTCCTCCTCCACGTGCGCCATGTGTGCGCTGTCTTCGAACACCACCCACTCCGAGCCGGGGATGGCGCGGTGGATGGTGCCGGCGATCAGCGGGGTGGCTTCATCGTGGCGGCCGGAAGTGACCAGGGTCGGGGCCTTGATCTCGGGGAGCCGGGGAATGATGTCCCAGTTCTTCAGGGTGCCGATGACGTGGAATTCGCTCGGGCCGTTCATGGTGTGGTAGACCTGCGGGCTCCGCTCCAGTTTCGCGAAGGTGCGGGCCACCGACTCCGGCATGGGATCCATGCGGATCACGTGGCGCTGGTAGAAGAGCATGATGGCGGACTGGTATTCGCTGGAGTGGGTGGTGCCGGCGGCTTCGTGGCGCAGCAGCGTTGCCTGCACCTCGGGCGGGAGATCTTCCCGCAGGCGATTGGCCTCCGAGACCCACTGGATCATGCTGGCCGGCGATGAGGCGATCGTGAGGGAGGCCATGCCTTTCGGCTGAGTCAGGGCGTACTCCATCGCGAGCATCCCACCCCAGGATTGGCCCAGCAGGTGCAGCCGGCCGAGGCCCAGGGCGCGGCGGACCACGTCCACCTCTTCCACGAACAGCGGCACCGTCCAGAGCGACGGATCGTCAGGCTGGTCCGAGTTCCCGCAGCCGAGCTGGTCGTAGAAGATCACCCGGCGCCCGGTCCGAGCCATGGCCGAGAGAGATTCCAGATAGTCGTGGGCCGCTCCCGGGCCGCCGTGCAGGCAAAGCAGCGGGAACTTTCCGGGAGCTTCTCCCTCGCCGACGATCGCGTACCAAATCTGGTATCCGCGGAACTCGATCGTTCCTTCGCGGGCGCCCAGCGCCGAATCGATCCGCACCAATTCGCTCACGCCCCCGCCCTTCCCGGGTTCTTCAAAGAGGG
>JANXVU010000051.1 GCA_025351485.1 Candidatus Eiseniibacteriota bacterium | reverse complement strand
CTGTTGCCGCGCTCCAGGGCCTCGTCGTCCAGGGCGGTGCCGGTGCGCACGTACTGCGAGACGTCGGCGATGTGGATGCCCAGCTCGAACCCGTCGTCCAGGTGGGCCAGGCTCAGCGCGTCGTCGTGGTCCCTGGCGTCGGGCGGATCGATGGTGACGGTCAGGAGGTCCCGCAGGTCCACCCTGCCGGCCGGGACGCCCTCGGGCGGAACTGCCGCCTCGCGCGCCTCGTCCAGCACTTCGTCCGGGAACACCAGGGGCAGCCCGGCTTCCAGGGCCACCATCTGGCTGTCCCACCGTGGTTCATCGGCCCGGCCCAGGCGCTCCACCACCCGCACGCGCTCGCCGTCCTGGCGGCGCACGGCAGGCATCCGCAGAACGGCCACCTGGTCCCCGGGGCTGAGCCCCTCGGGCGCCTCGAGCAGGAAGTGGTCGGCAGTGTCCGAACGGTAGGGGCGAAACTCGAGCTGGCCGTGGCGGCGGACCACCATCCCGGTAAGGGGGTGGACCCGCCGCTCGAGGACTTTCAGGACCCGGGCCCGTTCGTGGCCGCGCGGATGCGGAACAAGTTCCACTTCCACGCGGTCCCCGGGCAGGGCCCCGCCCAGGTCCTCGCGATCGATGAAGACGCGCTCGCCCTCGCGCACGGCATAGTGGCGGCCCTCGCGGGTGGCCTCCAGCTCGGCGATCCAGCGAGCCCGGCTGCCCCGCGCGGAGCGGGACCTCCCAACCGGGCCAGGGCGCCTCATCGGCCGATTAGCTCTGCCAGGTCCGCTTCTTGTGGCGGTTCTTGCGGCTGCGCTTCTTGCGCTTGTGAGTGGCGATCTTCTTTCTCTTACGCTTCTTTCCGCAACCCATCTTGATTCCTCTTTCGTTGAACGTGGCTGGCGGCGCCCTGGGGCCGCCTCTTCATGGAAAAACACCTGGGTACGCGCCCGTGGGCGCTCTTGCCCAGCGACGCCGCGGGCGGCGCGCCGCAGCCGGCCCCGCGCGCCATGCGTGCGGTCCACCGGCGGTATGGGACTATTTTACACTCGGGGTGGGACGGCCAGCAGCGTCAGGCGGAATCGCCCGGCGTGCCGCCCAGTACGAGGTTCTTCAGGTCATGGGAGGGCTTGAAGACGGGCACGATCTTGGCGGGCACCATCACCTCTTCGCCGCTCCGGGGATTGCGGGCACGGCGGGCCTTTTTTTCACGCACCTTGAACGTTCCGAAACCCCTGATCTCGATGTGCTTGCCGTCGCTGAGGGCCTTGCACACCACGGCCAAGAGGTCGTCCACGATCTGGGCGATCTGGCTTTTCGGGATGTTGACCTTCTTACCTATTTCTTCGACCAGGTCCGCCTTGGTCATCGCGCCTCCTCCTGCCGCCTCTGGGACCCCCGACCCGGGCACCCCACTCTTCAGAACTTTGGTCGGGCCATCAGTTTACATGGAAGACCCGGGGGCCGCAACCCTTCTTCAGAACAGCTTGTACTCCAATTTGACGCCGGGTTCGGGGTCCAGCAGACCCGGCCCGCCCCACTTCTGGTTCAATACTTTCCGCAGAAAGTCCAGCAAACCCGGCTCGGGCTGGTTTTGACGCGCAATCACCGGCTTTCCGGTGATGCCCCCCATGGCCGAGGCCACGTCGATGGCCTCCTGGAGGTCTCCAAGCTTGTCCACCAGGCCCACCTTCAGGGCCTGCTGGCCGGTCAGGGCCCGTCCGTCGGCCAGCTTGAGCACTTCCCGCCGGTCCAGGCCCCGCTCCACGGCCACCGCGTCCACGAACTGGCTGAAGGTGTCGTCGATCAGGCTCTGGAGGGCCGCGCGCTCCTCGGGGTTCATGTCCTTCCACGGTGTGCCGGCGCCCTTGATCTTGCCGCTCTTGATGACCTCCCAGCGCACCCCGATCCGCTTCATGAGCTCGGCGGCGGTGGGAATTTCCATGATCACGCCGATGCTGCCGGTGAGGGTCCCGGGGTTGGCCACCAGGGTGTCGGCCGCGCAGGCCACGTAGTAGCCGCCGGAAGCGCAGAAGGTGCCCATGGAGACCACCACCGGCTTCTTGGCGTCGCGAAGCCGGCGCACCGCCTCGTAGATTTCCTGCGAGGCCGCCACGCCGCCTCCGGGGCTGTCGATGCGCAGCACCACCGCGCGCACCGAGCTGTCCTCGGCGTACCGGTCCAGCTCCTCCACGATGTCGCGCGAATCCTCGATGGCGCCCTTGAGCTCCACCAGCGCGATGCGCTTTCCCAGCGCGGGCACGTAGCCGGTCTGGTTGCGCAGCGCCCACATGGCCACGGACAGGACCGCGATCAGGGCGAAGGTGACGGCCGCGAACATCATGCAACCGGCCAGGTAGTTTTTCCGCGGAGGGGGCGGCGCCATCATTTCATTCAATGCGATTTCCTCACTTCGTCGATCAGGCCCACGATCGCGGCATCCACCGCGTGCTCTTTCCCGGGGAGCGCATGCGCGGCCTCCCGGCCCTTCACGTAGAAGACTTCCTGCCCCGGGGCCGCGCTCACCAGGTCGACGGCCACCAGGGCGCGTCCGCTGGACGCGCCGGACTCGTCGCAGGGCTGGATCACCAGGAGCCTTTGCCCGGTCAGGGACGGCACCTTCTGGGTGGCCACCACCGTGCCGATCACGCGCGCGATGTTCACTTGCCCAGGGCTCCGGCCACGAAGTCCCGGTGCGGCCTCGCCAGCACCTGGCTGGCCACGAACTGCTGCGTGGAGCGGGCCTCCAGCTCGGCGGCTTCCACCGCGGCGTTCACCTCGGCCACTTCTCCGCCCACCGTGAAGAACGCCTTGCCCCCCAGGCCGTTCGCCAGCCTGAGGGCGTGGAGCAAAACCGGAGCGGTCTTCAGGGCCCGGTCGGCGGCGCGAATGCCGGAAGAGACCGAGGCCGTCTCCACGATTCCAAGCGCCCTGCCCGAGTCCGGCGCCAGGCTTCCGGCGATCGCCCGGGCCAGCGCCGCATGCAGGTTCGGAATGAACAGCGAATCCACCAGGGTCTCGCCCGCGACGGAAAGACCCATGCGCATCGCCGCCTCCACCTCGGCCACTCCGCCCGCGACCAGGATCCACCACTTGCCGGGCGAGAGCGTTTCGGCGCGCACCAGCGTGACATGCGCGGCCTTGATCATCTCGTCGCCCACGTGGTGTCCGCGCGCAATGCTGGTGGTCTCGATGGCCCCCAGGGCGGGCAGCGAATCGGTCATACGATCCTGAACCCGTCCACCAGCACGCACCGGCGCAGGCGGGTAAAGGTGCGGGCGGTCGTGAGCCCTTCCCCCGTGGGGGTGGCGATGGTGAAACTGGTCGGGCCCTCGCCCCCGAATCCGAGGCCGGCGAAGTTCGGGCCGTTCTTGACGAAGATGGAAGTTCCCACCGCATGGGCCATGAGCGAGAGCTTTTCCACGTTCCGCGAGTGCATGCACGCGGTGTGGCGGTAGCCGTGCTCGGCCTCCACCGCGGCGTCGATGCAGGCGTCCACGTCGGCAAAGCGCACCACCGGCAGGACCGGCATGAGCTGCTCGGTCCACACCAGCGGGTGCTCGAAGGGCACTTCCACCATCACCGTGCGGTAGTCCCGCTCGGGCGCGATGCCGAGCGCTCGCAGGATCACGTTGGCGTCCTTGCCGATGAACTTGCGGTTCATGACCGAGCGGCGCCTGGGCCCGCGGTTCTCCTCGATCACCAGCGACTCCAGCCTGGCAAGCTGGAACGGCTTCAGTTCGTAGGCGCCGCTGCGCACCAACTCGGCCTTGAGCCGGTCGGCCACCGAGGCCACCACGAACACTTCCTTTTCCGCGGTGCAGATGATGTTGTTGTCGATCGAGTGCCCGGCCACGATGTCGCGGCCGGCCTTCACCAGGTCGGCGGTTTCGTCCACCACCACCGGCGGATTCCCCGGGCCGGCCACGATGGCCTTCTTGCCCGAGTTCATGGCCGCCTTGACCACTCCCGGCCCTCCGGTCACCACCAGGAGCCGCACGCCGCGGTGGCGCATGAGCCCTTCGGTCTTCTGGATGCTGGCCTGCGAGAGCCCCACCACCACGTTGGCCGGCCCGCCGGCGCGCACCACGGCGTCCTCCACGATCTCGATCGCCTTCAGGCTGGTCCGCTCCGCGGATGGGTGCGGGGCGAACACCACGGTGTTTCCGCCCGAGAGCATGCTGATGCTGTTGTTGATGATGGTCTCGGAGGGGTTGGTGGAGGGCGTGACCGAACCGATGACGCCGAACGGGGCGCGCTCCAGCAGGGTGAGGCCGTGGTCCCCGGTGAACACGTGGGCGTCGAGGTCTTCGGGCCCGGGCGTGAGCTCCGTGACGATCGAATTCTTGGTGATCTTGTCGGAGACCCGGCCAAGGCCGGTCTCCTCCACCGCCATCTCCGAGAGCAGCCGCCAGTTCTCGCGGGCGGCCTGGCGGATGGCGGCGATGAAGTTCCGGCGGGCCTGGAGCCCGGCGGCCAGCCACTCGGCGCCGGCCTTCTGGCTGGCGGCGACGGCCTGGTCCAGATCCGCAAACGCGGCCCGACCGGTGAGCCGGACTTCGCCGCGCGGCGCTCCCACGGGGGCGGGCGGCGGAGTTTCCAGGCGGGCCATCACTTCCGCCACCAGCTTGTCAATGTGCGAGGGATCCATGGCGGCGGTCTTCAGGACTCGACGGCGGAGCCGCTCTTGCTCCAGCGACCCTCGCCTCCGACCTCGAAGGAATCCACGATCGCCATGATCACCGCATCCACCGGCTTGTCCCTGGTCACCTCGGTGAGCCGCGCCGAGCTTCCGGAGGCGCACAGCACCACCTCGCCCGTTCCGGCCCCGACCGCGTCCACGGCCACCACCACCGAGCCGGTGGGCTTCAGGTCAAGATCGACCTCGCGCACGAGCAGGAGCTTGAGCCCGTGCAGGCGCTCTTCCTTGCGGGTCGAGACGACCGTGCCGATGACTTCGCCGAGGATCATCGGACGCTACTTCTTTCCGCCGTCCGAAGCCTTGCCGATGGGCAGCGCGTCTTCCAGCTGGTTGTGCGGGCGCGGAATCACGTGGACGGAAACCAGCTCGCCCACCTTGGCCGCGGCCGCCCCACCGGCTTCGGTCGCCGCCCGGACGGCGGCCACGTCGCCGCGGACCACGGCGGTCACATACCCACCACCGATCTTCTCGTAACCGACGAGTCGCACCCGCGCCGCCTTGACCATGGCGTCGGACGCCTCGACCATGGCCACGAATCCGCGCGTCTCGATCATTCCTAGAGCGTCTTCCTGCATGCTACCTCCCTGGGTGGAGCGGCGGCCCGCCGGCCGCGTGGGACTTCACGGGTTCCGGGCGGTCACGGCCGCCCGATCGCACTTACGGCTTGAGGATGGGACCTTCGAGCTGGGTGTCGGGAGCCGGTATGATGTGGGCCGCGACCAGGTCGCCGACCCGCTGCGCCGCGGCCGAGCCGGCCGCCACGGCGGCGCGCACCGCGCCGACGTCGCCGCGCACGCAGGCGGTGACGTAGCTGCCGCCGATCACCTCGTACTGGGTCAGTTCCACGCTCGCGGTCTTGACCATGGCATCGGTGGCTTCCACCAGTCCCACGAAGGTCTTGGTTTCGATCATCCCGAGGGCTCTCGCCACCTGGACTCTCCTAGCGCCGGGCCCCGGAGGGCCCATGAAGGGGAACGGTTGACCAAACGCGATGCAGGGACAATAATTAACCGGAAGGTACCAGATGAGGCGGGGTGGGACAATAGCGGGAATGGGCGCAGGCCCGGGGGGGAAAAGAAAAAGGTTCCCCGCCATCGCCGTGCGCTAGGTGCCGTGAAACTCTCTCTAGGTGAAAGTGGGATCAGCCCACGACCTGGCGAGTCACTTTGCGCGGCAGGGAACCTGCGGTATTACATGGCAATGGGTGTGCCATCCCGTCCCCCTCCCGATTTCCGAACAATCCGCGCGTTTTGGGGCGCGGAAAGGTACGCGCGACAGGGCGTTCTGCCCGTTTCGTGACTTCGCCCGTGCAGGGTGCATCCAATCCGGCAACTCCCGGGATGCGCCCCGCCTGGTGCATTTCCCCCCGATCGGGGGAATTTCCCGCAAGAAAGGAAAATGGCCCAGTCCGAAATGGAGACTTCCCCAGGAAACAGCCCGGCCACCGCTGCCGGGCCCGCCGTCCGCGCGAGCGCCTATCCGGTCACCGGAATGCACTGCGCCTCCTGCGTGGCCAACGTCGAAGAAGCCCTGAGCGAGCTTCCCGGGATATCGGAGGTCTCGGTCAGCCTGGCCTCCGAGAGCGTCCGGGTGGTCCACCGGGGTGGCGGCGCGGATTTTGAAGCCATGAAGGCGGCGGTTTCCAGGGCAGGCTACGGATTGCTCCCGGTGCGCGCTGCAACCGCCCCGCCGCCGGCCGCGCCCTCGCCCCTTCCGGAAGTGCTGGGGCTGGCGCTGGCCGCGAGCGCCATGGCGCTGTCCATGCTGCACTCCCCCGCGGCCCAGCTGGGCGCGGCCGTCGTGGCCCTGCCGGTGGTCCTGGTGCTGGGCTGGCCGGTGCATCGCAGCGCCTTCTTGCAGATGCTTCGGGGAAAAGCGGGCATGGACACGCTAATCTCGCTGGGATCCCTGGTGTCGACCGCCCTGAGCGCGGCGCTGCTGTGGCGGGGAGAGATGGGCTACTGGGACGCGGCGGCTGGAATCGTGGCGATCAACCGGCTGGGACGGCTGCTGGAGCGGGGCGCGCGGCACCGGACGGGCCAGGCCCTGGAGGGCCTGGTGCGCATGCAGCGCGACCACGCCACCCTGGTTCGCGACGGGCGCGAGGAGCAGGTGTCGACCAGCGAGCTGAACCCCGGGGACCACGTGCGGGTGCGGCCGGGCGAGCGGCTTCCAGCGGACGGACGGGTGTTCGAAGGGGAAAGCAGCGTGGACGAGTCGCTCCTCACCGGGGAGAGCCTGCCATCGCACAAGCGGCCGGGGGACCCGGTCACCGCCGGCACGATCAATCTCCAGGGCTTCCTGGAGATCGAGGTCACGCGTCCGCAGGGCGAGAGCATGCTGGCGCAGGTGGCCGCGTGGGTCTCCGAGGCCCAGGCCACCAGGGCACCCATCCAGGGCATCGCCGACCGGGTGGCCTCGGTGTTCACCCCTTCCATCCTGCTGCTCTCGCTGGCCACGCTGATCCTGGGGCACTTCGGCTGGCACCTCTCGTGGAACGAATCGGTTTTGCGCGCCGTGGCGGTGCTGGTGGTGGCCTGCCCGTGCGCCCTGGGACTCGCGACCCCCGCCGCGCTGGCCGTGAGCATGGGAAGAGCGGCGCGCTCGGGAATCCTGTTCAAGAACGGGGCGAGCCTGGAGACCGCCCACCGCATGACCCACGTAAACCTGGACAAGACCGGGACCCTCACCGAGGGACGTCCCGAAGTGCGGGCCGCCGGGATCCATCCCGAAGCGCTTCGCCTGGTGGCCCACCTGGCGGGCTCGGCGGAGCTCCCTTCCGAACACCCGCTGGGCCGGGCGGTGGTGACCTGGGCACGGGACCTGGGCGCCGCGATTGATCGCCCTTCGGGGTTCCGGACCCATCCCGGCGGCGGCGTGGCGGCCCGGGTGGACGGGCACGTGGTGCGGCTGGGCACCGCGGCGTTCGCGGCCGAGGGCGGATTGCTGCAGGTGGGCGGCCTCATTCCAAGGCGCGGGCCGGCTTCTTCCGCCACCGAGATCCACATCTCCGTGGATGGCCGGCCGGCCGGCGTGCTGGAAATCCACGACAAGTTGCGGGAGCAATCGGCGCTGGTGGTGAAGGCGCTCCATGATCTCGGGGTGGAAGTGCGGATCCTGTCCGGCGACCGGCGCGAGGCCGTCGAGGAGGTGGCCCGGCGGCTCGAAGTGAAGGACTACATGGCGGGGCTGCTGCCGCTGCAGAAGGCCCGCCTGGTGCGGGAGCAGAAGGCCGCCGGACGGGTGGTGGCCATGGTGGGCGACGGGGTGAACGACGCGCCGGCCCTGAGCGAAGCCGACCTGGGAATGGCGTTCGCCTCGGCGGACATCGCCTCCGCGGCGGCCGACGTGACGCTGATGGGCGGAGACGCCCGGCAGATCGTTCGGGTGTTGGACCTGTCGCGGAGCACGTTCGCCGTCATCCGGCAGAACCTGGTCTGGGCCTTCGCGTACAACCTGGTGGGAATTCCGATGGCGATGACCGGGACGCTCTCGCCCGTGTGGGCTTCGGCGTTCATGGCCTTCTCGTCCATCCTGGTGGTGCTCAATTCGCTGCGGCTCGCCGGGGTGAAGGACCGTCTATGAGAAGCGCACCCGGGCCGCGCGGTCGAACAGGAATCGCAGCCGCTCGTGCCCCCGCACCTGCCCTTCCAGGTTGAGCGCCTCGTCGGCCACCAGTCCCTGGTAATCCAGATCCACCAGCGCCTCCGCCACCTGCCGCCAGTCGATGGATCCCTCGCCCACCGCCCGATGCTCATCGCCCACACCCGAATTGTCGTGCACGTGCACGTGGATCACCCGCGCTCCCAGTTCCCGCAGCAGCATTCCCGGAGGAATCCCGCACGTCTGGGCGTGGCCCACGTCCACGGTCGCGCCGGCCCATGAGGGATCCAACCCGCCCAGCAGCTCGGTAATCCAGGAGACGTGCCGCGCCGCCCGGTGCCGGGGCATGTTTTCGACCGCGAACCGCACGCCGCTGGCGGCGGCTTTTTTCTGGAGTCTGCGGAACGCCTCCATCTCCCGCGCCCGAAGCGCGGCCCTCTCGGGGGCTCCCATGGCGTCCCACTCCTCGGCGGAAATCATGCAGGGATGCATCACCACCACCTCGGCTCCCACCTCGGCTGCCACTTCCAGGGACCGCGCGTAGAGCTTTTCCGTGGCGGCGGCCACCGGACGGCTGGCCGAAGCGATGTCCAGGCGGCGGAAGGGCGCATGCACCGAGTAGGCGAGGCCTTCCTTGAGGCGCAACCGAGCCAGGGAGCGCAGCTCCGGGGCCGTCACCGTCACGTGGGGTTCCCCGCAGGCCAGCTCGAAGGCGCGAAAGTTGCCCAGGCCGGCTCTCACGTAGCGCAGCCAATCCTCCCGGATCGTGGTGGAGGCGGCATATCTCATGAGGCCTTCTTCCCCCAGCCCCCCAGGAGCCGCAGGCCGTTGAGCACCACCACCACGGTGGAGCCCTCGTGGCCGACCACGCCGTAGGGGAGCTGGACTTTGCCGAAGAAATTGAGCGTGACCAGCGCCGCCATCATGCCGACGGAAATGAACACGTTCTGGCGGATCATGGACCGGGCGCGACGTCCCAGGATGACCAGGTCCGGCAGTTTCGACAGAGAGTCCGCCATGAGCGCGACGTCCGCCGTTTCAAGGGCCACGTCGGTGCCCCGACCGCCCATGGCGATCCCCACGTCCGCGGTCGCCAGCGCGGGCGCGTCGTTCACCCCGTCGCCCACCATCGCCACCACGCCGAAGCGCTTTTTCAGATCCCGAATCGCGAAGACCTTTTCCTCCGGCAGCAGGCCGGAAAGGACTTCATCCACGCCAAGGCGGCGCCCGATGGCTTCGGCCGCCTCGCGGTGATCCCCGGTGAGCATCACCACGCGCTTCACGCCCGAGGCCTTGAGCCTGCGCACCACGTCCGCCGCCTCGGGGCGCGGCTCGTCGGCCACGGCCAGCAGCCCCAAGGGCCGGTCGTCGGCCGCCAGCACCACCGTTCGCCCTTCGGCCTCCAGCTTCGAGAGCCGCTCCAGGGTTTCGGCGGGAAATTCGATCCCCCGCTCCTCCATCAGTCGCAGGCTCCCGACCAGCACCCGCCGGCCCTCCACCATGGCCTCGATGCCCCGGCCGGTGATCGCGTTCACGGAAGTCGCGTCGGGAAGAGCGATGCCCGCGCAGCCCTTCACGATGGCCTCCGCGACCGGATGCTCGGAACGCCGCTCCGCAGCGGCGGCGTAGCGCCTGAGTTCCTCGACGGTGCGGCCCGGCGCGGGGACGCAGTCGGTCAGGACCGGTCGACCGATGGTGAGCGTGCCGGTCTTGTCAAGCGCCACCGCCTTCACCTGCCCCATGGTCTCCAGGTGCCCGCCGCCCTTGAACAGGATGCCGTGGCGGGCGGCGCCGGCAATTCCGGCCAGGATGGTGGCGGGGGTCGAGATCACCAGCGCGCACGGGGAGGCCACCACCAGGGCCACCATCGCCCGGTAGAACGACTTCTCGAAGGTCCAGTGAAAGAAGGTCGGTAGAAGGACGATGGTCAACGCCACGGCCGCCACCACCGCGAACGCGTAGTACTGGCCGAAGCGGTCGATGAACTGCTGCGTCGGCGCCTTCTCGTCCTGCGCCTTCTCCACCAGCTCGATGATCCGCGCCAGGCGCGTCTCGTGCGGCAGGCGGGTCACGGTGAACTCGATCGAGCCGGTGCCGTTGATGGTGCCCGCGAAGACCTGCGACCCCACGCGCTTGACGACCGGAATGGACTCGCCGGTCATGGCCGACTCGTCCACGTGGGTCTCCCCCTCGGCCACGGTTCCGTCCGCGGCCAGACGCTCGCCGGGGCGCACTCGCACCAGGTCTCCCGCCTGGATCTCGGCCGCCGGAACCACCCGCTCCTGGCCCCCCACCACCAGGGTGGCCGTCTCCGGCTTGAGCTGCATCAGTGCCCGGATGGCCTTGCGGGTGCGTTCGAGCGCGAAATACTGAAGCGCGTTGGAGAGCGAAAACAAGAACAGCAGCAGGGCGCCTTCCTGCCAGTAACCGATGGCAGCGGCGCCGATGGCCGACATCAGCATCAGGAAGTTGACGTCGAAGATCCGGTTGCGCAGCGAGGCCCACGCCTCGAGGAGCCCCTGCCAGCCGCCGGCCACGTAGGCGGCGGCGAAGAGCGCGATCCACAGCGGGCGCGCCGTGCCCAGGTTCCGGGCCAGAATGCCCGTGAAGCACAGCACGCCGCACACCACGGCTCCGATCACCATGGGGTGCCGGAACCAGGTGTCCTCCGCCTCGGCCGTGCGGGGCTCCGCCCGGTACCCGAACGCGCGCACCCGACGCACGATCTCGTGCTCGGCACCCCGGCCGGACTCCAGCTCGACGCCCAGCGCACCGGCCGCCGGGTTCGCCCGCACGAATCGCACCCCGGGGATCTTGCCGAGGTAGCGCTCCAGCGCCAGCGCGCAATCGCGGCACCGGGCGCCCTGGAGCGCCCAGTTGCAATGGACCAGTTCGTTCTCGAGTTTCATGCCCAGGCTGCGGACCACGTCCTGGACGCTGGTGCCGTCGATCACTTCGGGGTCGTAGCGGACCCGGATGGAGCCTTCCACCGGGACAAATTCGACGCCCAGCACCCCGCGGTGCCCCTGCAGGGTCTCCAGGAGCAGTGCCGCGCACCGGCCGGCATCGGCCGGCGGAACGTGGAGCGTCACGTCCTGGTCGGTCATGGCGCGGATACCTGGGGGTGGGGGGAAACCATGGCGGCTAGGTCGCCGAGAGCGTCACTGCGGATGGGCCCGGGGCGTGGGTCGCACCCTGCTCCACCAGGTGGCAGCTCACCCAGTGGCCGGGGTGGATCTCCCGAAGGGACGGGGCTTCGCGCCGGCAGATGTCCTGGACCGCGGGACACCGGGTGTGGAAGGTGCATCCGGGCGGCGGATTTGCGGGGCTCGGGATGTCCCCCGCCAGCAGGATTCGGCGGCGCTTGCGGGCCGGATCGGGCACCGGCACGGCGGACAGCAGCGCCTGGGTGTAGGGGTGCAGCGGCATGTCGTACACGGCGTCGCTCGGGGCGATCTCCACGATCCGCCCCAGGTACATGACCGCCATGCGGTCGCTGATGTGCCGCACCACCGAAAGATCGTGCGCCACGAAGATGTAGGTAAGACCCAGCTGCTTCTGGAGGTCCTCCAGCAGGTTCAGGATCTGCGCCTGGATGGAAACGTCCAGGGCCGAGACGGGCTCGTCGCAGATGATCAATTCCGGCTTGACCGCCATGGCGCGGGCCACGCCGATGCGCTGGCGCTGGCCGCCCGAAAACTCGTGCGGGTAGCGGCGCGCGTGGTCGGGCGCGAGGCCCACCAGATCCAGCAGTTCGGCGATGCGGTCTCGCGCGGCCTGGCCCGAGGCCAGCTTGTGGATGCTGAGCGCCTCCTGGAGCATCGCCCCCACGGTCAGGCGCGGGTTGAGCGAACTGTACGGGTCCTGGAAGATGATCTGCATCCGCCGGCGCATGGCCCGCAGCTCGCCCTTGGGCAGGGCCAGCACGTCCTGTCCCCCGAACACCACCGAGCCCGAAGTGGCCGGGATCAGGCGCAGGATGACTCTCCCGGCGGTGGTCTTGCCACAGCCCGACTCACCCACCAACCCCAGGGTCTCGCCGCGCTTCACGTCGAAGCTCACGCCGTCCACGGCGCGCACCGCCCCGACCGTGCGGCCCAGCAGCCCCTTGCGGATGGGAAAGTACTTCTTCAGATCGCGGACTTCCAGCAGGTTCTCGGATTCCAATTCGTCTCCTTGGGAGCGCTAGGAGCCTGCGCTCACCTGGCCGATGAGTTCCTTGCGGTCCTCGGATTTCAGCACCTGCTCGACGTTCCAGCAACGCACCTGGTGCCCCGGCAGGTGGTCCACCAGCGGCGGGATCTCCACCTTGCACCGGTCGGTCGCAAACGGGCACCGGGGATGGAAGCGGCAGCCGCTTGGAAAATAGGCCGGGTTGGGGACGTTCCCCGGGATCACGTGCAGTCGCTCGCGCTTGTCGTCCAGCCGCGGGATCGAGGTCAGCAGCCCCAGCGTGTACGGGTGCAGCGGATTGTAGAAAGCCTCCTTGACGTCGCAATGCTCCTGGATCTGGCCGGCGTACATTACCGCCACTTCCTTGGCCACTTCCGCCACGACGCCCAGGTCGTGGGTGATGATCAGGACGGCCATCTTGAGCTCGCGCTGCAGGCGCGCCAGCAGGTCCAGGATCTGCGCCTGGATGGTCACGTCGAGCGCCGTGGTGG
>JANXVU010000009.1 GCA_025351485.1 Candidatus Eiseniibacteriota bacterium | reverse complement strand
TTCCGACAGTGGGGCAGCAAGACGCCGGGCCACCCCGAGTGGGGCCACACCGCCGGGATCGAGACCACCACCGGCCCGCTGGGACAGGGCATCGCGCACGCGGTGGGGCTTGCGCTGGGGGCAAAGATGCTCGGAGCCCGGTTCAATCGACCGGGTTTCGAGATGTTCGACTACCGGGTGTTCGGCCTGTGCAGCGACGGTGATCTGATGGAAGGCATCTCTTCCGAGGCCGGCTCGCTGGCGGGGCGCTGGGGCCTCGGGAACCTCAACTTCGTCTACGACGACAACCACATCACCATCGAGGGCGACACCGCCCTGGCGTTCAACGAGGACGTGGGCAAGCGGTTTGAAGCGTTCGGCTGGCACGTGCAGCACGTGGACGGCCACGACCGCCCGGCGATCCGAAAGGCGCTCCAGGCCGCGGTGGCCGAGACCACGCGTCCTTCACTGGTGATCGCGCGCACCCACATCGCCTTTGGCGCCCCCAACGCGCACGACACCTCCGAGGCTCACGGCGCCCCGCTGGGCGCGGAAGAAGTGAAACTCACCAAGCAGAACCTGGGCTGGCCGGAAGAGCCCACCTTCCTGGTGCCCGAGGAGGTGCGCCCGGTGTTTGCGGGGCCGGGGCGCCGGGGGGCGGAGGCGCGCGCGAAGTGGGAAAATCTGCTGGCATCATGGAAGGCGAAATACCCGGAGCTGGCCGACTCGCTGGGCGATCAACTAGGGCGCTTCGTTCCCGAGGACCTGGACCGCCGGGTGGTGGAAGGCATGGACAAGGACGCCGCCACCCGCCAGCACTCGCAGGCCGTGATCCAGAAGATCGCCGCGGAGGTGCCGTGCTTCGTGGGAGGGTCCGCAGACCTGGAACCGTCCACGCTTACATGGATCAAGGGCGCCCCGCCGATCGGCATCGACGATGGCCCCGCCCGCTACGAGGGGCGCAACCTGCACTTCGGCATCCGCGAGCACGCCATGGCCGCGGTGGTGAACGGGCTGGCGTTGACGGAAGCGTTCCTGCCGTTCGGATCCGGCTTCCTGATTTTCACCGACTACTGCCGGCCCACCATCCGCCTCTCGGCGCTGATGGGCATCCGGAGCACGTGGGTGTTCACCCACGATAGCGTGTTCCTGGGGGAGGACGGCCCGACCCACCAGCCGATCGAGCAGATCTCGTCGCTGCGGGCCGTGCCGGGGCTGCGGGTGTGGCGGCCCGCCGACGGGGTGGAGACCGCCATGGCGTGGTGCTGGAGCGTCCGCGACGCGAAGGGCCCCAACCTGCTGGCCCTCACCCGCCAGAAACTGCCGGCGCTGAAGCGGCCCGCGGGCTTTGACACCCGCGACGTGTGGAGGGGCGGCTACATCGTGCGCAAGGAATCCGGGGTCAGGCCTGGAGTGGTGATCGTGGCCACCGGATCGGAAGTCTCGCTCGCTCTCGCCGCCGCCGACCTGCTGGGACCCGCCGCGAACGCGCGCGTCGTTTCCGTGCCGTGCTTCGAAAACTTCCTGGAGCAGGACGCCGCCTACCGCGAATCGGTGATTCCCAAGGGCGCCCGGCGCGTCTCGATCGAGGCCGGCGCCACCTGGGGATGGGAGCGCCTGGTGGGCGACCAGGGGCTGATGATCGGCCTGGACCGGTTTGGGGCCTCCGCGCCGCTGGCCGACATCCAGAAGGGCCTGGGCTTCACGCCGGAGGCGGTGGCGGAGCGGATCCGCGGCTTCCTCGGGGCCTGAAGCCCGCTGATTCCGATTCGCGTTTTCAAGATTTCGTTCCCCGTCCCGTGCCCGCTGCACCCAAGGGAGGCATTCCCATGCCCGCATCCATTCCCGCGCGTCTCGCGCTTGCCGGAGGTCTTCTCATGTGTGCTTCCATTCCAGGCTGGGCGGATCGCGCCGAAGCCGCCCTGGGGCGCGGCGCGGCCACCCGCTCGGTGGTGTACGCCCGCCACGGCATGGTGGCCGCCGCCCAGCCGCTCGCGGTGCACGCCGGCCTCGACATGCTCAAGGCCGGCGGCAGCGCCGTGGACGCCGCCATCGCCACCAACGCCTGCCTGGGCCTGATGGAGCCCACGGCCAATGGTCTGGGCGGGGACCTGTTCGCGATCCTCTACGACCCAAAGACGAAACAAATGGTGGGCCTGAACGCCTCCGGCCGCGCGCCCATGGCGCTCACCATCGACAAAGTGAAGCCCGAAAAGGACGGCACCATCCCGCTGTACTCGCCGTACGCCTGGACAGTTCCCGGCTGCTGCGACGGCTGGTTCGAGCTGCACCAGCGCTACGGCAAGCTGCCCATGTCGCAGGTGCTGGCGCCCGCGATCAAGTACGCCGAAGAGGGCTTCCCGCTCTCGCCCGTGATCGCCGGCGACTGGCAGCGCTCCACGCGGGTGTTCAAGGACAAGCCGGGCTTCGCGCAGGTGTTCATGCCCGGCGGCCGCGCGCCTCTGGAAGGGGAGACCTTCAAGAACCCCGCGCTGGCCAGGACCCTTCGGTTGCTGGCCGAAAAGGGCCGTGACGCCTACTACAAGGGCCCCATCGCCGAGGAGCTGGTGCGCTACTCCAAGGCCAACGGCGGGTTCTTCGAGATGCAGGATTTCGAGAAGCACCACTCCACCTGGGACACGCCCATGTCCACCGACTACCGCGGCTATACGGTGTGGGAGCTGCCGCCCAACAGCCAGGGCCTGGCGGCACTGCAGCTGCTGAATATCCTTGAGAACTTCGATCTGAAGACGATGGGCAGGGGCTCCGCGGACTTCTGGCACGTGATGGTGGAGGCCAAGAAGGTGGCCTTCGCCGACCGCGCCCGCTACTACGCCGACCCGGCATTCAACAAGCAGCCGGTGGAGGCGCTGCTCTCCAAGAGCTACGCGAAACAGCGCGCCGCGCTCATCGACATGCAGCATGCCGCCCTCAAGGACGCCCCGGGCGACCTGGCGGTGCTGAACCGCAAGGAAACCACCTACCTGTGCGCCGCCGACGAGAGCGGCATGATGATCTCCCTGATCCAGAGCAACTACACCGGCTTCGGCTCGGGCTATGTGGTGCCGGAGCTGGGCTTTGGCATCCAGGACCGAGGCGGGCTGTTCTCGCTGCACAAGGAGCATCCCAACGCGCTGGAGCCCGGGAAGCGGCCGTTCCAGACCATCATTCCCGCGTTCCTCTCCAAGGACGGCCAGCCGCTGATGGCCTTCGGCCTGATGGGCGGCGACATGCAGCCGCAGGGGCACGCGCAGGTGGTGGTGAACCTGGTGGACTTCGGCATGAACCTGCAGGAGGCCGGGGATGCCATCCGCTACCACCACACCGGTTCCAGCGAGCCCACCGGCACGGTGATGACGGACGGCGGCGAGCTGCACATCGAGGACGGCCTGCCGCAGGCGCTGCTGGACGAACTGAAGCGGCGCGGCCACAAGCTTTCGCCGGAACCGGTGGGGGCGTACGGGGGCTACCAGGCCATCTGGCGCGACCCCGTGACCGGGACCTACTCGGGCGCGACCGAGAAGCGCAAGGACGGGTGCGCGCTGGGGTATTAGCGGAGCCCGCATGAGCCGGACCGGGGGCAGCCCCGCCCGGTGGCCCAAGAACCGGGGATTGCCACCCCTGGGCGAGGAATGTATATTTTTTTGTCTAAATCGAGCCGCATGAAGCACTGAGTCGGTGGTCGGCGCGGCCACAGCCACATCCCAGGGAGGCCACCCGTGATGATCCGCCTGCCGCTCCTCGGAAACCCTGCGCGCGTGTTGGCGCTTGTCGCGCTCGCCTGGTGCACCTTTGCGCCTCACTCCGCTCGAGCGGCGACGGTCTACGACCTGGTCAACGACTGGAGCGACTCCAACAACCCCAACGGCTCCTGGAGCTACTTCGAGGGCGGAAATCTCCTGCCCCATGTTTCCTCCTGGCAGGGCCTCTCAGGCGACTTCAGCACAGCCCAGCCCGCGTGGGCCCGCTTTGCCACCGGCAATCAAAACCTTCCTTGTTTCTTCAAGAGCAGCGGGATTGTCGGGATTCCTCACGACTGGCTGGACGGCGACGTGCTCTGCCACACCACCGACCCTGCCAACGGAGTCGGATCCGGGGGCGCCAGCGTCATGTGGACCAGCCCGTCCAAGGGCACGGCCACAGTTTCCGGAGCTGTGTGGATGGGGCGGGACATCAACCGCAGCAACCACTGGAGCATTTTCAAGAACGGGATCCTGCTCACCGGAGGGGACATCTCATCGGGGGATCCCTACAGCCACGCCAATCCGTTCACGTTTTCGGCCGGATCCGGCGGGGCAGCCGCCATCTCCAATTTGTCGGTGAATCCTAACGACCAGATCGCCCTGAACCTGGACCGGACCAGCAACTCGGGGGATTACGTGGGGATCCATTTCACGGTGACCCTGGTTACGCCGGTCGGCGTGGGCGCGGGCGAGGCGGCCGCGAGGGTGGTCCTGGAAGCTCCCCGGCCCAATCCCAGCCGGGGCCCCTCGGAGCTTCGCTTCTCTCTGCCGCGAGGTGGGCCGGTGTCGCTGGAAATCTTCGATGTGTCGGGCCGTCCGGTCCGGCGACTCCTGGCGGAAACAATGGAAGCAGGCCCCCATTCCACCTCGTGGGATGCGCGCGACTCGCGCGGGCAGGCCGTTCAGAGCGGGATCTATCTCTGCAGACTCCAGTCGGAGGGAACGGTCCTGATCAAGCGAATGGCAGTCCTGAAATAGGCTTCGGGACGGGCAGGAGCAAGTTCCGGCCGTCCCGCATGAACAGCATCAAACCGCATCCCCGTCATCCCCTTCCAAGAATGACCAACCGCTCATGGCCTTCGGCCTGATGGGCAGCGACATGCAGCCGCAGGGCCACGCGCAGCTGGGGGTGAACCCTGTGGACTTCGGGATGAACCCGCAGGAAGCCGGGGCTGCCATCCGATAAATCCTCCCGCCTCAATTGCCTACCAATACTGTAATTACAGACATGGTATTATCATTATATGGTTAATGCGCCCTTTTACACATTTCTATTGACTCCCAAAGGGTAAGCATGCTTATATAGTTGGCATTCCTAGTGATGCCGGTCCGCCCCTGTTCGGGATTCCACCGCCACGGGGCGCCAATCGAGTGTTGAGCCATTCGTCGGAAGACCAGGGGGCCCGATGGTCAGGTTCGTCCTCCCGAGGATAAAGTCCGCGCCTCCGCTTCGGATCGCTGCTGCCTGGCGGCGCTTGGCCATGATGGCCTTGCTGTCTCTTCCGGCGACTGTCCTACTGAACTCCCCAGCCCGAGCTGACGTCACTGTTGCGCTGACTCCCTCGCCCGCACTGGTGGCGCCCGGGGCGACCTTCGAGTTGGATATCACGGTGACCGAGGCCGGCTCGACCTTCAACGGCTTCGATGCGTATCTCCAGTTCGACCCGCTGGCGCTGACATTCCTCGGTTTTTCCCCCATTTCGCTCCAGCAGGGCAGTCTGATCACGAGTGCCTGCTCGAACACCTTCCACCGCTTCAAGGTCAGCCACGACTCCCTGACGATCACCGATGTCCTGCTGTGCAACGGCGTGGACGTGACCGGCCCGGGTCAACTCTACAGGTTACAGTTCCGGGCCTCGAGCCTGGAGCAGATCACGCACGTGGTTTTCCTTCCGGGGCTGCAGTTCTACGAGGCCGGCACGTATGTGAACCCGTCTCATTCCACCGATGCGCAGGTGCAGATCGGAAATCCGGTGGCCGTTGGACCCGGCCCGGCGCCCTTCGCCAGGCTGGGACTCCGCGCATCGCGGAACCCGTTTCATCACCGAACGGAATTTCTGGTGGACTCCTCCGGGGGAGAGGGGGAGTCACTGATTGTCTACGACATTAGCGGGAAACCCGTTCGCCATCTTGAATCCGGTGTATCCACAGTTGGGAAGCACACGGTTACCTGGGATGGCCGCACCGACTCCGGGGGGCAGGCGCCCGCCGGGGTCTATGTAGCTAGGCTGACTGCCGAAGGGCGGGTGGCCACCACGCGAGTGGCCCTTCTTCGCTGAGCACATCGAGCACCTGACCCGGTACGTCGGCTCCAGCCCCCACACTTCATTGCCTCGACACCCCGCTCCGGGCTGGACGGCGTCAGAAACCAACGGCTGAACAGCCTGCCTCCGCAGCACTCAAAGGCTCCGGCGTACCCGGTGGCGGCATTCGCCTCCGCCCGGCGTCAGCCGTTCACATCCACACTGGAGGCCGCTCCTATGTACCGTAACAGCTCAAACCTTTGCCAGGCAGCTCGCCGGACCCTCGCCACCCTGGCCGCCCTGGGCTGCGTGGCCGCCTTGTTGGCCGCTGCGACTCCCGCCTACGCTGCTCTCCACAACATCGTGATGGGCCCGGGCCGGGCAGGATTTTCGTCCATGACGCCCTCGGCCGCCCAGAACTTTTCCGGCACCGGTTCGTGGTTCAAGCTGGACCCTCCCGGACCCAAGGCCGAGCTGTACATCAGCCCCGCTTCGGACCTCGGCACCACGTTCACGGTCAATGACATCCAGTCCATCACGTATCACACCTACAATCACGCCGACGTGTCGCCGGTGGAGTTCTACCTGGCTCTGTACACCAAGGGCACGGCCCACGGCTGGTTCGAGCAGCGTCTGAACGGCGAGCCTTATCTTAAAACGCTCCCGTACGTTCCCGTCTATGACGTCTGGAACGCCTGGACTACTGGAGGTGGGGATCCGTTGACCTTCACCGACCACAACAATTCGGGCAATTTTGGCTTCTACAACGCGCCCACGATGGCCCAGATCCAGGCCGCGGCCGGCACGGGAATCCAGTGGTCCACCTGGCCGGGCAATCCCACCCAGGGCACCGCCAACACCAACTTCATCGACTACGCGAGCCAGGAGATCCTGTACATCAGCCTCCAGACCGGGTCCGGGAACATCTTCAACGGTTACCTGGACGGGGTGACCATCGCCCTGAAGAACGGCGAGACGTACCAGATTGACCTGGAGCCCACCGCGGGCCCGGACAACGTGGCGGCCAACACGACCGGCCTGTGCATTTCCAACGTGAACACCTGCGTCAACGTGCCGGTGGTCTTCAACCGCCTGGACGTCACCGGTGTGCGCGGCTACAGCGTGAAGTTGAACCTGAGCGCGAATCTGAGCCTGTGCAATCCCATCGCCCAGGGCGCCTACCTGAGTTCAATCAGCGGGACGAGTTTCCAGGTGGTCAGCAACGGCGGCGGGAACTACACCGTGGACTGCGCCATTCTTGGAACGCCCTGCGGCGCGACCGGGAGCGGAACGCTGTTCACGCTGCCGCTGGCCAGCGTTTCCAATGGCACCGGCGTCATCACGGTGACTTCGGTCAAGGTGCGTGACTGCAGCAATGCCGCCGTTACCGGCTACCCCGGTGAGCCTGCCGGCATTCCTCTCGACCACACCGGACCGTTGGCGATCAGCAACGCGGCCACGTCCCAGGTCCTGGGCGGCAACGGTTCCGGCGGCCGGACCGGGATCACGGTCAATTTCACT
>JANXVU010000008.1 GCA_025351485.1 Candidatus Eiseniibacteriota bacterium | reverse complement strand
CCCCTTGGCGGCGGTTCCCGCCGGAACCCCCGCTGGGAAGGACACCACGATCAGCTCCATTCTGGAAGAGAGCACGCCCTGATTCAGAGCACCTACTGGTACGCCTGAAATCGCCGAAAAGGGGAACGTCAAGCCCGTAGCCGACGATCCCCAGCTCCCCGCCCCCGGCACCGTGCTCCAGAAGACCGATCGCCACGGCGTGGTCCGGTGCGAGTGCCAGGTCGAGAAGGGCGGGATCCGGTACGCCGAAACACTCTACCGCTCGATCTCCTCCGCCGCTCTCGCAGCTGCCAAAGACCTCGGCCTGAAGAACAAGACCCAGACCGGCTACATCTTCTGGGGGCTGGAGAAGCCGCCGCGCCCGGCGAGCGATCCCTTGGAGGTCCTGGAGCACGCCTGGGGCCGGTACCGGGACCGGGTCGAGGCGCTCGTGAAGGGGAGCTGCGGGTTCCGGCCAAGGTGAGCGTCGATTCCGGTCCAAGGTGAGCATGGATTCCGGAGCATGGTGAGCGCTTGTCGGAGCGAAGCGACGGGGAGCTTGGCGGCGACGCCTCCTTTCGTTTGATTCTATCCGGCGGGGTCCGAAGTCCCGTTCGGAGTCCTGTCGGTGATCAGTGAATCAGTAGCAGTAGTCGCCTTTTTCTTTTTGCTTCCTTTTCTTTTTGTGGACAGCAGTGGAAATGTGGAAATCGCTGCTCATCTCGAGCCGAGAGCCCACGTCTGCCCTCACTCTGCCTCTGCCGAGGTCCGGTCCGCGGCTGAGCGGGGCGGGCGCATGGATGGACCCTTGATGTGGATCTTGTAGGCGCCCGGAATCAGGCGGTCGCAGATGGCGTCGGCGAGCGTCGGATCGCCGATGGCCTCGTACCAGGCCTTCACCGGGAGCTGGCTGGTGATGATTGTCGAGGCGTTCTGGTGACGGTCCTCGACGATCTCGAGCAGTTCCCGCCGCTCGGTTTCCTGCAGCGGAGCCAGGCCCCAGTCGTCGATGACCAAGAGATCCGTGCGCGCCAGCTTCTGGAGGAGCCTGCCGTAGGAGCCGTCGGCCCGCGAGACGGCGAGCTCGTGATACAGGCGCGGAGCGCGGATGTAATACGACGTGTAGCCCGAGCGACAGGCCCGCTCGGCGAAGGCGCAGGCCAGGTATGACTTGCCGACTCCGGTTGCGCCGGTGATCAGGAGGTTGCGGTGATCGCGAATGAAGCCGCACGCACCCAGCGAGAGGATCACCGAGCGATCCAGATTCCGGACGGTCGCCCACTGGATGTCTTCCAGGCAGGCCTGATGCCGGAGTTTTGCGGCCTTCAATCGTCGCTGCTGACTGCGCTGCTCGCGTGCGGACCATTCGGCGTCAACCAGCATCCCGACCCTCTCGGCGAAGTCGAGGTCGGCAAACTCCGGACGGCCCAGCTGCGCCTGAAAGGCTTCGGCGAAGACCGGGAGCCTGAGAGCGAGCATCTTGTCGGTGGTGGGGTTCTTCAGCATGGGAGCAACTCCGTTTCGTCATAGCAGGCCGCTCCGCGGATGTTGTCGTGAGGCGGGAGTGACGATTCCGTCGCGGCGGACTGAGCGAGCGGGTTTCGATCCATGCCGCTGGACAGGATGTTCTTGACCGTCTTGTAGCTCTCGGCCTTGAGGCGCTTTGCCATCTGGCAAGCGGCCTCGAGCCGCTTGGTCCCATGCACGCGACCCAGGCGCATCAGGCCCAGGCACGCCCGGTAGCCCTGCTCCGGGTGAGGCTTGCTCTGCAGGATGGACTCGACGACATGGCGCGTGCCCGGTCCCGATTTGGCCGCCCATGAGATCAGCCGCGAGGGCGTCCACTCGGCGTGCGCACGATGCGCGGCGGGCATGTGCTCAGGGAGCGTCGAGGCTCGTCCCCGTCCGGTCAGCCGAAGATGGGAGGCCACACGCGTGGAGCGCAGGAAGATCTCGACGCAGCGCGCCGTGGAGCGTGCCTCGACCCGCTGCCCGACGAGCGCGTGCGGGACGCTGTAGACGTTGTGCTCGAGCTCGATGTGGTAGTCGATGTTGACCTTGCACTCCTTCCAGACGCCGATCTCGTACGGCGTCTGAGGCAGCGGCTTGAGCGCTGGACGGTCATACGTTTCGAAAAGCTCCCGCCGTGACACGCCGGCCCGCCGCATCACCCTCTCGTTGAGCTCCGCGACCTTCTGCCGGATGGCCTCGTTCAGTTCCCCGATGTTGAAAAACGTCCGGTTCCTCAGCGACGCCACGATCCATCGCTCGGCCAGAAGCACCGACACCTCGACCTTGGCCTTGTCGCGCGGCTTGTAGGCCCGCGCCGGGATCACCGCGGCCCCGTAGTGCGCCGCCATGTCCTGATAGGTCCGATTCACGACGGCCTCGTACCGGCACGCCCCCGTCACACCGGCCTTGAGGTTATCGGGCACGAAGATCGAGGGCGCGCCGCCGAAGGCCTCCACCATCCGCACGTTCAGGCTCACGAAGCTCGAGAGGTCCTGATGCTCGGACGCCTCCGCGAATACATAGCTGCTGGCACCGAGTGCGCCCACGAAGAGTTCCACGCTCCTCACCTCGCCCGTCCTCGCGTCCACGATCGACGGCTTCTTTCCCGCGAAGTCCACGAACACCTTCTCGCCGGCCCGGTGCACCTGCCTCATCACCGGCGAGAGTCGCCTGCGAAAACGGTGATAGTGCTCACAGAACTGGCTGTAGCGATAGCCCCCAGGATTGGCCGCCAGATACTCCTGCCACAGCAGGCTCAGCGTCACTCCCGCCCGGCGCAGCTCCCCATGCACCCAGGCCATCTCCGGCAGACCACGCCCGAGTTCTGACTCCCGCTTCGGACCGAAGACCGCGGCTTCGAGCCGCTCCTCATCCGAAAGCTCCGCCGGGATCGGCCACCCCACTCCCGTCGCCCGCGCCCGCCCGAGGTACTCGCATACCGTCCCAACTCCGACGCCCACGGCATCGGCCACGGCCCGCTGCGTCAGCCCACACTCCAGGCTCAGCCTCAGGATCTCTTTCAGTTGTCTCATCGTTAGTCGTTTCGCTGCCAAGGGGCCCTCCGTCTGGAGGATCCTCGGCTCCCGCGACGCTTCGACCCGATGAGCGCTCACCCTGGACCAGATTCGGTGTTCACGATGCCCGGAATCCATGTTCACCATGGCCGGAATCCGTGTTCACCTTCGACCGGAAACCGTGTTCAGCTTGCTCCGGAAATCGTGCTCAGCTTGGTCCGGAACCATCACCATGTCCATCGAGACCACCTCGATGCGCAGCCTCTCCTCTTCTCCAATCTCGCTGAAGAAGCGCTCCAGCGTGGCCGAACTCTGCCCCTCGG
>JANXVU010000004.1 GCA_025351485.1 Candidatus Eiseniibacteriota bacterium | reverse complement strand
GGTGACCTATGTGCGGGTGATGGAGGGCCGGGTGGCCGCGGGATCCAAGGTGACCATGCTTTCCACCGGCAAGGTGTTCGAGGTAACCGAGGTGGGCCACTTCAAGATGCGCCTGGAACCGGGCGAGTCGCTGGAGGCCGGCGAAGTCGGCTACGTCATCGCCGGCATCAAGGAAGTGCGCGACGTGACCGTGGGGGACACCATGGGGCTCGCGGGCGTATCCGGGCAGCAGGCGCTCCCCGGGTACCGGCCCATGAAGCCGATGGTGTTCTCGGGAATCTATCCGGTGGATACGGACGATTACGAGCAGCTGCGCGACGCGCTCCTCAAGCTGACCCTGAACGATTCCTCCCTGCAGTACGAGCCGGAGACCTCGCTCGCGCTGGGATTCGGGTTCCGGTGCGGCTTCCTGGGCCTGCTCCACATGGAAATCGTCCAGGAACGCCTGCGCCGCGAGTACGGCGTGGACCTGATCGGCACCGTGCCCAGCGTGGAAGTGCACGTGTACAAGACCGACGGCACCCGCTTGAGCGTGGAAAACCCCAGCCTGCTTCCGGATCCCACCGTGATCGAGCGCATCGAGGAGCCCATCGTGCATGCCACCATCCTGGTGCCCTCGGAATACGTGGGGAACCTGATGCAATTGGCGCAGGAGCGGCGCGGAGTGTTCCTGGGGATGGAATACCTGGACGAGCGCCGCGTGAAGCTCTCGTACAAGATCCCGCTGAGCGAGATCGTCCTGGATTTCTACGACCGGCTCAAGTCGCTGTCCAAGGGCTACGCCAGCTTCGATTACGAGCCCGCGGGCTACCTGACGGCCGACCTGGTCAAGATGGACATGGTGCTGAACAACGAGCCGGTGGACGCGCTTTCGGCGATCATCCACAAGGACAAGGCCTACGAGTGGGGCCGCTCCATCGCCTCCAAGCTCAAGGAATTGATCCCCCGGCAGATGTTTCCGATCGCCATCCAGGCCGCCATCGGCAGCCGCGTGGTGGCCAGGGAGACCATCAGCGCCCTTCGAAAGAACGTGATTGCCAAGTGTTACGGGGGAGACATCACCCGAAAGCGCAAGCTCCTGGAGAAACAAAAGGAAGGCAAGAAACGTATGAAGCAAATCGGGAGCGTCGAGATACCGCAGGAAGCCTTCCTGGCGGTGCTGAAAGTGGACAAGAACTAGCCGGGCGGAGATGGCCCGGACTGGAGGCAGCATTGGCGGGCAAGACGCGAAAGAGCGCGGCCGGAAGCGGAAAGAGCAAGTCCGTGCTGCGTGATTATACCGAAGCCATCCTGTACGCGGTGGCCATCACGGTGGTGATCCGGATGCTGGTGATCCAGGCGTTCCGGATTCCGTCCGGCTCCATGGAAGACACGCTCCTGGTGGGCGACTTCCTGTTCGTGAACAAGTTCATCTACGGGGCCCAGGTGACGTTGCCGTTCACCGACAAGCTGCTGTTCCGCGCGCCCAAGCTGCGCGACCCCCGGGTGGGGGACATCATCGTCTTCAAGTACCCGGACAACCCCAAGGAAGATTTCATCAAACGCTGCCAGGGCGTGCCGGGCGACGTGATCGAGGTCCGCAACAAGCAGCTCTACCGGAACGGCAAGCCGCAGTTCCAAAGCTACATCAAGCACGTCGCGCCCGACACCATTCCGCGCGAGGTGGACCGCCGGGACAATTTTGGCCCGTACACCGTGCGCCCGGGCCACTTCTTCATGATGGGCGACAACCGCGACGACAGCCGAGACAGCCGCTACTTCGGAGACGTGGACGAATCGCTCCTGAAGGGCAAGGCGCTGTTCATCTATTGGTCGTGGGATGCCACGGAGCCGGTCTTTCGAGCGGTGCGCCTGAACCGTCTTCTGAACCTCGTGAAGTAGCGGGGGCCCTGGCATGGGAACCGGTATCTACGTTCACGTTCCCTTCTGCCGTTCCATCTGCCCTTACTGCGATTTTACCGTGGCCCTGAGCGACCCTGCGCAGTTCGGGGCGCTGGCCTCGGCCATTTTGCAAGAGGCGGAGCTGCGGGCGCCGAACCTGGTTCCCTCCACGCTCTACTTTGGGGGAGGCACTCCCACGGAGCTTCCCGGAGAGCTGCTTTCCAGGCTGGTTCGCGGCCTCGCGCGCGCAGCCGCCGGCCTGGAAGTGACCGTGGAAGCCAACCCGGAGAGCGTGACTGCGGAAGGGATGCGCAGGCTCAGGGAGGCCGGGGTCACCCGGGTGAGCCTGGGCGTGCAGTCCGCCGACCCGGGGTTGCTGCGGACCCTGGGGCGCGGGCACACTCTGGAAGGCGCCCGGGATGCGTACCGCGCCATCCGCGAAGCCGGAATTCCCACGGTCAACGTGGACCTCATGTTTGGCCTGCCGGGCCAGGATCCTTCGCGGTGGGAAGCGAGCCTGGACGAACTGCTGTCCTGGGAGCCGGACCACCTCTCCGCTTATGCCCTCGAGTTGAACCCAGCCGTGCCCATGGCGCGCGCGCTGGCGTCGGGACGGCTTCGGGCGCTTCCCGACGAGGCGGGGGAGGCGCAGTACTCCCGGTTGTGCGCGCGCGCGCGGGCGGCCGGGCTGGAACACTACGAGGTGTCCAACTTTGCCCGTCCGGGCGCGCGATCGGAGCACAACCAGGCCTACTGGTCGGGGCGGGCGTACGTGGGCCTGGGGCCCGGCGCGCACTCCTTTCGGGAATCGGAACGCGCATGGAACGTGCGGCGCTACCGGGAATACATCCGCCGCATCCAATCAGGGGAGAGCGCGCTGGAGGGCCGGGAAGACCTTTCCGCCGGACAGCGCCTCCTGGAGCGCATCTTCCTGGGGCTTCGGACCGCCTCCGGAGTGGTATTCGGCGAACTGCCGTCCGGGGATCGGGAGGCGGTGGCGGAGGCGGCCCGCGCCTGGGCCCCGCGGCAGAATCTGGAATGGGTGGCGCTCGGGGCGGACCGGATGTCTTTCACCGAGGCCGGGTTCTGGTATTCTCAAGGTCTGACTGCAGATTTCATCGCCGGCGTGGAAACTGCTGCGCCGCCGACATCCATATCCACTGGAGGTTCGTTTCGTGAAAACTGACTCTTCCGACATCCCCGCCGGCAAGGACCGGGCCGAGTCCGGCATGCAGGGAGGGCCGGGCGCGGGCGTGCCCGTGGAAATCCCGGAGGAGGCGCTCGCCGCCACCCGGGAAGAGGCCGCGGAATTTCGCGACCGCTGGATGCGATCGGTCGCCGAGCTGGAGAACTTCAAGAAGCGCATGTACCGGGAGCGCGAGGAATGGCGCGAGCGGCGCACCGCCGAGATCTTCGAGGACCTGCTGCGGCTGCGGGACGACTTCGAGCGCGCCGTGGCCCACGCC
This sequence comes from Candidatus Eiseniibacteriota bacterium, assembly GCA_025351485.1. GTDB lineage: Bacteria > Eisenbacteria > RBG-16-71-46 > RBG-16-71-46 > JACRLI01 > JANXVU01. Next base: position 11,300 of record JANXVU010000004.1, on the reverse strand, counting down.
CCGGAAGGCGGCGAAGATCCGGTGCTGTTGGGCTTCAAGCTGGTCTACCGCCACCTGCTGGAATTTTTCGAACGCCACGGGGTCAAGCAGTTCGAGGCGCGCGGCCGGGAGTTCGACCCTGAACTGCATGACGCGATTCTCCAGGTGCCCCGGCACGATCTCGCTCCGGGAACCGTGGCGGAAGTGGCCCTGCCCGGTTACATGATCGGGGACAAGGTGCTCCGGCACGCCCAGGTGGTGGTCTCCACGGGACCCGAAACCGGAGGTGGCGACTGATGGCGCGTCGCGACTACTACGAGGTCCTGGGGGTGGCCCGGGAAGCGGGCGAAGACGACATCAAGAAGGCCTATCGAAAGCTCGCGCGCGAGTTCCACCCGGACGTGAATCCTGGGGACAAGACCGCCGAGGACAAGTTCAAGCAGGCCACCGAAGCCTACGAAGTGCTGCGCGACAAGGAAAAGCGCGCGCGTTACGACCAGTTCGGGCACGCTGGCGCGGCCGGTGGATTTCAGCCCGGGGCAGGCGGGGCGGAGTTCAACATGGAGGATGCCCTGCGGACTTTCATGCGCGACTTCGGGGGCGTGGACCTGGGCGACCTGTTCGGCGGCTCGGGCGGCGGCGGCCGGGGTCGGGGCCCGGCGCAACCGCTTCGCGGATCCGACCTGCAGGCCCGCCTGGAGATCACCCTCGAGGAGATCGCCGCGGGCACCCAGAAGACGCTCCGGGTGCGGCACCAGAAGAAGTGCGAAAAGTGCACGGGAAGTGGCGCGGAGCCCGGGACCAGCGTGGAAACCTGCCCTGCCTGCAAGGGAGCTGGCGAGGTGCGCCAGGTCCAACGGACCTTCTTTGGGCAGTTCGTCAACGTGGCCCCCTGCATACGCTGCCAGGGAATGGGACGGGTGGTGACCAAGCCATGTTCCCAGTGCGGCGGGGACGGCCGGATGCCGGCCCAGGAGACGGTGCAGGTCAAGGTGCCGCCGGGCGTGTCCTCCGGCAACTATATCCGGATGCAGGGATTGGGGGATGCCGGCCCGCGCGGCGGGGCTCCGGGAGACCTGATCGTGGTCCTGGAAGAGGCCGAGCACGATGTTTTTGATCGGGACGGCAACGACATCCTGTGCGAGGTGCCCATCACCCTGAGCCAGGCCGCCCTGGGGGACAGCATCGAGGTTCCGACCCTGGGGGGCAAGGCACGCATGAAGGTTCCGGCGGGCACCCAAACCGGTAAAACCTTTCGGCTGGCCGGGAAGGGCCTCCGGGGCCTCAACGGGCGGGGCCAGGGCGACCAGCTGGTCCAGGTCCGGGTCTGGACCCCGACCAACCTCACCAAGCACGAGAAGGAGCTTTTGGAAGAGCTTGGAAAACTTGAAGTTACTCGCCTGCCCCGGCCCGGGATCCTGGACCGGGTCCGGGAAGCGTTCCGGGGAGCGGCGCGCGAAGGCCGCACGGCTTGACAGGGCCTCCCGCCGCAGGTTAAAGTGCAGCGGGGAGTTACGCGGCCCGGAAGGCTGCGAAAATTGGTCGATGCCCCGGAAGTTCGAAGTGCTGTGACGAGGGGGGGTAGTTTTATTGCCCGGAATTAGGGTCAAGGAGGGCGAGTCTTTCGAGAGCGCGCTCCGTCGCTTTAAGAAAAAGTGCGAGAAGGCGGGGATCCTTGCCGATCTGCGTCGTCATCAGCATTTCGAAAAGCCCAGCGAGCGCAAGAAGCGCAAGCTGAACGCGGCCAAGCGAAAGAACACGGCGCGCCGTCTAGAGAACTAGGTCCAACCGTACCCCGCAGGCGGGGAAACACATGATCTGGCCCGACGTCATCGCAGGAATCGTGGTGCTTCTGCTGGCGGTGGCTGGCCTGCGCCGGGGATTTTGGTCCGAGTTGCTGTACATGTTGGGGGTCGGTCTGGCGATCGTCATGAGCGCCTGGCTGACCCCCAAGCTTTCCCACTTCCTGCCGGGTAGCGGCGGTGCGTTCGGCAGGATCGAATCCTGGATCGCCTTCTACCTTCTCTTCGCCGTGTTTGCCGGTGCTGCGGGATTTCTGACCCGAAAGAGCGGGGATGCCGTTCCGGAGGGGATGCGCGGGGTGGACCGCGGCGCGGGATTTCTCTTGGGCGCCCTCCGCGGGGTGATGCTCGCCGGCTTCTTCTACTGGCTGCTGATTCAACCGCCGGTGCCGGCCGCGTGGAAATCGCAGGCCCGCCAGGCCCATTTTGCCGCCGCTTCGCTGAGTTTCGACGCGGTGGCGCTGACCACTCTCTCGGGCGGGCTGCCGGTCCTGCGGCCGTATGCCCGGATGCTCGAGGAGTCGCTTCGCCGCCTCCGCAGTTACCCTCCGGGAACCTTGATCGTTCAATTCACCATGGAGCGCCACGCGCGCAGCTAGCATGCTCGAACGACCGGATCTGAGAACAAGAGAGGCCCTGGACCTGGATCGGCTGCTGGGGATCCTGGCGGCCAGAACGCGCACCGCGCACGGCAAGGAACGGATCCTCGAACTGGAACCGCTCCCGTCCGCCGACGCGCTCGAACGGGGCGCACGGGTCACCGAGTGCCGGGTGCGCATGGACCAGGGAGCGGGCGGAATCGCGATGCCGGCCACGGACCCCAGGACGTGGCTCGCGCGCCTCGACGAAGGGGCCGCGCGGCTGGACCTGCCGGAGATGCGCGATGTGGCCCAGTGCCTGGAGGCTTCCGAGAGCGCCCGCATCGAGCTGTCGGGATGCGATCCCGAAGTGTTTCCCCGGCTGCATGCCCGGGGCCGCGGGTGGCCCGAGCTGGAACCGGCGCTGAATCTGTTCCGACGCACCCTTGGCCCGGACGGAGAGATCCGGGACGATGCGACCCAGGAGCTTCGCCGGATACGCCGGCTGCTGGCCGAACTCGACAACGACTTGCGCCGCACCGTGGACAAGCTCTTGAAGAGCCTCGGGCCCTACCTGGCCGAGCAGTTCGTCACCCTGAGGCACGACCGGTACGTCTTTCCGGTCCGCGCCGAACATCACCGCAAGGTGCAGGGCCTGCTGCACGACCAGTCGAACACCGGCGGAACGTTCTTCGTGGAGCCGTTCGCGGTGGTGGAGTTGAATAACCGGCGCAGCGAAGCGCGGCTCGAGGAGCAAGCCGAAGTCGACCGCATTCTGAGAGGCATCACCAGCCGGCTGCGGGAGGAACTCGTGGCCCTGCGCCGGATGGAGTCGCTCCAGGCGGAGATGGACTTCCTCGAAGGCCTGGCCCGCACCAGCAGGAAGTGGGACGCGCGCGCCGCGGAGGCTTCTCCCGGCGCCCAGGCGCGGCTGATGGATGCGCGCCATCCGCTGCTCATGGAGCAGCGCGGCGGCGCCGAATCGGTGGTGCCGCTCAGCGTGGAACTGCTCGACACGCGGCCCGGCCTGCTCATCACCGGACCCAACATGGGCGGCAAGACCGTCATTCTGAAGACGGTCGGGCTGCTGGTGTTCCTGGCCTCGTGCGGGGCCCATATCCCGGCCGCCGAGGGCTCGGCGGTGGGAGAGTTCGACTCGCTGTGGGCTGACATCGGCGACGCTCAGAGCCTGGAGCGGGACATGAGCACGTTCGCCGCGCACCTGCTGAGGCTGGACCAGATCCTGGGGGCGGCGGGACCGGGGTCCCTGGTGCTGTGCGACGAGCTGGGCACGGGGACCGATCCCGCCGAGGGGGGCGCGCTGTCGCGGGCTTTCCTGGAAGGGCTCCGCCGCAAGGGTGCCCGGGTGCTGGCCACGAGCCATCTCGGATCGCTCAAGGCCTACGCCGGCGGCGATTCCGGATATGAAAATGCATCGATGGAATTCGAGCCGGAAACTTTTCGTCCCACCTACAGGCTTCGCCTCGGAGTTCCGGGGCAAAGCCACGCGCTGGAGATGGCGCGCCGGCTGCACTGCCTGGAACCGGTGCTGGACCGGGCGCGTGAACTGATCAGCCCCGACGAGCGCGATTCGTCCCGGCTGGTGGCCGAGCTGGGCCGACTCGCGGAGGCCCACGAGAAGGTCCTCGGTGAAAGCCGCGCCTCGGCCGAGAGGGCCGATCAGCTCCGCGGCGAGCTCGACCGGCGCATCGGCGGCTGGGAGAAGGAAAAGGAACGCCTGCGCGCCGAGGCCCGCGCGGAAATGGAAGCGCTGGTGGATGGCGCCGAGCGATGGGTGGACGACCTCAAGGAGGCCGCGCGGACCCAGAACCGCGAGGCCATGCGCGAGGCCCGCCTGCGGCTCGAGGAGGGCCTCAAGCGCCTCGACCGGCCGACCGGACCGCAGGGAGCCGTGCCCGATCTGCGGGCCGGTGACCGGGCAAAACTCGGCCGACTTTCGGCCACGGTGGAGGTGCTGGAGGGGCCGGGGCCCGACGGCAAGGTCTGGGTGCTTAACCGCGGCCTCAAGATCCAGGTGCACGGGTCGGAACTTGAGCCGGTGGAAGGCCGTCCTCTGGTGAGCGTTCCGTTGCGCGGCACGCACCTTTCGGGGGACCGGCCCGCATGCACCGAGGTGGACCTGAGGGGGCTCACCGTGATGGAGGCGGAGCAGGCGGTGGAAAAGGCCCTGGACGACGCCATCCTGACCGGGGTCGGCGAGATCCGCATCATCCACGGCAAGGGCACCGGAGCTCTGCGCAAGGCGGTGCAGGAACTGCTCAAGTCCTCGAGCCTGGTCAAGGCCCAGAGGCTGGGCAACTGGAACGAGGGCGGGACCGGCGTCACCGTGGTGGACCTGGATTCGTGAACGACCCCTTTGTACGGCAGGTGCGCGAGGCGGTGGACCTCGTGGAAGTGGTGGGACAATATGTGCAGCTCAAGCGGGCCGGAAAATCCTGGAAGGGACGTTGCCCGTTCCACGAGGAGAAGACCCCCAGCTTCAACGTCAACGCCGAGCAGCAACTCTTCTACTGCTTTGGGTGTCAGAAGGGCGGGGATGTCTTCAAGTTCCTGATGGAACTGGAGCACCTGACCTTTCCGGAGGCCCTGGAGCGCATGGCCACCCGCGCGGGTCTCGCGATGCCCAGGCGCTCGCCGGGGACGCGGGCCGAATCGGGGCTGGCCCAGGTGGTGGAGTGGGCGGTCCGGTTCTACGAGGACGAGCTGAAGCACCCCGAGCGGGGCCGGGAAGGCCGATCGTTCTTGAAGGACCGCGGGATCCGGGCAGAAACGGTGGTCCAGTACCGGCTGGGGCTCGCCGGGGCCGGCTGGGAGAACCTGGTCCGGGCCTCGGAGGGTAAGTGGGCCGCCGATGCGCTCCTGAAGGCCGGACTTTGCGTGCAGCGCGAGGGCGGTCCGGGGATCTACGACCGGTTGCGCCGGCGGGTGGTCATCCCGATCCTGAGCGCAGGGGGGGTCCCGGTGGCCCTTGCGGGCAGGGCCCTGGCAGAAGGCGAAGTGAAGTACTTGAACACTTCCGAGTCGGACTTGTATCATAAGAGTTCTGTCCTCTACGGGCTGCCGCAGGCGCGCCCGGCTATCCGCCAGAAACAAAGAGCTCTTTTGGTCGAGGGTTACCTCGACGTGTTGACGTTGCATCAGGCCGGTTTTCTGGAGGCGGTGGCATCCTCGGGAACTGCGCTCACGGCGGAGCATGGCAAATTGCTGCGGCGGCACACCGACCAGGTGACCGTGGTGTACGATGGCGACGATGCCGGAAGAAACGCGGCTTTCCGGGCTCTTCGCCCGCTGCTACGGGCGGGAATTCGTCCCAAGATCGCGCTGCTCGAGGGCGGAGTGGATCCCGACAGCATGGTGCGCGACCTGGGACCTGCCGCCCTGGAGAGCGCCCTGGAGCATGCGGCCGACTGGCTGGCCGCGGTGCGCCGGCATCCGGGGCTGCCCGACCGCAGCGATGCGCGCGTGGATGCGGTTGCCGGCCTGCTGGCGGAGGTCGAGGATGACCTGCTGCGCGCCTCCTTCACCAAGGAGGCGGCGCAGGAGTTCAGCTTTTTCGAGGAAGTGCTTCGGAGCGCGGTGGAAAGGCGCAGGCTGGCGGCCCGCGGGCCGGTGGCCCCGCCGGGGAGCGGGCCGCGCTCCCCGGTCTTGCAGCGTGGGCCGGAATGGCAATTCCTGAGGTGGCTCTACCACCGCCCGGAGCTGCTCGAGCATCTCTCGGAGTTGGTCACGCCCGAATGGTTCGAAGGTCCGGGGGAGCGCGAATTGCTCGAACTGCTGCGGCGCCGGGCAGCCGAACCTCTGGCCGAGGCCGATGAAAGGCTGCTGCCGCTTTCCGCGGAGCCCATCGAGGAAGGGCAGCCCGAGGAAGAGGGCCTGCACCTTGCAGTTTCGCTTGAAGACCGGCGCTTGCGGCGCCTGACCGCCCGGCTCCGGGAGGGCCTGCGGGACATCGCCGAAGAGCCGCTGAAACAAAGGCAGCTGGAAGACATCCAATCAGTGGAAAACCGTATCCAGGAGCTCCGGGCACGTGGGCCCGAAGTCCTGTTCGAAGTCATCGAAGGCGGCGCCCGCGAGGTAGATCCCTCGTAAGGGGCGCCGGGAAGGATCGCGGGAATCCATGGCTGTAAAGAAGAAGAAAACGGCAGTCACCCCGGCGGTAGTGCCGGTAGCGGCAGCGGCACCCGTGCCCAAGGCCAAGGCCAAGGCAGTCGACCGGCCCAAGGCCGCCAAGGCGGCGCCTGCGCCTGTTGCCCCCCCGGCGCCGGTCCGCCGGGGCGGGAAGCGTGCCGCCGGTGCGCCGGCCTCCGCCGCGGGCAAGGTGGTTGATCCCAAGGTCTCCAGCGCGGTCGAGGAGATCAAGGCGTTCGCCAAGAAGCAGGGCTACCTCACCTACCAGGACATCGAAGGGGCCCTGGCCGACGACACCTCCCCGGAGGACATGGACGATATTTTCGCCCAGCTCTCCGAGGCCAAGATCAACGTCTACGACTCCGCCGAGGAAGCCCAGAAGAAGCAGGAGCGCAAGGTCGTCAAGGAGGAGTCCCACCGGCCCGAACTGAAGCCGTCCGCCCCGCAGCCGAACGTTCGCTACGACGATCCGGTTCGCATGTACCTGCGCGAGATGGGACGGGTGCCCCTGCTGGACCGCCAGGGCGAGGTGGAAATCGCCCAGCGTATCGAGCGCGGCGAGCGACGCATCGTCACCGGGCTGCTTCGCAGCTCCTCGACCGTCAAGGAACTCAAGTCCATGGGCGAGAAGCTCAAGCAGGGCAAGGTCCGCCTGGACGACCTGATCCAGATCGACTTCGGGACCTGGAACCCGGAGCTGTCCGCCCGCAAGGAAACGCGCAAGGTCCTGGACACCATCCGCAACCTGGACCGCCTCCAGGTCAGCCTCACCAAGTTGCGCGCGCAGACCGTCAAGGCAAGCGCGCGAACCAGTGAGAAGGCCCGCGCCAAGCTGAAAGACCAGGTCGACCGGGACGAGAAGGGCATGCTGGTCGAAATGGAACGGGTGACGTTCAACCCCAAGCTGATCGAGCGGCTGTCCGCCCGCCTCGAGGCGCTGGACGTGCGGCTGCGCGAAGCGGAGCTGGAAGTCACCGCGCTGGAGCGCGAGTTCGGCCACTCCTCGGAGGACATCAAGGCGTACTACCGCCGGATCAGCAAGGGCAAGGCCACGGCGCGCGCCGTGGTGCGCGAGACCGGCCAGAAGGTGGAAGCGGTGCTGGAGGCCTACCGGCGCCTCAAGAACTGTCAGCGCAAGGTCCACCGCATCGAGGAAGAGGCGCAGATGGACGCGCCCGAGCTGCGCTACGTGGTGGGCGAGATCAGCCAGGGCAAGTACGAGCGCGAAAAGGCCAAGCGCGAGATGATCGAGGCCAACGTTCGGCTGGTGATCTCGATCGCCAAGCGCTACACCAACCGCGGACTCGAATTCCTGGACCTGATCCAGGAAGGCAACTCGGGACTGATGCGGGCCGTGGATAAGTTCGACTACCGCAAGGGCTATAAGTTTTCGACCTACGCCACCTGGTGGATCCGCCAGTCCATCACCCGGGCCATCGCCGACCATGCCCGCACCATCCGCGTGCCGGTGCACATGATCGAGGCGATCAACAAGGTGGTGCGCGTCTCCCGCCGGCTGGTCCAGGAACTGGGCCGCGAGCCGACGCCCGAAGAGATCGCGGTCAAGCTCGAGATGCCGGTGGACAAGATCAAGAGCGTGCTCAAGGCGGCCCAGGAGCCGATCTCGCTGGACCGGCCGATCGGCGAGGACGACGATTCCAATCTTGGCGATTTCATCGAAGACACCAGCGCGGTCTCGCCGGCCAAGGCCGCCGCCTACGCGATGCTCAAGGAGCAGGTCGGGAAGGTGCTGGAGACCCTGAGCAAGCGCGAGGCCAAAGTGATCCGGCTGCGTTTCGGGCTCACCGAGGACGGCTGCCCGCGAACCCTGGAGGAGGTGGGGGTGCTGTTCAACGTCACCCGCGAGCGGATCCGGCAGATCGAAGCCAAGGCGCTGCGCAAGCTGCGGCATCCGACCCGCAGCCGCGAGCTCAAGCGCTATGAAACGGACCTGCTCTAGCCCGGTTGACTTGGGGCGGCCGGCATGGTAGTTTCCGGCGGCATTCGGAGCGCCGAAGTTTGAAGGGCCCATAGCTCAGTGGTTAGAGCAGCCGGCTCATAACCGGTCGGTCCTTGGTTAGAGCCCAAGTGGGCCCACCATTTCAGGACCTGGCGCGGCGCCCGGGAACAGCGGTAAATCAGCGTCCCCTTCCAGGGTGACGCCGGGGGCGGGTAGCTCAGTTGGGAGAGCGCCGGTATCACAAGCCGGAGGTCGCAGGTTCAATCCCTGCTCCGCCCACCATTCTTGCGCCACAAGCCGGGCCGCCTCTTGCAGGCAGCCCGGTTTTTTGTTCCCTTCCCATGGAGGTTGGATGAAAGCGACCGAAGTCGCCCAGGTCCTGGACCGCGCGCTGTCGATGGACGCGCTATCCGAGGAATACGCCCCCGGCCTTCTGGGGGAAGACGGAGACGTTCGCACCGTGAATCTCTTCGGCCCCGGCGACTCGGTGATGCCCCGCTCGGACGTCTTCACCGTGGCCCTCGAAGAGGATGTGGCGGCGGCCCGCGGGCTGGCGAAGCACTGGAAAGCCCCGTTCTATGCGCCGGGCCTGGCCCCATCTTCCCGCGCCATGCATCTTCGGGCCCTGCTGTCCGATGCCGGATACACCCATCCCGCCACATTCCTGCCGCGGGACCTCGGGGAGTGGACCAAGCTCGTGACCTACGTCCCCGAAACCCATCTGGAGGCGGTAGCCTCCTCGCTGTCCGGAGCGGGGGCCGGCCGGTTCGAACGCTACGACGGCTGCTCGTTCCGCCTGCGCGGGGTGGGCGCGTTTCGCCCCCTTGAACATGCCGTTCCGTTCGCCGGAGAAGTGGGCAAGGCGGAACGGATGGACGAGTGGCGGCTGGAGGTCACCCTGCCCGCGCGCCGGACCGGGGAAGCGCTGGCCGCGCTCCGGGACTCCCATCCCTATGACGAGCCCGCGTTCGATCTTTATCCGCTCATCAGCCTGCCGCTCGTGTGCGGCGTGGGATTGACCGTGGAACTGAAGGAAGGCGCCCAGGTGGATCTGTGCCGCCGAGTGATGGCCGCCGGCGCGGATGAGAATGCGCTGCTCGCCTCGCTGGATGGCTCCGAGTCCCTGACGCTGGTCCACGCGCCTTTTGGCGAAATGTTGCCCCCGGCGATGGAAGGCGAGGCCCGCTGGATCGGGGGCAAGGGAGAATCCGGGGACGCCCGCACCGCCTTCGTGGGCCGGGCTTTCCAGCGACTGCTGGCCGCCCACATCCGGGCCGCGCTCTCGGACCGCGTGGCGGCGGGCGAACTCAAGGAAGTGGGTGGTCATGGCTTCTGATCTGGACGTCCTCGCGGATCTCGCGATCGCAGACGTGGCGTACCTCGAGGCCAGGAAGTCGTTCGAGGAAATGGCACCGAAGATCGCCGCGCTGGACCGCAAGCTCGCGGGCCAGGAACGCGACCTGGCGACCGCTCGCTCCGCGGTGGAAAGGGCCGTTCGCACGCGCCGCGACAAGGAACGGGAGTCGATGTCCCTGGACTCGGACCTGGCGCGGCTCGCCGCGCGCTCCGAGCAGATGAAGAAGCAGGAAGCCATCAAGGCCCAGGAGCGCGAGCTGGAGAGCGTGCGGGACCACAAGTCCGAGCTGGAGACCGCGATTCTTGAACTCATGGACCAAGAAGAAAAGGGCCAGGCGCTGGTCGTGGTCCGCGAGAAGGCCCTGGAAGATGCCCGGGCCGCGCTCTCATCGGAGCGGGGCACGCTGGTGGCCGAGCAATCCAGGCGCCAGGGCCGGCTCCAAACAGCCGAGTCCCGCCGGGCTGCGCTGGTGCCGCTCCTTTCCGGCCCGCTTCGCCCCAAGTACGAGCGTGTCTATGCGAGCAAGGCCGGGCTCGCGGTGGCGCTGGTGGAGCGCTCCGCCTGCGGCTCGTGCCACTCGAACCTCGCGCCGCAGATCCTGATGGATCTCCGGAAGCGCACCGGCCCCGGAATCTGCGAAGCCTGCGGGCGCCTGATGGTGTGGGTCGGGCCGTGAGCTCCGCCTGGAAGCTGTTCACCGACGGAGCCGCGCGCGGAAACCCCGGACCCGCCGGCGCAGGGGTCATGCTGCGCGACCCCGCGGGGGCCGAGGTGGCCACGCTGGCCGAATTCCTGGGCACCCTCACCAACAACGAGGCCGAGTACAGGGCGCTGCTCCTGGGGCTGGAATTGGCGCGCAAGCACGGCGCGCGCGAGCTGGTGGTGCACATGGATTCGGAATTGATCGTCCGGCAGCTGGGCGGCCGCTACAAGGTCAAGGCGGCGCATCTCAAGCCGTTCTTCGACCGCGCCCGCAAGGAACTATCCGCGTTTGAAAGCGCGGCGGTGCTGCACGTGCGCCGCGAGCAGAACCGGGACGCCGACCTGCTGGCCAATCGCGGGGTGGACGAAGGGCTCGGGAAAGTGTGACACTGGCTTCGCAGGAGCCTTCCAGGTGATCGCAGCGGACCTTCGGGCCCGCTGAGGAAAGTCCGAGCTCCGCAGGGCAAGGCGCTGGGTAACCCCCAGGGGGAGCGATCCCATGGAAAGTGCAACAGAAAGCAAACCGCCGATGTCGGGGCAACCCGGCAGGTAAGGGTGAAACGGTGAGGTAAGAGCTCACCAGCGCCGGGGGTGACTCCGGCGGCTCGGTAAACCCCGCCTGGAGCAAGACCGAATAGGGGAGGAGAGGCGGCCCGTCTCGCGCACGGCTTCGGCCGGGCACAACTCCCGGGTTGGTTGCTTGAGGTGGCGGGAAACCGCCATCCCAGAGAAATGATCACCACGGCTTCGGCCGACAGAACTCGGCTTACGGG
>JANXVU010000061.1 GCA_025351485.1 Candidatus Eiseniibacteriota bacterium | reverse complement strand
CTCGGTGCCCCACTGGCCGGTCTGGCTGTTCACCAGCAAGGTCCAGTGGTCCGCCTCCGGCACGACCCACAGGGTGTAGAATCCCGCGGGCACCACCTTGCCCCCAAAGTCCAGGGCCTTGTCGGCCTTGAACTGGGTGGCGGCGTTCGCTCCCGCCCGCCACACCGAGCCCAGCGGCACCACGTTCCCGAAGATCTCGCGGCCGCGCTTGCCGGGGCGGCCGTAGTCGATCCAGATCGCGGCGCCGCCGGCGTTCACTTTGACCGAGTCTCGCGGGGAAAGAACTCCCAGTCCAGCGCCGGACTTCTCGCGTGCCGCAAACGAGGCGGCCATGGCATCCACGTCCAGGCTGTCCACGCGCTGTACGCTGAACTTGCCGGTGCCGGCCACCGGGAGCACTCCCCGGATGCGGCCGGCCGCGTCGATGGCCACGTGGAAGTTGTCGGTGTTGCCGGTGCGGATCTCCACCGAGTCACTTCCCAGCCTATGCAGGCTCATCCAGGTGGTGCTCGGAAATCCGACCAGGTAGAGAGTGACGCGGACAGAGTCTTTCTTGCTCTGGACGAGTCGCATGATTTCGCCTTCGTAGGCGGTCCAGAAGGCGGAGTAGGCGGCGAACCGGGTGTCACGCGCAACGGGCAGGGTGTTGTTCTGTGCCGGGCCGGTGGCAGTGACCATCTTCATCCGGAACGAGTCGGGCTCCGCGTTGGCGGTCAGGATCTGGACCGGCGTGGTCGATCCAGGAGCCGTGACCGTGATCGTGAGCCTGGTGAGATTGCCGCCGGCGTACTCATAGACCAGGTGCCGCAGCAGGGTGCGCGGGGCGCGGCCCACCTGGTGGACCTCCAACCGGTCGGCCGTGCGGGTGTAACTTTCCACGCTGGTGGTGTCCTGGCCCAGGCGCACGACGAAGTTTCCGGAATCGTCGGCCAGGGCGGCGCCGGCGACGAGCAGGGCGGCAACCGTGGAAACGGCAAAGATCGGGAGTTTCAAGCAGCGACTCCTTTGAGAGTGGGTTGGAATGGGGGCCGTGGAGGCCGCCATGCAAAACGGAGCAAAGGGGGGAATCCGGGGATAATAAGGGGAAGAGGCCAGGGGCGCAACGACTGGATTGGCAGGTTCCCGGACGAGAAACGGGATCCCGCTCGGCTTATCCGCCGCGGGATCCCGGATTGCGGTTGCAGGCTATCTTCGGGCTCCGGAAGCTAGTGCTTCGGGGTGGCCTTGCCGACCTTTGAGGCATCCCTGGCCGCCTCCGCCTTTTCCAGGCGAGCTTCCTTCTTTTCGGCCCTGGGGCTCTCGTGGGTCGCCGAAATGACCGAGCCGTCCATCGCGTCCACGATGACTTCCTGGATTCCCGACTTTCCCGGAACCCGGATGTCGAACGAGTAGATCAGGTTGTTATTCTCGCGCTCAAGCTCCGAGGACCGGATCGTGCCGCCTGGAACCTTGGCCAGGGCGGTGGCCCTGGCCTGATCCATCGTGATCTTGGCCTCGGCGGCCATCGCGCTGTCCGGCTTTGCCGGGTGAGCCTTGCGGGAAACGTGTTTGCCCGCTGCCGCGGGTGCAGCGGCGGCCATCGCCAGCAACGTGAGGGTTAGAAGTGCCAGGGGAAAATGCGGGGATTTCATGAGAGTCCTCCTTGGACGGGATCGCTCGTCCTTCGGCGGGAACCCGATAGATCGGGGGCAAGGGTTGCTTCTCCATGTTGCAGCCGGATCGGATGAGCGTCAACCTGTTCACATTCGCCTGTTTTAGTTCGGCCTGGGGACTTCCGCCCGATCCAACTGGCCAAACAAGAATGTCCCGGGGCGGAGGAGCCCCGGGACATTCGCTGGAATCATCCGGCAGAGCCGACTCTCAGGCGGCCTTCTTCTCCTCGATAGCCCTGTCCAGGGTCGGGCGTTCCCCCCGCTCGAACAGGTCCTTGGCGCGTCCGACGATGCTCGGATCCGGCGCCGTCACGATCTTCATGTCCTTGTTCTCGTATGGAATCTCGTTGAGCACGTGGAGCATGCAGTTGATCCTGGCGCGCATCTTGTCGTCGGAGCGGATCACGGTCCACGGGGCGTCGGGCGTGTCGGTGTGAAAAAACATCTGCTCCTTGGCATGGGTGTATTCGTTCCACTTGCCGAAGGATGCCACGTCCACCGGGCTCAACTTCCATTGCTTGAGCGGGTCGCGCTTGCGGGCGTGGAACCGCCGGGCCTGCTCCACCTGCGAAACCGAGAACCACAGCTTGAGCAGGCGCAGCCCGGAGTTGGTGAGCATGCGCTCCAGCACCGGGGCCTGGCGCAGGAATTCCAGATGCTCGCGAGGCGTGCAGAAACCCATCACCTGCTCGACCCCGGCACGGTTGTACCAGGAGCGGTCGAACAGTACGATTTCTCCGGCGGTCGGGAGGTTGGAGATGTAGCGCTGGAAGTACCACTGCCCGCGCTCCACTTCGGAGGGCTTCTGTAGCGCGACCACCGTGGCGCTGCGGGGGTTCAGGTGCTCCATGAAGCGCTTGATGGTGCCGCCCTTGCCGGCAGCGTCGCGCCCCTCGAACAGGATCACCACCCGGTCGCCACTGCTCCGGACCCAGTTCTGCATCTTCAATAGCTCGACCTGGAGCATGGCCTTGGCCCGCTCGTATTCCTTTCGCGACATCTTCCCGCTGGGGGTCGCGATTCGGGCAGCCCTGGCCGGCGCGGGCTGCACCTGGAGGGGGCTCGTCTTGCTCGACTTGGACATCGGGTCATACCTCCGGCTGGGTTGGGGCGTGGCCGCCTCCGTAGCGTTATCGGCGGGGGGCAGGGGGGCTGTGAGTCCCGTCGCGGGAAATAGGCCCGTCGCGCCGCATTTTCCCCGAGAAGGCAACTTCCAGCCCCAATTTTTCGTAGTATGCTAAGTGCAGTTCCAGCAAGGACTCTCGCGGTGGGCCCGAACCAAGATGGAGCCATGGTGCGATGAAGAAGAAGATCCTGTGGATCGGCGCGGCCATCCTGGTCGTGGGCCTGGCCGGGGGAGTGGTGGCCATGAAGAGCCGCGGTCCCAAGGCCGTGGAAGTCCAGTCGGGAAAGGTCGCCCGGAAGAAGATCGTCCACAAGGTCACGGCCACCGGGAAGATCCAGCCCAGGACCCAGGTGAAGATCAGCGCCGACGTAGGGGCCAAGATCAAGAAGCTGGCGGTCGTGGAGGGCCAGTGGGTGGAAAAGGGCGCGCTACTGGTGGAACTCGACCGCGAGCGCTTCCTGGCCTCGGTCGAAAGCGCCGAGGCGAACCTGCGCTCCGCCCAGGCCAATGCCACCCTGGCGTCCCGCAACATGGAGCGAAGCCAGAAGGACTTCGAGCGCTCGAAGGAACTGCTGGCCCGGGGACTCGAATCGCAATCCGCGTTCGACACCAGGAAGGCCGAGCACCAGGTGGACGCCTCGCGCCACGACTCCGCCGTGGAGCAGGTGGCACAGGCCCGCGCGGCGCTCAAGCAGGCGCGC
>JANXVU010000145.1 GCA_025351485.1 Candidatus Eiseniibacteriota bacterium | reverse complement strand
TCAAGACTTCCCGCGCAGACTTACGCGGCCGGCCCCGGCCTTCCGTGCGTTCCGGAAAAAGGTACTCGATCAGGTCCCATTGCTCGTCCGTGAGCTCGTAGCGGTGCATCGCTGCCTCCTTGGCGCGGCACGTCCTTGGCCATCGCAGCAGGCAGATTACTCCAAATCCGATTTCTCAGACAGACCCTAAGCCAAAAACTTCGACCGCAACAAGACATTCTCCCGATGATAGTCCAAGTACGGCAACTGCTTTTCCTCAAATCCCCCCACGTTCCTGGGCTGCCTCGGATCAATCCCCATTCGCTCGAGGGACTCCGCATCGGCTACCGGTGACACCAGCAGCTTCCCGTTGTCCTCGAAGCTGATAAATCCCCGGTCGAACAGATGGTCGGCGTTGGGAGTCAGCAGTAGGCCATTGTTTCCGTCCAGCCGCTCTTGGTTGTTTGAGTCCCGCCAAGGCTTGCAGTGGCTGGCGCGTAAATGCTCCACACGATCAACCCTGGTCAGCCGGCAAGCATTCTCAATGCGCATGACGTTTTGCTTGAAGAGCCCCTGGCCTCGTCGCGCCAGAACGACGGCTTCGCGGTCCGTTTCCGGAAGGCTCCTGTCGTCATTCAGGCGGGCGATTTCCATCTCTTCCCATTGAACTAGGCCCAGGGCCGGAGCGATCCGTTCGGAATCCGCGGACCGGCCCTCGCGAACAAGGTCGCGGGCTTCGCGGCCTATGAGATCCACAATCGCGCCGGCGAGCGCCCCGGGGAGGAGCGTGAGGTATACGCCCTGGAGGCCTTCTCCCTCTTGCCGGAGTGGCGAGTAGCGGGCTGGCAAAAGCGGGGCCAAGACTCCCATGTGGTCTTTGGGTCGAATGGGTCCTTTCAGCTCAACGAATCGAACGTCGACTCGCCATCCTATGTGCTCCCAGTAGGCGCCGGTCTGGCCGAACTCTTCGGGTTTGGGGCACTCGTAAGCGTGGGAGGAGGCGATTCCGATGGCCTTGATCAACGTGCCTGCGAAGGAAAATACAATGTCCCCTGGCGCGACTTCCCGCATGAAATCGTAGAACGCGTTCCTGCCGCCGTCCTTCCGCCGCTTGGGCGACCAGAGGTAGTTTCCCCCCACCTCTTGGCGATACGTCTGGTTTTGGTTTACCCACCAATAACGCATTCGTAAAAGTCCGATCGGAGAGGTCGGATAACAGCGTTCGAGCTTGAAGCCTACATGCCAGGGGCCAAGGTGTATAGGACCAAGGCCCATCCCCCCCCAATTACCCCCTAAACCTCCCCATTCCCCCCGCCGAAAATCTCCAAATAGCCCATCGCAAGGTTCCCAACCCGTGACCGGACACCCAGGAGCACCCGACCGTGACCCCAAGGAAATGGTTCGTCTCAGCCTGTCAGCGCCCCGGCCAGCCGGCCAGCCTGGCCGTGCCCGCACTCGCCCTGCTGCTGGCCCTGTCCGCCGCCCCGGCCCGCGCCAACGACCTCAAATTCCACGGCCTCCTGGACTTCACCCTGAGCGGCACCGGCCCGGCATTCGACTACAACGCGCTCACCCACGGCGACACTCCCTTCGACGCCTACGGGCTGCGTATGTTCGGGGAAGGCGCCGTCGGCGAGCACTTCCAGGTGTTCACGCAGGGCGTGTTTCACGACCACTCGGGCATGTACATCGAGGGCGCCTACGTCACCTACACTCCCCTGCCGGAGCGCGACCTTCACGTGGAGGTGGGCAAGATCCCCTTCCCCGTCGGCACATATGCGCCGCGCTCCTATTCCGACAAGAACCCCCTGATCGGCAAGCCCCTGATGTACCAGCACCACACCACCCTGCTGTGGTACTACCAGCCCTCCACTGCCGACGCGTTGCTCGCGGTCGCGGGAGGCGGCCAGGAAGCGTCCAGCTACGCGGGCCCGGGCTCCACGGGCATGCCCATCGTGGACGATTCGTACTGGGACACCGGCATCGTCGCCATCGGCAGCCTTCTTCCGCTGGAGATCGCCGCGGGGCTCACCACCGGAACCCCCGGCTGGGGCAACACCAGCGCGGACGAAAATCACAGCAAGACCGCCGTGGCGCGGATCGGCGTCGCGCCCATCCCGAGCCTTCGCGTGGGAATGTCGGGGGCCTACGGCGCTTACGTGGTGGAAGCCCTCAACGAGCACCTGCCCGCCGGCACCACCGCGGATGACTATCACCAGAAGCTGGCCATGGCGGATGCCGAGTTCGAGCTCGGCCACCTGGAGCTGCGCGCCGAGGGCTACCACAACACCTGGCAGACCGCCCACGTGGGCGACCTCAAGGTCAAGGGCGGCTACATGGAAGGCCAGTTCGCGCTCTTCCCCGGAGCCTGGCTGGCCGCCCGCGGCGAAGCGATGCGCTTTTCCGAGCTCACCGATTCCAAGGGCGCGGTGCTTCCCTGGGACCACGACCGCGACCGCCTCGAGATCGGCCTGGGCTACCGCCCCGAGCGCACCGTGTGGCTCAAGGCCGCCTGGCAGCGGAACGTGGAGAAGTTCACCGGCACGAACCTTCCCAACGAAATCCAGAACCTGCTGGCGCTGCAGATGACGCTGGGGTTCTAGGGGGCAAACCAATTCGGGGGCTCGACCGCCGGCTCCTCTATCACTCTCCCGCTATCCCTCTCCCGCTGCTCGCACAACTCCGCACGGCTCGACCCTCTTTAGAGCGCCCCACTGCTGTGGTACTATTGGCTGGATCGATCGCGGTCCAGACCGCCGGCTACAGTTCGGAATTGGGGGTGCGCCATGAAGTCCAGACTTTCCACACACCCGAAAAAACTCGGACCCCCGGGAGTTGCCCACCTACAGCATTGCGGAGGCGGCCCACTAACTTTGGATCCCCCGGGCCACCCTGCGGTCCTGGGTGAACGGCAGGGCTTACCCAACCCGCGCGGGAAGCAAGCGGTCCGCGCCGATTATCCTCGGGCCCGAACCTGGGACAGCCCGCCTTTCCTTTGTCAATCTGGTCGAGGCTCACGTCCTCGCGGCCATCCGCCGGGAACACCGGGTTCCGTTGGCCAAGGTCCGGGTCGCGGTGGCTTTCCTCCGCAGGGAGATGGATTCCGAGCACCCCCTGGCCGATCAGAAATTCCAGACGAATGGCCATGGACTTGTTTGTCGACAAGTTCGGCGAATTGATCAACGTCTCCAAGAACGGGCAGCTCGCCATGAGGCAGATGCTCGAAGCGCACCTCCGCAGAATCGAACGCGATAACAAGGGCCGGGTGGTACGCCTCTACCCCTTTACCTCCACTCGCAGCCCCGAATCGGCAAGAGCCGTCGTCATCGACCCCCGGCGATTCTTTGGTCGTCCTATTCTGGCCGGGGCAGGCGTCCCGACTGTCGTGATTGGGGACCGCTACAAGGCAGGGGAGACCATCGAGGAGTTGGCCGCAGACTATGGCCGCGCCACGAAGGAAATCGAAGAGGCGATTCGGTGTGAGCTCCCGGCAACCGCCGCCTGAAGCTCCAGTCTTCTTCCTGGATCGGTCCCTGGGAAAGTTCATCGTGGCCGAGGCGCTGCGTGGCGCGGGCGCCGAGGTGCGGGTTCACGACGACCACTTCCCGCCGGGCGCGCTTGACGAAACTTGGCTAGCTGAGGTCGGGGAAAAGGGTTGGGTCGTCCTGACTCAGGATCGAAAGATTCGGTACCGGCAGATTGAGCTGGACGCCCTGCGGCGCGCGCGGGTCGCGGCGTTCGTTTTCACCGGAGCGAATCTTCGGGGCGAAGAAGTGGCTCAAGTATTCGTTCGCATTACCGGGAATTCGTAGATTTCTCTCCAAGAATCCTCGACCTTTTGTCGCTATCGTGCACCGAAACGGAATCGTCCGCAGATTGGCGTGAGGAGCGGCCGCACGCACGCTCCGCCCCGTCCCTCACTCCTCGTTCAGCACCGCCAGATAGCCGCTGTACCCGAACGCCCGATTCCGCGGCCGCCCCGTGAGTTCCTCAACGATCTTCATCTCGACCAGCACATCCATCCCCGAAGTCGCCGCCGGCCCCGAGAGCCCCGTTCTTGAGCGCACATCCTTCATCGAAGTAATCGGTCGCGCCTTCATCGCGTCGTGAACTCGCAGCGCCGAGCCCGACCTGCGTCCCAGGGGCAGCAGGCGTTCCTGGTCCTGCTGGAAGAGCGCCGCGAGTCGCCCGGCCGTGGCTACTGCCCCTTCTGCCGTCTGTCTTACTCCCTCAAGGAAGAACTCCAGCCAGGCTTCCCAGTCCCCTTCACGGCGAACGGCCTGGAGCAACTCGTAGTACTCGGCCCGATGCTGCTTCAGGTACAAGCTGAGGTAGAGAAGCGGCTCCCGCAGAACCCCTTCCTCGCAAAGAAGCAGCACGATCAGCAGCCGTCCCACTCGTCCGTTCCCGTCCAGAAAAGGATGGATGGTTTCGAACTGTGCGTGGGCGAGCCCTGCCCGGAGCAGCACCGGCAGGCCGGAGGAATCATCGTGTAGAAAGTGCTCCAGGGCCCCGATGCAATCCGGCACCTGCGTGTGTGGCGCGGGCACGAAGATGGCGTTTCCGGGCCGCGTGCCTCCGATCCAGTTCTGCGAGCGACGGAATTCCCCCGGGTCCTTCCCGCTTCCCCTGCCCCGCGACAGCAGCACCCCATGGACCTCGCGAATTAACCGGCTCGACAGCGGCATCCCGCCGCGAATTCTCTTGATGCCATGCTCCAACGCGGCGACGTAGCTTGAGACCTCAGCCACGTCATCGAGCGGGGCCCCGGGCATCTCATGCAGTTCGAATAACAGCAGTTCCGACAGGGACGATTGCGTGCCCTCGATCTGCGAGGAAAGAACCGCCTCTTTTCGCACGTAGGAGTACAGAAAGAGGGACGGGCTCGGAAGGAGGCTCGCAAGACTGTCGAGTCTGCCCAGCGCCAGGTGTGCGCGTTCAAGGCCTTGCTGCAGCGGTCCAAGGAAGTTGATGGGCGGAGTTGGTGGAAGTGGTTCGGGGACAAAGGCTTCCACGCGTTCTCCGCTGCCGGAGGACACCTCGAGTTTTCCGGATGGCCCTCGTTTCATCTGGATCTTCTCCACTTCTAATGCAGCTAAGCTACATAGCGGAGTTGCTTATGTAGTTTTATAGCTTAAGTCTACATAAGGAATCTTTTGGGCGCAAGTGGGGCATCCCGCACCCTCCGCCACATCCCCGCATCCAACTACAATCAAATGACTTATCAAAACTCACCCCCAAAGGAGACCCCTGTGCCCACCAAACCCAGACTCGGCATCATCCTGGCCAGCATCCGCGAAGGCCGCCGCGGCGAGGCTTTCGCCCGGTGGATCCACTCCCTGTTCGTCGAGCGAGCGGAGTTCGAAGCGGAGCTCCTGGATCTGAAAGAGTGGCCGCTCCCCGGCTACAGCAGCGCGGATCCCCCCGCCTCCCCCAAGGCCGTGGCCCCCGAAGGCACGCTTCTCCGGAAGTGGGCCGACAAGATCGATTCCCTGGACGCGGTGGTGGTGGTGACTCCCGAGTACAACCACGGCTACCCCGGCGCGCTGAAGTGCGCCATCGACCAGATCTACAAGCAGTGGAACCACAAGCCCATCGCGTTCGTGAGCTACGGCGGGTTCGCGGCAGGTGCCCGGGCGTCCGAGCAGTTGCGGCAGGTGGCGGTGGAGCTGCGGATGGTCCCGGTCCGGGACGAAGTGAACCTGGCCCTGATGGGGCTCGCGGTGGACGACAAGGGCTGGCCCACCGAGCCGATCCACACCAAGCGCGCCCACTCGATGATGACGGATCTCCTGTGGTGGACCCACGTCACCCGCGAGGGGCGCGCGAATCATCCACGGTAGGTGGGCGCCCTGCATCCCGGCCGGAGTGATCCCGCGCATTCTGCGCCTTCCAATAGTTCCGCGAGCTCGCGCGCGTCAACCGGCAATGGATCCCCCCGCGGCCATGACTTCTGCCGGAAGCACCAGGTTCCAACGGGCGGCGAGAATCCCCCCGACTCCCCGCAATCCCCGGGGAACATAGATGGGAGACTTGGGCCGATGCCGTTCGAGTTCGCAGAGGTAGGATTCACTCACGTGAAACTCTCGTTTCCGTTTTTCAAGGAACCACCCCACGCCCGCCCAGACAACGCGCTGGTCATAGACATGCAGGATGCGCTTGAGCAGATTGAGATTCAGTGAAGGAAATCCTGATGCCGACTCCAAGAGCTCGCCAAGGCCGCCGAAATCTCCGGGGCGCCGAAACCCGTCGGCGAGCGTCCGCTCCCGTCCGGTCACTCGGAGCGATTTCCCCTGGTAGCGGATCACGACAGTCCCAATGGACGATGCTTCGGGGGACAGTCGGAGGAGTGGTGGCTCGAGCTGGAAGTCGATGCGCGAACTCCTGAGGGTCATCGGGCGTCGTCGCGTTGTGGTCAGAACAGTTATGGCATTCCAGTCTGAGTGGGCCATGCCCAGGAGTTGGAGCGCGGCGTGTCCAGCAAAGACACCATCCCGCCGGGCCGCATTCGCCACAAGATACGGATCGGGTTGGAATGTTTCAGCGTCGAGCCCGGGCGGCACAACAGCGTAGAGTCCGCGCTCCACCCTCTTCAGATGTCCCTCGCCCAGGTGGTATTTCACCCACGACTGAATGGTCTTTCGCTCCGCGCCGCGGATCGCCTCCGCCAATTGCGGGCCGGTGAATACTGGAAGTGTCCCGGTGAGGGCAGCTGGACTTGGCCAATTTACTTGCCGTTTAGCGTTCATATGTACCATAAGTTGCCCTGTTTGTGCTCGACATGGCAAGTGAGAACGCCACCCACGAAGGGCACGCGAAACATCGGCGGAAAGTCGGGGGCTGGAGGAGGTGCGGTGACGAATCACTCAATCCGCTGAGTAATCTTACTCGACCGACTGAGTACTCGGACGCCGGCTGGGTTTCCTGGCTTTCCGGCCGTCCGAAGTCAGTCCCAACTCCTTTCTCAGGGTTGCGAAGTCAAACCGCTGCGCTTCGGGCAGGCGGGCCTCGTGGTGCTCGAAGTCCCGCAGCATCAGATCCAGCTGGCCGCGCGTGTCCGGCGAGTTTGCGGCCTCTCGCGGCGTGAGGCCCGCAAATGCGGGGAGCGGCTCATCCGGCCAGGCGCCGTAGTGCCTGGCTTTGTAGGCGCGCAGGATTTCTGCTTCTTCAGGGCTAGGCGGGCGCTCCGCCGGTTCCGGGCCGGCCCCCTTGGCTCGCATCATCTCGCGCGGTTCCGTTTGCACTCTTCGGGAAAATGCGACCAGACCGCCCAGGGCCCGCTCGATTCGGCGTCGGAGCGAGTTGGCTCGCTTGGTTGAGTTGGTCTCCACTTTCAGTCGATTCGCCGACACCGTTGCGCTGCCGATGATGGTTTTCTCCCAGCTTGAATGCCTGCGATTACCGGTCTTGAGAAACGTATAGTCGGACCTCCCGGAAATGTGGGGAGGAGTCACCTGGCGCATCTCTTCGAGCAGCCGACAAATCTCCTTCCGCGCCTCAGTGGGGAAATTGAACGTGTCCGTGGTCAGGAGCAGCGGATCCCCATCGGTATTGGAGACCTCTGGAAGGGGCCGATCCAGCATCGCACGGATGGCGTGCTGCCAGGCATGGATCAGCACCAGGTCAAATCCCGGACTCCGAATCAACTCGATCGGAAGCTTTCCAGTGCGGGCTGCCCGGAGCCGCGCGGCCACCACGACGGTCTCTGCCTCCCGTGGCGGGAGCGCCAGCGGGTATACCCCGTGAAAGGTCGAAACTCCTCTGAAATCCACGATTCTCGCGAGCGCGACGTCACGCGCGGCGCTGGACTTCGACGCACGGACGTCGTGTACGAGTCTGGTTTCCCTGGAGAGCAGATCGCGAACTTCCAAGGTCTTGCCCGGGTCGACCCGGATCACTTCCCAGGCCGATATCCAGGCCGCTTGCTGCGCCGTCATCCACTCGCGCTCCAGGTGGGAGAGCTCCAGCTGGTGCAGGTCCAGAAACCACTGGCTGACCGGGCGCCCCTCCACGGGGAAGTGGTAGAAGGACCAGGGTCCGAGCATTTGCAGGTGGGATGGGTCGTCCGCGGTTCCATCCGCGTAGAATTCTTCTTGCGCCGCATGGAGCCACAAACTGCCGAACCTGCGTCTCGCAAAGCCTGCGATCTGGTGAACCAGGCGCTCGTCCATCTCTCGAGTCGTTGCCAGAAGCGAAGAAATGGACTGCGCCGCGGATTCCATGGGAAGGCAGCAGCGTTTGTATTTCTTCGCGCTTCCGCAGGGACACGGGTCGTTCCGTCCAATGGTGGCAGCCATCAAGGCTCCTTCTATGCAGGGGATGTGCTGAGGCAACAAGAGCCTATCATTCAGCCTCCCCACCCGCAAGCGGGCCTGCCCACGAAAAAAACACCCCGGAAGGCCAGGCCTCCCGGGGTGTTTCATTTCCACCTTGGCGCTAAGAGTTCTACCGGTCTCCCGGAATCAGGCGACTAGCGGTAGGTCCGGCGAACCTGGCCCCACGAGCTCGGCTTGGCCGCGTCGAAGCACGAGGTGATCTCGATCTTGCCGCTGAAGATCATGCCGTTCACGGCGCAACCCAGGTCGCGGTTGTAGAAGTAAAGCGCGTTGTCGCCACAGTGCACCGCGCCCGTGATGTCCACGTTGGTGTAGATCGTCTGCACTGCGTAGTTTCCGCCGGTCACCGCGGGAACCAGAATTCCGTTCACGTAGCAGCCGCCCGGGTTGATGGCATCGCCCAGCGCGTCGTCCACCATGTAGCAGATGCTCAGGGTGGCCCGACCGATACAGCACGGAGCCGGAACAAAGAACGGCACCGTGATCATCGACGAGAGCGGCGTGGCCTGCGCGTCGACACCGATCCACTGGGCCGTCTGGTCGCACGCCAGGACCGGGGTCCACGCGGGGTGAATGAACGAGAGGATCGTGGCCGGGGGCGAGGAGTACGCCGCGGCAAAGTCCGCGTTGGTGAACACGGTCGGGTAACCGACCGGGCAGGTGGTCGCGAGCGGCAGCAACCTGACGTTCGCATCCGGACCGCCGGCGATACCGGTGCCGCTCTTGAAGGGAATCGTCAGGGCGTGCACGTTGGAGGCGCTGGAGGCCAGCACGGCAAACAGCACGACGCACGGCAGGATGAGGCGCGATAGCACACGGGGCATGGTCAAACCTCCCAGGGGAAACGGGTACACCGGAAGCCGTCTCGGGCATTTGCTCGAGCGCCAACCGTGATAGGGGCGTATTATGATAACTCCGTTGTAATATAAAGTCACGATAATTCGGCTGCCGGGAGCCCCTCGGGGGCAATTTCCCTATCCCATTGGACCATTATATAATATTTTAATGATGGAATCCGCCGAGCCACTCCAATCCCGGGTGCATCCGGTGCTCGGTGGCCTTGATCGAGATCAGCTTGAACGGCGGCACGGTCTGCACGGCGAAGGTGAACTTGTGCTTGGACATGTCGGAGGCCAGCAGCGTCGCCTCGACCTCCCCCGGGCCGGAACGGTCGACGGAGGCCAGGGAAAGGGTCCCGAGCGACTCCCGGAAATTGCGGTAGGTCTCCAGGCGCTCGGCAATCGGGTGCCTGGCCAGCCCTTCGGGCGTGACAATCTGCTGGAGGCATGCGCGCATGGAGTCCTCCCCCGCGCTGAAAGCCGTGACCCAGCGGCGCGCGATCTCGCCGGCCCGGGTGTCGGGCCATCCGCCCAGCTCCTGGGCGCGCTTCGCGGGGGCCTTGGCCGCGAGCGTTGAGACCGCGGCCTTGGCCGCAGGGGCCGGCGTGCGAGGCGGAACGGCCTTGGGCGCGGCCCCGGCCACGCACGAAACAAACAGCATCGCCGCCGCGCTCGAAACCACCATCTTCAGTTGCATGAGTCCTCCGATGATTGTGAAAAGAAAACTCCGCAGCTACTCGTAACTCAAAGCCTTGCGCACCGTGAGCCGGGAGGCCCGCCATGCCGGGTACAGGCTACTCGCGCTGGCCAGCACCACCACCAGCCCTAGCCAGATCAGCGCGGGTCCCGTTCCCATGTAGAAACGGACCGGCGTCTTGAAAAAGATCTGCCCGGTGACTCTTTCCATGATGTAGCTCGCCGGAGCGGAAAGCAGCGTGGCCAGCCCCCAGCTGAGCAGCCCGATCAACACGCCTTCCGCCCACACATGCCTGGAGATCGTGGCCGGCGTGGCGCCGATCGCTCCCAGGATGCCGATCTCCCGGGTGCGCCGCACCACGTTCAGGCTCAGGGTCGAGGTGAGCCCGATCGCGCCCACGAACAGCATGATCAAGGCCGCCAGCGTGAGCACGGAAAGGATGATCACCAGGTGGTCCAGGATGGCCTTGCGGTTGTCGCTGATCCGCTGGATGCTGGAGAGCTCCACGTGCTCGCGGGCGAAGGCCTGCTCCAGGGCCTCGCTCGCCTGCAACTGGGAGGCTTCGTCGGTCTTCCCAGTCACCACGCGCGCCGAGCGGGCGGTGCCCGGCTGCAGGCCGGCCGCGCGCGCCACCAGGTCCGGGGGCGCGTACACGATCGGCATGGGGGTCATCTCGCTGGCGATACCATTGATCCTCCAGGTGACGACCTGCCCGCGGATCCGAAGCCGGACCTGGCGCCCCACGCGGAGCGTGGTATCGCGGGCAAAGAGCCCCTGGTTGATCACGACTCCGGTGGAATCTCCGCTCCGGATCCAGAGCCCCGACAGCATGGGGAGTTGCAGCAATTTGGACCCGGGATCCGGGCCCACGATACCCACCACGTCCCCGGAGCCACCCGAAGATCCCACCAGGAAGCCTTTGGCTTCCGGCCAGTACTCGGCGCCCGTCACTGCCGGCACGGCGCGAATCACCCGATCAAGCGTGGCGATGTCCGTGGGATGGGGCACGCTTACCACCAGCTGGAAGTGCCGCAGTGCAAAGTCGTCATCCACCGATCGCTTCCAGGCATCCGAAATGTTCAGCGCCGAGATGAACATGGCCCCGCCCACCGCCAGCATGCCCACGGTGAGCGCCAGCCGGCCCCGGCGCAGGAAGGTGGTGCGAAGGGATAGCATCAGCGGCCGCGGCAGCCAGTCGATTCGCGCAATCGCCCGGTCCAGCCGCCGTCCGCCATCGGCGCGCGGCCCGGGATCCCCGTTCAGCGCCTGGTGCACCGTGACGCCGGACGCCTGCAGCACCGGCCCCAGGGATACCAGCAGCGGCACCGCGATCCCGGCCACGATCTCGAGCACCAGGAGCCACATCGGAAACTCGGTGTTGGTGATGTGCCCGTTCAATATTGCGGCGAAGGAGCGCGCGAAGATCCTTCCGGCGAACATCCCGGCCGGCAGCCCCACGGCAAGTGCCCCGGCGGCCAGGATCGAGACCTGCGCCAGGTACAGCGTGGCCACCTGCCGGGTGGAACCGCCGATCGCCTTCATGATGCCCACCTGCCGCACCTGCTCGGCCAGCAGGCCCTGCACCATGCCCGCCACCAGGGCGGTGCTCAGCACAAAGCTCATCAGCCCGAACACGCCCAGCAGGTACAGGAACGCGGCCATCTGGTCGGCATGCGGATGCTTGCCCGGTGGAGGCACGTTGATCCATGACACGTGGTGGCCCTGCCGCTCCAGCATGGCCTTCACCCGGTCGGCCACTTCGCGGATGGAACCTTCGTCCAGCGGCGAGTCGGCCACGCGGATCCGGATCTGTTTGGACTCGCCGCCGGCGCTTCTGCGAAGCGCGGAGTTCCAGCTCACGAACCCGGGCACGATGTGGTCCATCCAGGATGGCGGAAGCCCTTCATCGTGCACCGTGCCGGACACTTTCAGTGCCTGGTCCTCGCCGCCCACGGTGCGGATGTTGATGGCATCCCCGCTTCTGGCCTTGGCCACCTGCAGCGCGGTTTGCTCCAGCAGCACTTCCTGCTCGCCGGGCGGCCACGCGCCCTGGTGGGGCTCGAAGGTATCGAGGCGCAGCTTGTTGAAATCCCGCACCACGTAGAACATGCCGGGCACCCATTCGTCCCGGCCCACCCGCACTCTTCCAACGATCACCGGGCGCGCCTCGGCATCCGCCACGCCGGGCACCGCTCGCACCGAATCGATCAGGGCGTCGCTGTCGCCGTCCGTCACCAGGATGGCCGAAGCCGGCCGGGTGCGTTCGAACATCGTCCCCAGCGTGCCGCTCAGGATGGAGTAGGTGTAGAGCATCGAGCTGATCTGGAACACGCCCACCGACATCGCGAGCACCGCCATCAGGAACGCGCCCCGGCGCTCGGACAGGTCTCCCAGGATCTTTCGTGCTCGGGATCCAATCACCGGATCACGCAGCCGTCGGCCAGGGTCACGGTGCGGGTGGCGCCCGAGACGGCCTCGCGCTCGTGGGTCACGATCACCAAGGTCTTGCCGTCCGCGGCCAGTTCGGCGAACAGCTTGAAGATGTCGGCGCTGGTGGCAGAGTCCAGGTTGCCGGTGGGCTCATCGGCCAGGATCACCGGCGGATCGTTGGCCAGCGCGCGGGCGATGGCGACCCGCTGCTGCTGCCCTCCCGAAAGCGCCGAGGGCAGCTTGCCTGCCTGGTCCGCCACGCCCACGCGCTCCAGCAGCAGCAGCGCTCGCCTGTGCCGCTCGCGCCCCGGGATCGCGCCGAGGAAATCCATCGGGAGCATCACGTTTTCCGCCACCGTCAGCGTGGGCAGCAGCTGGAAGAACTGAAACACGATCCCCACGGATTGGCCGCGCCACTTTGCCAGCTGGCCCTGGCTCAGCGCCTCGATCGGACGTTCGCCGACCCTCACGGTGCCGGCGCTCGGACGGTCGATCCCGGCCACCATGTTGAGCAAGGTGGACTTTCCGCTTCCGGATTTTCCCACGATGGCCGCGAACTCCCCGGCCGAGATGTGCAGATCGATTCCCCGGAGCGCCGAAAACGCGCCTGCCGGGCTCGGATAGGTCTTGGTGACACCGGTCAATGTGATCATGGCCCGAAGATTACGCGCGCGCGCCTGAACGGAGGCTGAACGAGCCGTTCAGGCGCGGTTCAGGCCGGCGTGGCGTATACTGGGCGCCCTGGAGGAAACCACGTGCGGGTACTGGTAGTGGAGGACGAAGCGCAGCTTTCCGAGCAGCTGGCCGGGGCGCTCACCCGGGCGGGCTACGCCGTGGACTGCGTCGCCGACGGCGAGACCGCCGAGTTCATGGGCCAGACTGAAGGGTACGATGCCGTGGTGCTGGACCTGGGCCTTCCCAAAATGGACGGCCTGGCGGTGCTGCGCCGTTGGCGCGAGGCGGGAATCCGGGTGCCGGTCCTGGTGCTGACCGCGCGCGGCAGCTGGCACGAAAAGGTGCAGGGCATCGATGGCGGCGCCGACGACTACATGGCCAAGCCCTTCCAGATGGAAGAAGTGCTGGCCCGGCTCCGGGCGCTGATCCGCCGCTCCGGCGGGCAGGCCTCCCCCGAACTGCGCTCCGGCGCGGTGGCGCTGGATCCCCGGAGTTCCTCGGTCACCTTGGACGGCGTCCCGGTGAAGCTCACCGGGCACGAGTTCCGGGTGCTGTCCTACCTGATGCACCACTGCGGCCGGGTTGTCTCGCAGGGCGAACTCACCGAGCACATCTACTCGCAGGACTCCGAGCGCGACTCCAACACCGTGGAAGTCTTCATCGGCCGGCTGCGCCGCAAGCTGGGCGCGGAGTTCATTGAAACCGTGCGCGGGCTGGGCTATCGGATCGGAGAGGCGCCATGAAGTGGATGGAGTCGCTCCGGGCGCGAGTCATCCTGGGCGTGCTGCTGGGAGCCGCGGGCCTCACCGGGATGCTGCACCTCGTGATGCTCACCCAGGTCCCCCGCCGCCCGATGGTCCTGCACCTGGGCCATGGTCTCGAAGTGATTGTTGCCGCGGGGCTGCTGGTTGCGGGGCTGCTGGGACTGCGAAGCGGCCTGTCACCCTTTACCCGCCTTCGCGCGCGGCTCGCCGCGGTGCACACCGGGGAGGCCCGCCGCCTGGATGGCGCTTACCCCACTGAAGTCCAGCCGCTGGTGAACGACCTGAACGCGCTGCTGGACCGCCGCGATGAAATGGTGAGCCGGGCCATGGCCAAGGCCGGCGACCTGGCCCACGGGCTAAAGACGCCGCTCGCGGTTCTGAACCACGAAGCCGAGCGGGCGGAGGCGGCCGGCCAGGTCGAACTGGCCGCCGCGATCCGCCAGCAGGTGGAAAAGATGCGCCGCCAGATGGACTACCACCTGGCGCACGCGCGCGCCGCGGCTTCCGGAGCCGATGGCGGGGCCAGCTGCTCCGTGGCTTCCTCCGCGGAAGGGCTCGCGCGCACCTTGCTCCGGCTGCATGCCGGCCGCGGGCTCGCGATCGACGTGGAGGTGGCGCCGGCCCACTCGGTGCGCTGCAGCCGCGAAGACCTGGACGAGATGCTGGGCAATCTGCTCGACAACGCCTGCAAGTGGGCCAAGTCGCGGGTGACCCTGGGATCGGCCGCGAGCAATTCCGGCATCTGGATCACCGTGGAAGACGACGGCCCGGGGCTGGATTCGGCCCTGATGGAGCAAGTGCTGCAGCGCGGCGTCCGCGCCGACCAGGCCGCGCCCGGCTCCGGCTTTGGCCTTGCCATCGTGCGCGACCTGGCCGAGCTCCACGGCGGATCCATCCATCTCTCCCCCGGCCCCGCTGGAGGATTGCGCGCGAGCCTAGTGCTGCCGGCGGCCTGACCGAAATCTAGAACGTGTGCTGCGAAGATTCGATCGGCGCCGACATGCCGCCGATGATCTGCCAGGTCTTCCCCGTCTTTAGCCAGGTGTGGGTCACGCGCGAGGTGAACCTCAGCGTATCCCCGCCGTTCTCCACCCGGAACGCCTTCACCGCGTACTGCGTGATCCCCACGCCTCCCACCACCCGCACCGACCTGTTCAGGATCTGGTGGCGCGCCACCTTTCCGGCGGCCATCTTCTTGCGGGTTCCCTCTTCGATTCCATCCTTGCCCACCGGCAGGTCCCGATCCCTCGGCCAGCCCAGGAAGTCCTTGTGCCACAGGTTCACGTAGCCCTGCAGGTCGGAGGATTCCAGGGTCTTCCAGTAGGTCTCTTCCATCGCCCACACGGCCTTTTCGGCCGCGGCATCCGTGGCGCACATCGCAGGAGCGGCGGAGAAGACCAGGGCCAGCAGCGCGCCCGCGGCGAAGCACTTGATTCGGTTCATGGAACCTCCGGGATGAGGATGGGAGCGGCTCGGGTCGAGGGGGAAGGATCGCTTAAGGCGGGCCCGCCATCAAGCGAGCATCTGCCCGAATGCATCTTATCAAGATGCCCGCCGGGTGACAGAATAGATGGCCTGCCTTGGGAATCGGCCGTGCGCCACGCCCGGGGAGAAATCCTGCTTTGAACATCGCAAGCCCGGCCCCGGCACTTGGCCGGCCGGGCCGATACGTGGAGACAAGCACCATCCCGGAGGCTCCCGTGAACACTTGGCATCGCACGCTCGCGAACTCATTCGTCTTCGGAGCACTCGTAGCGCTTTCCGCCCCGGCCATGGCCGTTTCTCCCCCGGTCTACATCACCCAATGGGGCGGGATCGGAGGCGGAATCGGCCAGTTGAACCTGCCGTATGGGCTCGCCCTCGACGCCGCCTCCAACGTGTACGTGGCCGATGCGGCCAACGACCGGATCGAAGTGTTCAGCAGCACCGGCGCCTACATCACCCAGTGGGGAGGCAGCGGCGCCGGCGGCGGGCTGTTCCGGGTTCCCCTGGGAGTCGCGTACAACAGCGGCAATGTGTACGTGACTGACCACGGCAACAACCTGGTGCAGAAGTTCACCAGCGCCGGCGTCTACATCACCCAGTGGGGCGGGTTCGGCGCCGCGGCGGGCCAGTTCAACTATCCCGACGGCATCGCCGTGGACCCCGGCACCGGCAACGTGTACGTGACCGACGCGTCCAACGACCGCATCCAGGTGTTCACCAGCGCCGGCGGATACCTGAACCAGTGGGGCGGCACCGGGAGCGGCCCTGGAAAGTTCAACTTCCCCACCGGGATCGCGGTGGACGCGCTGGGCAACGTCTTTGTAGCCGACGCCTCGAATGCGCGGATCCAGAAGTTCACGCTCGCCGGGGCGTACGCGGGCGAGTGGGGCACGCTGGGCGCGGCCAACGGGCAGTTCGACTTTCCCTACGGCGTGGGCGTGGACAACGCCGGCAACGTTTACGTGGCGGACGCCGGGAACGACCGGGCGCAGCAGTTCGACGTCTCGGGAACGTACCTGACGCAATGGGGAACCAAGGGCGGCGCGAACGGGCAGTTCTTCGGCCCCTCGGGCGTGGTCGCCGACGGGAGCGGTTTCGTGTACGTAGTGGACAATGGCAACCACCGGATCGAGAAGTTCGGCCCGCTGATCACAGGCTCTCGGCCGAGCAGCTGGAGCCGGCTGAAGAAGTCGTACCGGTAGGGCGCGACCAGGGCCGCCAACTCGGAACCCGTCCACGCACTCGCGGAATTGCCTGCGGCAACGTCCCGCGCGGGCCCGGAAACCGGCCTCGCGCGGGCGCTTGCCAGCGCCCCCCCACCAGTGAGATTCTTCCGGTGTGCCGGCCCCAGGGTCGGCACGCCGCGGGTGCGCCCCTCCCCACGGGATCTTGGCCGACTCAAGCCCCTGTGCCCGTTCTTCCGGAGGCCACCATGCTTCGCCCGTCCGTTGTCCGTCACCGTCTGGCTGTATTCGTGATCGCCGCCGCCCTGGCTTTGGCGCTGCCCACCACCCCCGCACGCTCCTTCGACCTGCAAAAGCACTCCATCATGACCAAACAGGTGCTGGGCCGGCACGGCCTGACCGGGGCGGCGCTCTCGCTGGTCGCCTACGGAGCGATGCTCCCCGACGTGCAGGACTGCATCCCGCACTGCTACTGCGATTTTGCGCCGGGATTCTGCCAGCCCGACAGCAGCCAGGCGCCGCAGTACGGCGCGGACCACTTCGACAACAACCTGCTCGACGAGAGCATCTTCCGCGTGAATACACGGATGGCCGAGGCGCAGGCCGGGATCAGCACCGCCACCGGAAACCCGCGGGCTTCCGCGCTGGCCCTGATGGCGTTCGGCAAGGCGGTGCACACCACCCAGGATTTCTACGCGCATTCGACGTTCGTGGAGATCAACCTGTTCCCGGGACCGTTCATCACCACGAATATCAATGATCTCCCTGTCTGGCAGGGCCAGCCCTACGCGCTCTACACGTGGCACAACCCGAACGCCTCCGGCGGGGGCGACTTGCAGACGGGCTACTACCTGGCCGGCCCACCCGCAGGCGGCTACACGCACGACCGGCTCAACAAGGACAACCCGGGTTCGGCCGAAGGACGCCAGCCGGCGCGCGTTTCCGGAGTGGCGGCGACCAACCTGTACGGCGTCGCCTCGGGCGATCTGACCGGCGGCGGGACCTACGCCGATCTCGGACTCGCCCCCAGGCACACCATCTTCGCGTACAGCGCCCTTCTGACCGATGGGATGGTATTCCCGTACGTGTTCCTGGCCCAGGCGCCCCGCCCGCCGGCGGACCCGATGCACGCGCAAAGGGTGCTCGACTTTTTCAGCTACGTGAACTCCGACCCGACACTCATCGCCATGGCCCAGGCCGCCGATTCCATCGTGGCCCACGCCCGGGCCGACAGCATCGGCGGATTCCCGATCAGTGCCATCGACTCCGAAGGAGTTCCCAAGCCGCTGCCCACCGCGGTGCCGCCGGCGGAATTTGCCGTGGAGCGGCTTCTTTCGCCGGCGCGCCCCAACCCGTTCCGGACCGGCACCGACCTGGGCTTCGTGGCGCCGCGCGCAGGAGCCGCCCGGCTGGATGTGTTCGATCTGGAAGGCCGCCGGGTGGTGACGCTGTTCCGCGGCGAGACCGGCGCCGGCTTCCGCTCCGTTCACTGGGACGGCCGCGGAGCAGCCGGAGTGCGGGCTCCGGCGGGCGTCTACCTGGTGCGCTTCTCGGGCTTTGGGCGCGTGGAATCCGGTCGCATCGCCCTGCTGCCTTAGATCCCGACGATTCAAGGGGCGCACCGGGACACTTTCCCGGTGCGCCCTTTCCCTGCCCCGCCGCTCGCGGACTTCCCTCCCCCTGTAAGACCCCTGTAAGACGCCTCCCCTATTCTTCATGAAGGGCTCACAGCCACACCGGCCCGGCCCAAGCGCCGGAGTCTTCCGGGCGACCGGGCCGGTTTAACCGTGGAGGTGCTTCATGAACACCCGCATCCGTTTCAACGTGGGGGCGCGCCTGGCGGCGGCAGCCTGCATCCTCTCCGCGCTAGTCGTGATGGGCGTATCCACGCCGGCTCTGGCCAACAAGGGCCTGATCTGCGGCACGCCGCGCGCGGGCCACGTCACCGTGAACGTGTCGGTCAAGATCGGCGACGGCCTGGTGATCATCCGCAAGTTCGAGTTGGACATCTACGGAGATGTGTCCGCGGAGCAGAAGGCGGAGCTCATCCGCCTGCTGATCGGAGCCACGCACACCGACCCCAGCCGGGACGAAATCCATGCCGGCGGCGAGGGCGCGACCGTGCTCCCGACGGGCGCGAATGGCTGCACGATCTTGGGCATCTGGCTATCGCGCGACAGCACCTACGAGGACGACAAATTCCTGGCCTCGACCACGTCCACGGACGACCGCGGGCTGTGTTCGCTGAGCGGGACCGCCTCGGGCAATTCCCCCACCGGCGGCCAGGGCTTCGTGCGGGTGGCCGCGTTCGGAAGGGTGGCGCAGGTGCCCACCTTCCCAGGCATGCCCGCGCAAGTGGCGGAGCAGCAGCTCATGCAGCAGCTCGCCGGCCAGGGCCTGGAGGCCCGTCCGGCGGGTCCGGCGGATTTCCAGGGCGCCATGGCCGCGCTCGCCCACGACACGGGCGTGATCTACATCGGTCCGGGGACGGCCCTGGGCTCACCCGCACGTTCGGCCGCGCCCAGCGCCGTGCCGGCCGATGTCGAAATCCTGGAGGTCACCGTCTCCGATGCCGGGTTGATGCTGGACCTGGCGGGAGTCTCCTACCCCGACGAGCCGGTGGTGGGGGTCGGCGCAGGGCCGCGCGCGGGATCAGCCAGTCTGGAAGTTTCCCGGTCGCTGTTTCAGCGCGGGTCGGTGACCGTGAAGTACGCGTCCGGAAACACCCGGGGACCGGTGAGCCTGACCGCCCACGATGCCCAGGGGCGCACGCTCCGGCAGCTGTTCCAATCGCAGGGCGCATCCTCCGGCGAAGTTCGCTGGGACGGGCGCGACTCCCGCGGGCTCGAGCTTCCAGGGGGGGTCTACTTCCTGCGGCTCCACACGGGATCCGGCGCCCTGGTCCGGCGCGTGGTGAGGGTGCCGTGAAGAAGACGGCGCCAAGGGGCGCCCACACCAGCCCCTTTGCCCGCCCGGATCCGGGCCGCTGGCCCCGTGGAATTGAGGAAATGTTCGGCAATCTGCCCGGGGAGCCCCCGGAACCCCCGGAACCCCGGGAGCCACGGGCCACGGTTCCGGGCTCCCGGGGGCAGGCGAAGCGCCGGGATCCCAGGTTCCGGCCGGGGGGGCGCACGAAGTAGCTTCGAAGGGCAAAATCGGGCGCGCCCAAGGCAGAAATTCCCATCGACATTTCGGGGGGTTGCGGTAGTCTTATTCCCGTTCCAACACCCATCCCAAATCGACCCGGCACCGTGCTGCCTTGGGTCGCCAGGTTTTCGTCGGCCCCCGGAATCGGGCGGGCCACGATGCCTGGTTCGCAGTCTTCTCCTGGTCCCCACCAGTCGGCCGCCTTGGCCGGCGCACAAAGGAGATCTCCATGCTCAGGCCGCGCATCCAGATGCTATTCCCGGCAACAGTCCTTATCCTCTTGATGGGACTCTTCGCCAAACCAGCCGCTGCCCAGGTTTCGCTGCGCTCGGCGGACATCGACTGGCAAACGCTGACCGACAACCAGACGGTTCACTTTCACATGCGATTCCGAAACACCACGCCAGCTCCCACCGGCCCGGTGTCGGGCCAGGTGCGAAGCCAGATGTTCGGCGTGTTCATGCCGGATTTGAACGTCATCAAGACTTTCGACGTGCCGGCGATGGCGCCCAACAGCTTCTTCGATGTGTTCTTTGACGTTTCGCTGAACCAGCTGCCTCCGGGCACGCCCCACACGGGCGGCGAAAAGCCTCTGCCGGTGCCCGGCACTGCCGCTCCCAATTCGGTGAACGACTTCCCCGGCTGCCCCCCCGACAACCACTGGGACGGCAACATCGACATCATCTGGGGCGGCGCCGGCGGCGCCGGCCAGGTGAACAAGCACGTGGGCAACCTGCACGCCTGCTCCGGCAGCGGCCACTCCTACGTGCATATGATCGTGGGCTGCGCCAATACCGCCACATGGACCATCGCCGGCGTGTGCGCCGGATTCAACGCCACGCTGGTGAACGAAGACTTCACCCCGGCCCCGGCGATCCTGCCGGCGGGCTGGACCGGCTTCATCTGCGTGAACATCGCGGCGGCCATTCCCGCGGGCACCACCTGCTGCTTCACGGTCAACTTCTTCTGCAGCGGACAGGTCGGCACCATCGACCTGTGCGCGATCGCGTGTGCCTGCCAGCCGCAGCCGCCATCCTGCCCCGGTGCGCCCGTCGGAGGCGCGCAGATCAACGCCCGGATCCGTGAGTTGTTCACGACTCCGATTCCGCAGCCCGCGGGCCCGGAACAGGCGGTGACCGTGGGGCTTTCGGGAGCGGTGGTCCCGGGCTTCGTGGTGCTGAAGGATTTGGCCACGCTCGCGGACACCGTGGTGGGCAACTGGAGCGACATTCTTCAGTTCTCCGCGAACGCGGTGGGCAGCTCGAGCCTGACCATGTACTCCGGGCCGGCCGAGCACCCGTTCACCGACGCGGACCTGGCGCCCTTCGGGCTCAGCCTCAGCCAGATCTTTACAGGCCACACCTGCTACATCGCCGAGACCTTGCCGTTCACCCGTTACCGGCCGGCGAACATCGCGGGGGTCACGGGGAACTACGCCGTGTACAGCGACCAGGACACCCTGCAGCCGGGCGCCCCGCTCAGCGACATCGGGTTCATCCTGGACATCCGCGAACCGACGGCGGATCCCAGCGAGCAGCCGGTGGTCATGCCCACGCCGGTCCCGGTGCAGCCGGGATTCCTGGTGTTGCTGGAAAATGCCAACAAGCCCTCCGAGGATCCAACCAACTGGAGCGACGTGGTGTACTTCCGCGCGCCCACTTCGGGTGGCGGGGCGCTCCAGGCCATTCTGATCTCCGACAAGGAGCAGCCGGGGATCCGCGGCATCACCAACGCCGACCTGGCGGCGGTGGGACTGAGCGTAGTGGACGTGCTGGAGGGCAATACCGTCTACCAGCAGGAGATCAAACCTCCCACGGTGTATTCGCCGGTTGGCCCGTTCAACCAGGCGGCGCGCTACAACGTCTACAGCGACAAGCCGGAATCGAAGATCGTGCTGAACCCGATCAACATCGAGTGGGTCACGCTGGGCTCCACGGTCCGCTTCCATGCCCGCTTCGAGAACACCGATCCGGACGTGGAGTCGGAGGAGGCGATGGGCACGATGATGTCGCAGAAGTTCGGCGCCTTCATGCCGGATTTCGGCCCGATCGGCCAGTTCACGGTGCCGCCGATTGCGCCGAACAGCTTCTTTGATGTGTTCCTGGAAGTTCCGCTGTCGGCGCTGCCTCCGTCGGCCGAGACTTCCTCGAACAACAAGCCGGACGCACGCGGCCAGGCGGGCACGCAGGGCGTCCGCGGGATCGAAGGCAGTTGCACGCCGGCCGACCACTGGGACGGCAACATCGACATCCAGTGGGCCAGCGCCACCGGCGGCGGCCAGGTGAACAAGCACGTGGACGTGATGCTGGCCTGCGTGGGCGGCGGCAAGTCCTACGTGCACATGATCGTGGGCTGCACCGGGACCGCCACGTGGAGCGTCAGCGCCGCGTGTCCGGGCTGGAACATCGGCCTGGCCAACATGGACTACTCGCCCGCTCCGGCGGTCCTGCCTCCGGGCTGGGACGGCTGGATCTGCGTGCAGGCCACGGCGGTCGTGCCGCCGTTCAGCGTGTGTCCGATCGCCTTCACGTTCAACTGCGGCGGGGCCACCGCCGTGGTGGAAGTCTCGGCCACGGCGTGCAAGTGCCTGCAGACGCAGCCGTGCCCGGGAACCCCGATCAACGGGCAACCGTTCGCGGTGAAGCTGGTGGAGCGCTTCTACGATCATCCGACCTCGGGCGGGGCCGAGCCGCCGGTCACCGTGACCCTGCCGGGCAACGTCGTGCCGGGAGTCACGGTGGTGAAGGATGACGGGGCGCTGGCTGACGCGGATGTCCGCAACTGGAGCGACCTGGTGTTGTTCCGCAACGGAACCCCGGGAACGCCCAGCACGGCCACGCTGATCTCGTCGCCGTTCGAGCGGCCGTTCACCGACGCGGACCTCGCTCAATACGGGCTGTCGCTTACCCAGATCCTGGGCGGCAACACCTGCTACGTGAACGAGAAGCTGCCGGCGACCATGTACGCGCCGACGGATGCCGCGGGCGTGGGCGCTCGCTACTACATCTTCAGCGACGTCGACACCATCTTCCCCGGCGCGCCGCTGCAGGGCGCGGGCTTCCAGATCGTGATGCGCGAAAACATCGCGCCGGAGGGCCAGGAGATCATCAACTTCGATCTTCCGGCGCCGGTGCAGCCGGGCTACCTGGTGCTGCTGGAAAGCGCCACCGTTGCCGCCGATGATCCCAGGAACTGGAGCGACGTCGTGGTCTTCGGCCACGGCCCGCTGGCTTCCAACGTGGCCACGCTGATCTCCGACGTGGAGGGCCCGGCCGGGGAGCACGGGATCAACGACCAGGACCTGGCGCCGCTGGGCCTGACCGTGGGCGACATCATCGAGGGCAACACCTGGTACATGTTCGAGCGCGGCCCGCAGGTGGAGTATCTCGCCGCGAACCCGGTCACCGGAGCCACGGCGCAGTTCGTGATCCCGAGTGATTCGGCGGATGTCGCCGGCGTCGGCGGAGGCAAGCGCTCCGCCGTGGCGACGATCCGGGGCGCGATCCCCAACCCGACCCGCGGCGTGACGCGGATCGATTACGAGCTGCCCCGCAGCGGGACGGCCGAGATGGCCATCTTCGACCTGTCCGGTCGCAAGATCCGCACGCTCATCTCGGGCGCGGCCCGGGCCGGGCTGTCGTCGATTCGCTGGGATGGCCGCAGCGAGTCGGGCAAGTCGATGCCGTCGGGCTCGTACTTCGTGAAACTGGTGATGGACGGCCAGGTTTCCAGCCGGAAGATCGTGCTGGTGCGTTAGCCGCCCGATTCGAACCTGAACACAGGAGCGCCCGGCGGGATCCCCGCCGGGCGCTTTCTGTTCCGGAGGACCGAAATCGGGCCGGTGGTCGAATCCCCCGTACCCCCGGCCGCATCCATCCACAAGGACATCTCAACCAGGGAGACTTCATGCCGCTGCCGCTGCTCCACGCACTTGTGCTGGCCCTGGGCGTGACCGCGACCCACGCGCAGGCGCCCGCCCCGACCGCCGCCATACCCGGAGGTAAGAGTAAAGTGAACAGCATTCACGACTTCAAGGTCAGGACCATCGATGGGGCCGAAAAGTCGCTGGCCGACTTCAAGGGCAAGCCGCTGCTCGTGGTGAACACCGCCTCCAAGTGCGGCTTCACCCCGCAGTACAAGTCGCTCGAGGGTCTCTACGAGAAGTACAAGGGCCGGGGGTTCGAAGTGCTGGCATTTCCCGCCAACAACTTTGGAAAGCAGGAGCCGGGTAGCAACAAGGAGATCAAGGAATTCTGTGGCGTGAAGTACCACACCACATTTCCGCTGTTCGGCAAGATCAGCGTGAAGGGCGATGACATCGACCCGCTGTACGCCTACCTGACCAAGGAATCGGGATTCAAAGGCGACATCGGATGGAACTTCACCAAGTTCCTGGTGGGGCCCGACGGCAAGGTGGTGGCAAGGTTCGATTCGGGGACCGATCCGCTGGACAAGAAGGTGACGAAGAAGCTGGAGGAGTTGCTGGCGGCGAAGTAGTGCTGCGGCGCCCGGCGGGCCGGGCCCTGGTGTACCCGGCGGCCGCGCCCCGCGTCCGCTAGTTCAGGCGGACGAGTTTGCTGCGGCTCGAGCCGGAACCATCCGAGACCTTCCAGAAGTAGATCCCGGCGCCCACGCGGGCGCCGGTTTCGTTTCGGCCATCCCATGTGGCCTGGTGGACTCCGGGCTGGAACTCGCGGCCCGGAAGGAGGCGCACCCTGCGCCCGCTCACGTCCTCGATCTCGATCCTCACGCGGGCCGCCCGCACCACGGCGAACTCCATGTGCGATTCGCCGCCGGCCGGATTGGGCCAGGTCCTGCGCACGGACACGTTCCCTCCAGCAGCCCGCCGGTCCCCCGGCCCCGCGCCTACCACCACGCCCGGAAAGTGGAAGCTCCGGATCCAGGTCCCCAGTGAATCGATGGTGGAAGTGGTCGCGGCCTTGCCCCACTCCCCCGCGTAGTAAGCCTCCGGCGGAGACACGCTTTCGTCCAGATCGATGGTAGAAAAGTCGCCCCAACGTCCCGCGTGGCCACCCCCGTCGGCGCGTACCCACGGTTTCTCCCCGGCCTTGGCCAGGGTGGGGTTGCCCTCGATGGTGGCGTCGCCGGGCTGCATGCCGGTCACGAAGCACGATGGAAAGAGCGTCGGGCTCGAGCCCTGGAAGCCCAGGTAGATCCGGCCAAAGGCATCATCGCAGATGGCCGGGAACGAATACCACATGCCCGGGTCGGAGTAGATCGTGTCCATGAGTGCGGACAGCGTGGCGCGCTGCAAGCCCTGCGTGCTCACTGCCAGGCGCAGCACCCGGATCACGCTGAGCGTGTCCGCCGTGCACAAAAGCATGGGCTGGCTCCACGCCAGCGACAGGATCCCGTTGCGGACCCACAGCCCCGAAGGATTGGCGTCGCGGTCCAGGGACGTGAGCAGCGGCACGGCGGTGCCGCGCTGGGGCGCCCGCTTGCCCCCGCCAAAGGTGCGCGGAAAGTTCAGCGGAAGCCCGGTGGTGTCCGAGAGCGTGCAGGCCCCCGCGGGTCCACGGATGGAGCGGTACGAAACCACGTTAGGCACCAGCCCACCCACGGTCAGCATGTGCAGGGTCGAGTCCGGACTCGCGTTGTGGCCCAGCCGGTAGTTGAAGGCCATCGTATCGAAGACGGCGAAATCGGTGGTTCGAGGAATTTCCGGGTGCAGCGGATCGGGCACCAGGCCCGCGTACGCGCTGTCGCGGTCCATCACCTGGAACAGCGTGAACTCCGGCCCGTCCTCATAGGAGACCATGTGGGAGGCCACGGCGATCTTGTCCAGGCTCACCCCCAGGCTGGGGCGGTCGGGAAGATAGGTGTAGCCGGGTGAAAAGGGAGACGTGGAAGTGTCGATGTGGTAAAGGCGCCACGGACCCATCGGATCGGGGGTCTGGGAAATCGCCAGGTGCAGGTGGGATTGCACATGCATCATCCCGGTGCCCATCACGCTGAAGCTCAGCGCCACGAAGCGCTGCGCGACTCGATCAAAGTAGCAGTCCGGATCGATCAGCCCGCCCCCGTCGCCGTAGACCGGATTCGCGCCGCTGAGGCATCCGGTGGACAGGCCGAAGAACACGTTCTGGCACTGGGAACGCAGCAGCTGGCCGGTGGCCTTGTCGAACACCCGCACATCTCCGGGCCCTAGGCACAGGATGTGGGCCGGCCCGACCGCCACGCACGGCTCCGAGGGAACGCCGCCGTAGTGGATGCCCTCGATGTCGGTGGAGCCCATGACGTAGGCGGGGGCCGAACCGGTGGGCGCGCACGGATCCGCCGCCAGCGGCAACGCCCATGGCGCGGAGGCCATGGCAGGAGCCGCCAGGGCCAGGAGGATGGAGCACGCAAAGCGAGGGATCATGGATGTTCGAGGCACCGGAGTTCTCCCATTGGGTTCCGCCCCGGCTGCCGTGCTGGGACCTGCCAATTATACAACGAATCCAGGGGATTGGGACGATCCGGTTTGCGGGGATTGCCCCGCGACCGGCGCATTTCGGGGGCCGCGGGCGCTCTGCCGGCGGCCGGCCTTACTTGGCGGCGTCGAGGAGGATTTTCTTCAGTGCCTGGTAGTTGGTCGTATCGCCCAGGTCGTGGACCGTCAGGTTGTAGGAGATGATCCGGGTGTTATCCGCGGCCAGCACCACCACGTCGCGATAGGCCACCACCCAGCTCCCCCAGACATCATCGCCGCCCGTGTCCTGGAGCCACGGCAGCGCGCGACCGGCCACCATGAGGTCATTGGCGGATTCCAGCCCCGCCCCGTTCACACCCAGGAGCTGCACCTTGACCGCCGGGTGGGCCGCGTCGATATCCTTCTGCAACTGGTCCAGGTGCCCGAACTGGGCACGGCAATATCCTCAGGTGGAATGGCCGAAATACCAGGCCGAGATCTTGCCCAGGTACTGCCGGGGGGAGACATCTTTGCCGTTCGTGGGGGAAGCGGGGTTGAGATCGGCGAGGGAAAAGTCCGGAACGGCGCCCGCAC
Organism: Candidatus Eiseniibacteriota bacterium; assembly: GCA_025351485.1. Taxonomy (GTDB): domain Bacteria; phylum Eisenbacteria; class RBG-16-71-46; order RBG-16-71-46; family JACRLI01; genus JANXVU01. The sequence continues at coordinate 84 of JANXVU010000145.1, read as the reverse complement.
CAGGTTGGGGACCGGCGAGCTTGTCGGCTCCGCAACCGAAAAGCATCAGAAACATCGCAGCCAGCATCGGCGTCAAGATGGTGC
>JANXVU010000144.1 GCA_025351485.1 Candidatus Eiseniibacteriota bacterium | reverse complement strand
ATCTCCGGACGGCCCGCCAGCGGGACCGTCCGGGCCGGCGGGGACTCGCTGGGAATGGGACGGCCCGGTGGTCATCGAACGAGGGTGATCTTCTTCACTTCGCTCCTGCCGCCGGATTGGAGGCGTGCAAAGTAAAGTCCGCCCGGAACGGCGGACCCCGACATGTCGCGGCCGTCCCAGCGGGCCGCGTGCGCGCCCGCCGGAAGCGTGCCGGAAGCGAGCGTCGCCACCCGGCGGCCCGAGACGTCGAAGATGCCGAGATCCACGCGGCCCGCGGCGCCCAGCTCGAATTGCAGGGCAGTCGACCGGCTCGCCGGGTTCGGATAAGCGGCCGAGAGCCGGAGCGCCGGAGCGCGGCCCGGTTCCCCCACCGCCACCGCGGCGGAGCCAAGGCGGATAATGTACTGGGCGGTCTTCAGCACGTCGGAGGGATGGGCCTTCCAGATCACGAGCAGAAAGTAGGAGCCGTTGGGCAGGCTCACGTTGCGCAGGATTTCGCTGCCACCGTCGCCCAGCGAATCCGCCTGGTAGCCGCCGTAGGGGTTCTGCTTGCGATAGAAACCAGTCGCATCGTCGCGCAGGAACAGGCTCACGCCCAGGTCCGCGCCACCAGAGACATTCTGGAGGTAGATCGGGAAGCTGCCCTTGTCGAAGAAGAATTCACGCAGGTCCAGCAACTCGTGCGGCCCGATCGTGAAAGGCCCGACGACGCCCTGGCGCACCGGTGACCAGATGGAGGAAGTCACGTGCGCGTCGTAGGCGCCCGCACCGGCCGCGGCGGTCACGCCCACGTCCCACGCGCCGGTGCGTCCCCCCAGTCCCGAAAGGGAATCCACGTCGCGGATCACGAAGTCCACCTTGTTCACGCCGTCGTGCGACCGGACCACCGGAGAGTCAAATCCACTCTGGGCGCCGCTCGACAAGGTGTCGAAGAACACGTCCACGTCGGTGCCCGAGGAGGGCATCACCGCCATGCCGCCCCAGAATCCGTTGTCTCCCGTTTCCGCGAACACCGGGGTGCGGAGCCCATCGCAGTTGGGCCACGGGGAGCCGGAAGGGATGTCCCCGCTGCCGCCGGCCGAAGGCGGAGCAGTACGGCTCAGGAATCCGTCGGGGCTTAGCTGGAAGGGCGTCCATACCCACTGGGCTGCCAGGCGGTTGTTGGTCTCGTTGGACTCGTCCACCGCGCCGCCGGAATCGAGCGCCATGCCCAGCGTGTGCCGTCCGCCCGGAATGTTGAGCAAGGCGTGCAGGGTGCCCTCGTCGGTGGCTGGAGCGATCGCGGGGATGGAACCGGTGGAAAAAGCGGCGCCGTCCAGAAGGTAGCCGGCGGAGGCGATGACGCTGGGCGCATCCCCCTGGTTCCGGAGCAGGCCATACACGTAGGTCGTGCCGGCGTTGCCGGTCAGAGTGGACGGGATGGGGACGGGACCCGCCAGAGGGAATGCATTGCTGGCTTCGGGCACGACCTGGTAGGGCCACCCGGGCGACGTGCCGAAAGTCAGGTCAGGCTTGGCCTGGGCTCCGGCTTTTGCCAGCAGCAGGGCCGCAAGGACGTACATCGCGAGGCGCATGGGGGGTCTCCTGTTTCAACGGGTTGCCGATATAATAGCAAACTCGGCGGTAAAGATCACCTTCGATCTGCCCCAGCTGGGGCCCCGGATCCTGCCCCCGGCAGGGCCAATCGAAGGAGGCCCGGGCATGGCAGCCCGGGCCCCTGAATGCAGTTTCCTGGACGTCGGTGCGCCGAAGCCCCTCAGGCCCCAACTTTTTCGCCCGCGAGGCGCGCCTCCAGGGCGGAAAGCTCCTCCAGCAGGCCCTTCGGGAGGCGAGTCCCGAATTTCTCGAAGTGCTTCTTCAGCAGCGGCAGTTCGCGGGTCCAGCCCTCGACGTCCACCCTCAGCAACTCCGCCAGGTCCTTTTCGGGCATGTCCAGCCCGGTGAGGTCCAGGGAGCCCGGAGCCGGCAAGTTGCCGATGGCCGTCTCCACCGCCCCGGCCGTGCCCTCGATGCGCTCGAACACCCACTTGAGGACGCGGCTGTTCTCGCCGTAGCCCGGCCACAGGAACTTCCCGTCCGCGTTCTTGCGGAACCAGTTCACGTAGAAGATCCCCGGCAACCTGGACGCGTCCGACTGGGAACCGATCTTGAGCCAGTGGGCGAAGTAGTCGCCCATGTGGTAGCCGCAGAAGGGCAGCATGGCGAACGGGTCGTAACGCAGGGCTCCCACGGCGCCCGCGGCGGCCGCCGTGGTCTCCGAGCTCATGACGGATCCCAGGAACGTGCCGTGCTGCCAGGACAGGGCCTGGTTTACGAGCGGCACCACCGTGGCGCGGCGCCCTCCGAACAGGATCGCGGAGATCGGCACCCCGTTCGGGTCCTCCCACTCCGGGGCGATCACCGGGCATTGGCTCGCCGGGGTGGTGAAGCGCGCGTTGGGGTGAGCGGCCTTGCGCCCAGCCCCGGGGGCCCACGGCCGGCGCAGCCAGTCGGTGAGCGCCGGCGGCGCGGTATCCGTCATCTCTTCCCACCACACGTCGCCCTCGGGGGTGATCGCACAGTTGGTGAAGATCGAGTTCTTCTGGATGGTGAGCATGGCGTTCGGGTTGCTCTTCACGCTGGTGCCCGGCGCCACTCCGAAGAATCCATACTCGGGATTGATCGCGTGCAGGCGCCCGTCCGCGTTGAACTTCATCCACGCGATGTCGTCGCCGACCGTCTCCACCTTCCAACCCGGCAGGGTCGGGGTGAGCATGGCCAGGTTGGTCTTGCCGCAAGCGGACGGAAATGCCGCGGCCACGTAGATCTTCTTTCCCTTGGGATTGGTGATGCCCAGGATCAGCATGTGCTCGGCCATCCAGCCTTCGTCCCGGGCCTGGACCGAGGCGATCCTGAGCGCGTGGCACTTCTTTCCCAGCAGCGCGTTGCCGCCATACCCGGAGCCGTAGGACCAGATTTCACGGGTCTCGGGGAAGTGCGAGATGTACTTGGTCTTCTCGTTGCAGGGCCACGGCGAATCGGCCTGGTTGTCCGCCAGGGGCGCGCCCACCGAGTGGATCCCCCGGACGAACTCGCCGTCGGGACCGAGCACGTCGAGCACCCTGGTGCCGACCCGCGACATGATGCGCATGTTGGCCACCACGTACGGGGAGTCGCTGATCTCGACGCCGATCTTGGAAATGTGAGAGCCGATCGGTCCCATGCTGTAGGGGATCACGTACATGGTGCGGCCCTTCATGCATCCGGTGAAGAGCCCCTTCAGAGCCGCCTTCATTTCCTCCGGCTCACGCCAGTTATTGGTCGGGCCGGCGTCGTCGCGCGAGCGCGAGCAAATGAAGGTGAACTCCTCCACGCGGGCCACGTCGGCTGGGCTGGAGCGCACGAAGATGCTGTTGGGGCGCTTCTTGTCGTCCAGCCACTGGGCGGTGCCGGCCTGGACCATCAAGTGCAGGATGGACTCGTACTCGGCGTCCGACCCGTCGCACCACATCACCCGTTCGGGCTGGCACATTGCCGCCACTTCCTTGACCCACTCCTGCAGCTTCTTGTTATCCGACATATCGGCAAGACCTTTCCTTGGGCGCTCAGAATCTATGGATCACCCGCCACGGCGGTCCTCAGGTGGCCGCTTCAGCAAAAACCCGAGTCCATTTTAGCCCCTTCCTCCCCGAGGATGCAAATCGGGCAGCGGGTCCCTGCCAGTCCTACCCGCACCCCCCACCGGAATTGGACCTCTTTAGGGCTTCGCCGCCTTCCGGGGTGGTTCCCCCTGTCGGAGGCCCCCGGCCTCTGCCCTGGCCGGGCATGGCCTTGGAACGCGAAGATACTCAGTCAATTGAACCGCTCCAGGCCACTTTCGAGGCAAGTGTCCAACTCTCATAAACATAGCACTAAAGAGTCTTATTTCCTGTTTATCGGACATGTAACAACGCATTGTGTTTCATTGTCTTAGCTTCCTTATTTGCCTTGCAAACGGTTTCATTGTAGACTTATAATGTCCTCGGGTTTGAAGATTACTCCCGGCAGCATCGGATATGTCCGTTGATGCCATTCACCCTCAGGTTCCATAGGAGGAAGAAACATGAAGGCGATTCGCTACACGATGCTGGCGACGGCCGCGGCGCTTTGTATTGCCGTGACCGCGTCCGCCACGACGCCGACCCCGAACGGTGCGATGTTGGTTCTTCGCAAGTTCAATGACTCGCCGGGTTCGGTTCTCTCGACGACCAACGCCTACCCGGGCCTGATCCGGATCAACGACTCCCAGATGAACGCCTGCGGCGGCGCCAACCTGCACGTGTGGGTGTTTTCGGAGACCGGCGGTGCGACCCGCGCCTCTTTCGACAACAACGCCACGTACAGCTACGCCTGCGACGTGACCCTGAACTCGAACCTGCCGGGCTCGGAAGCCGGTCTGATGGTTTCGCCGTGGTGGTCCCATGACACCGACGGCAAGTTCATGATCAACGGCGGCGGCGAGATCGCCTGCTTCGGCGGCCGGCTCCCGTTCTACACGTTCACCGGCAACTATGCCATCCACTACGTCAAGGGCACGACGGTGCGCATGGGCATCACGTACTACTGCAACACGCTGAACTCGTTCAACCCGGCCACCATCGAGTACACCATCAAGATCGGCGCGACCACCTACTCGAGCGGCAAGCTGCCGTTCGACCAGGCCAACCCGGCCGAAGACCCGCCGCACGGCCTGTGGGGACAGTTGAACGACGCGTCTGTCGGTGGCTACCTCCAGGGCAACCCGGACTGTGGCAACGACCAGGCCTTCATGGACTGCATCTGGGGCGACATCGTGTTCGCGGGCGGCACCACGCCGGCGAAGACGACCAGCTGGGGCTCGCTGAAGAAGCAGTACAAGTAGGGAACCTTGGATCCGGGCCCCGCGCCCGGATTCCGGCAGTGCACGCCCCGCGAGGCTCACGCCTCGCGGGGCGTTCTTTATGCGGAGCCCGGTGCTGACCGGCCCCCCCGGCTGCGCAGGATGGACGGCTCCCCCGCTTCCCGCTATGTTGCGATGATCTCTTCCCACTCCTCCCCATGACGAGGGCCCCGAATGTCCGATTCCCGATCCGCGCGCTTTCCCGAAGGCTTCCTGTGGGGAGCCGCGACCTCCGCCTACCAGGTGGAGGGATCCCCCCTGGCCGACGGCGCGGGGCCGAGCATCTGGCAGCGCTTCACCCATACGCCCGGCAACACCTTCGAGTCCCAGACCGGAGACGTGGCCTGCGACCACTACCGGCGCTACCCGGAGGATGTTCGGCTGATGCGGGAGATGGGCCTCCAGGCTTACCGTTTCAGCCTGGCCTGGGGCAGGATCCTGCCGGAGGGGCGGGGACGGGTGAATCCGGCGGGCCTGGGCTTCTATGACCGCCTGGTGGACGAGCTGCTGAAGGACGGGATCCGGCCCATGGTGACACTCTACCACTGGGACCTGCCCGCGGCCCTCGACGACCAGGGCGGATGGCTGAACCGGGACATCGCGGGCTGGTTCGCGGACTATGCAGGGGTGGCCTTCAAGGCGCTGGGGGACCGGGTGGATCTGTGGGCCACCTTGAACGAGCCCTGGGTGGTGGTGGACGGCGGGTATCTCTACGGCGTGCACGCCCCCGGGCACCGCAGCCGGTTCGAGGCGCCGCTGGCCTCCCACAACCTGCTCCGCGCCCACGGCGCGGCGGTGAGGGCGTTTCGCGCCGGGGCACACGCCGGCCAGGTGGGCCTGGTGGTCAACCTGGAGCCGAAGGACCCGGCCACTTCGTCTCCCGAGGACGTGGCTGCGGCGGAGCGGTCGGACGCCTACATGAACCACCAGTACCTGGATCCGGTGTTCAAGGGGGCCTACCCGCAAGCCCTGCGCGACATCTTCGGGGAAGCCTGGCCCGAATTTCCGGCGGCGGACTTTGACGTGATCCGCGAGCCGATCGACTTCCTGGGAATCAATTACTACACCCGCGGCGTGATGAAGCACGATCCGGAGCGGCCTCCGGTGCGCGCCAGCCACGTCCAGGTGCCCGGGCGGCCCTACACGGCGATCCCTTGGGAGGTCTCTCCGGAGAGCTTTCTGAGGGTGATCCTGTGGGTCAGGGAGCGCTACGGGAACATTCCCATCTACGTGACCGAGAACGGCGCCGCCTTCGCGGACCCCGATCATGTTCGGGATGGAAGAGTGGAAGACCCGCAGCGCGTGGAGTACTACCGGGAGCACCTGATGGCGTGCCGGGAGGCCATCCGGCGGGGCGTGGACGTGCGGGGCTACTTCGCGTGGTCGCTGATGGACAACTTCGAGTGGAGCGCCGGATATTCGAAGCGCTTTGGCCTGATTCACGTGGACTTCGAAACCCAGGCGCGCACGCCCAAGGACAGCGCCCGTTTCTACGGCGAAGTCATCCGGACCCACGGCGAGGCCCTGGGCGACTCGCAGATCGAGGCCTAGTAGGCGATCCGCACCTTGGCGGGCAAGGTCCGGAGCAGGATGTCCCCGGCGGCAGTCCACTCCGCCGGGTTCCCGTTCACGGTGACCTCGGGCCGAGCCGCCGGCAGCGGCAGGGAAAGGCGGATGCCTCCAGGCGGGATCCGCAGCTTCCCGGCCAGGTCCGCGGCCATCCCCGTCGGTCCGCCGATCAGGGTCAGATCCAGCGCCCCGTAGGCGGTCCGAAGCCCCTGCACCCGCACCCCCTTCGGGTCCCGGATCCAGCGCAATGGAATCCCGGCGGCCACCACCAGCGAGCTGTCGGACTCCCGCTCGTAGGCGATCATGTCCAGCACCGAACGAACGAAGTCCGATCCCACCCAGGTGTGAGGCAGGTCCCCGATGAAATGCGGCACGCGGGATTCCTTCCACACCACTTCCGGCCACTGGGCCCAGCCGCGGGGCCTGCGCGCCTCCAGGAAGAACTCCAGCAGTTCGTGGGCGCGGTCGCGCCAGCCCAGCTGCACGAATGCCCCGATGGTGCGCATCTCGTAGGGAGTGTAAGCGTCCCAGGCAGCTCCCTTGCGCCGGGCGTCGAAGAACTCCCAGTACTTCTCGAAGGTGCGCCGCACCGCCGAATCCGGAAGGACCGAAACCGCTCCCGTAGGATTCAAGGCAATCGTGGTCGAGGTCGCGTCGAAGTCGCCCAGTTCGGCGCATCCGGGAATGTAGTCGATCCCCCGCGCGCGCATGGCGGTGCGCACCGAGGCACCGAGGTCGGCGGAGAATTCGTCGCGGATGCGGACCATCCGGGCTTCGTCTTCCGTCTTCCCCAGCACGCCGGCCAGATAGGCCGCGTCCTTGAAACCGCGCAGCGCGAAGAAATCGTCCCAGTAGGAGTGCATCGGCTTGGCCGAGTAACCCTCGTGGCTGATGGACTCGGGCAGCAGGCCGAAGAACGGCTCCTTGCCGGGCGCGCGGTACGCGTCGGTCCGGCGCTGCCGGCGCAGCGTGTCCAGGTAGGCTACGGCGCGTTCGGCGTACGGCCACAGCGCCGCCACGGTGGCGCGGTCGCCGGTGTAGCGGTAGTACTCGGCCATCAGGTATAGGTACTCGCCGCCGCTGTCGTTTTCCGGCACCGGATCCGAGCCGCGACGGTCCACGCAGCACGGGACCTTGCCGTTTTCGAAGATGTGCCCGCTGTACCAGAGGAGGTAGTCCTGGACCGCCTGGTTCTCCCCCAGGCGAAGCAGCGAAGAGGCCATGAGGGCGCCGTCGCGCATCCAGGAGCGATCGTAGGACCGGGTCCCCGGCTGCAGCGCCGGGCCGGAGCGGTTGACCAGCATGTAGCCGACCTGGGCCCGGAGGGAATTGGCCGCGTCGGCGCCGTTGCCCGGCAGGTCCAGGCGCACCGGGCGCAGCCGCTCGCGCCACCGGGTGGCGGCCACATGCACCAGCGAATCCATCAGGAAGCTCGAATCGGCCCGCCCCGCCGGCAGCCATGCACCGTCGTCCATGGAATGCAGCGCCACCTGCACGCCGAAGTCCTTCTCCTGCTTCGGCTGGATCACCACGTGGTAGGCGAGCACTCCCGAGGCTGCCCCGAACTCGTCATGCACCCACGAGGACGCGGGCACCCTGCCCTGGCGCAACCATTCCACCGGATCGCCCTGGTCGAAGCCCAGGACGCCCGCACGGTCCGGCGCGGTGAGGGCCCGGGCCGCCTTGCGGCCGTCCACGGAGATGAACGTCGACGAAATATCGAGGTCATGGATCGGCGACGTTCCGCCCGGCGTGTTCAGGAACTGCGCAGGGGGATTGACCTGGAAGGGCCGCACCACCAGATAGAGATCCACGGCCACCGCGGTGTCCCCGGGATTTTCGATCCCGTAGGTGGCCAGGATCGAGGATTTGCCGGGAGGCCCGATGCCCCGCGCGCCGATCGCCACCCGGACCGGGAGGCCTGCCCACATCACCGCGGGCATGGGAAGGCAGCTGCCGATCAGCGACTGGCCGGTGTGCACGTCATTCCATCCCCACAGCTTGCCGTTCACGCGCACGAACGGCTCGAGGGTCCAGCCGGCCTTGCCGGATTCCAGCGCGCCGTCCTCGCTGAGCAGCCCGTTCTCGCTGTCGGAGTCCGCTCCCGCCACCGTCCAGTAGACCTGCTCGCCCGACATGCCCCGCGGATAGGTGCCTCGCGGGGCGTCCGCGGCGATGGCCTGGAAGAACGCTTCTCGCGTGGCGGACCACGCCAGTGGCTCCAACTTGAGCGAGCGCAGTTCCGGCGGACTCTTTCCAGCGGGGCCCAGGAGGTGCAGGCGCAGCAGGCGCGCCTCGCTCTCGGGCAGGTACAGATAATCGCGCCCGCCGTTGCCGCCGTGGACCGTGCGCAGCGCCGTCCACTGCCTGCCGTCCGCGGAGGACTCCAGCACGTAGTCCGCGGCGTGCCGTCCCGGCGCCCAATCCAGCACCACTCCCCCGAATTCGCGCGCCTCACCCAGGTCGAGCTTGAGCCAGGGATCGGGATCGCCCTTCCGCCAGGCGGTGCCCACGATGGAATCAGGGGCGGCCGCGCGCGGGGGCGCCGCGCCCGGGCGAAGCGAGGAGCCGGCCAACACCGGAAGCGGCTGCACTTCTCCCGGCAGCGGCAGCGGGTGCATCTCCAGTTCGTCCAGCCACACCGTGCCCGTTCCGCCGCTTCCGGCAGTAACCGCGAACTCGATCGAGGCGATGTGACGCAGGTCCCCTCCGCCGGCGGGACCCCAGGCAAAGGCGATCTGCCGCTTCTTGCTGCTCAGGCTCTCCCAGGAGGCGGGAAATTCGAACCGGCGCCGGTTGTGCCACCACACGTTGTCCCCGCTGGAATCCGCCAGCTTGAACTCGAGGTCATTGGGCAGGCACTGGCCGCGCACTTTGAACGTGAACTCGTAGTTTCCCGGGAGGTCCAGCGAAAGATCGCGGTGGATCACGGCGTAACCGCCGCCCTTGACGAAGCGGAAGTCCAGCCGCAGGGATCTTCCCCGCGAGCCCGCGTCGCTCGAAAGCTTGAGCTCCACCCCGTCGGCCGGGCGAGCGGACCAGCGGGAGGCGTCCTCGAAGTCATCGACGACCACACCCGGCGCCGCGGCGGCCCGCGCCGGAGCGGGGCCCCACGGGGCGAGCAGCACGAGCAGGGCGGCGGCCAAGGACGGGCGGGTGATCACGGGCAGGAACAACCTCATCCCTTGACGCTCCCGGCCATCACGCCCTGGATATAGGAGCGCTGCAGCACCAGGAACAGCACCATCACCGGCAGAATCGTCAGAACCGATCCTGCCATCATCAACTCGGTGTCTCCGACGTGCTCCCCCACCAGGTTGGCCAGGGCCACCGGCAGCGTGTAGCGCGCGTCGTCGCTCAGAATGATGAGCGGCCACAGGAAGTCATTCCAGGTGCCGAGAAAAGTGAACACCGCCAGGGTCACCAGGATGGGTTTCAGGAGCGGCAGCACCACGGTGCGGAAGATGCGCAGCTCGCCCGCCCCGTCCATGCGCGCGGCGTCCAGCAGCTCGTCCGGAATTCCCAGCGCGTACTGGCGGATCATGAAGATCCCGAAGATGCTGCACATGCCCGGGATGATCACGCCCCAGGTGGTGTTCACCAGTCCCAGGTATTTCAGGAACAGGAACAACGGCAGCATGCCCACCTGGGCCGGGATCACCAGCGCGGCCATCAGGGTGCGGAACACCCGGTCGCGGCCCCCGAAGCGCAGCTTGGCGAAGGCGTAGCCGGCCAGCCCGTTGATGCACAGGGAAAGCGTCGTCACCAGCGTCGCGTTGAGCGCGCTGTTGAACAGGTAGCGCGACAGATCGAGCCGCGCGAACAGCGCGACGTAATGCTCCAGCGTGGGAGAATGCGGAAGCAGCCGCGGGGGCAGGGAGTTGGCTTCACCGGTGGCCATGAACGAAGCCGAGATCATCCACAAAAGCGGCGTCAGGGTCAGGATCGCCCCCACGACCAAGGCCACGTGCAGCAGGATCCGCCCGAAACCGCGCCTCATGACGCCTCCGCCCTTTGCAGGCGCATCTGGATCCAGGTTGCCGCCAGCATGATCATGAACAGAATGAAGGCGAACGCGCTGGCCATGCCCAGGCGCCACCACTTGAAGCCCTCCTGGTACATCAGCAGCACCACGCTGGTGGTGCTCTTGAGCGGCCCGCCCTGGGTCATCACGTAGGGCTCGGCGAACAATTGGAAGTGCCCGATCATGGTCATGACCGCGACGAACAGGAACGTGGGCCCGAGCGAGGGCAGCGTGATGTGCCGGAAGCGTCCCGCTGCGGTGGCCCCGTCCAGGCGGGAAGCCTCGTACAACTCCTCGGGAATGCTCTGCAGGCCGGCCAGGAAAATCAGCATATTGTAGCCGAAGTTCTTCCACACCGCCAGCAGGATCAGCGACGGCATCGCCCAGTGCGGGTCCCCCAGCCAGTCGATCGGGTGGATGCCGACCTTGCCCAGGGCCAGGTTCAGGAGCCCGTAGCTGGGGTGGTAGAGGTAGCGCCACACGATCGCCACCGCCACCAGCGTGGTCACCACCGGAGCGAAGAACACGGTGCGAAAGAACGTCCGGAAGCGCACCAGCGGGGCATTCACCAGGAGCGCCGCGCCCAGCGACGTGAACACCGAAAGCGGTCCCCCCACCAGCACGAAGTAGAAGGTGTTCCGGAGCGCCGTACCGAACACCGGGTTGGTGAAGGCCTGGACGTAGTTGCGCAGCCCCACGAAACGCACGGTGGAGAAGTCGCCGATGGCGTAGATGTCGAAGTCGGTAACGCTCAGCGCCAGCCCCGCGACCACCGGCAGGAAGAAGAACAGCCCGAGCAGGAGCAGCGCCGGCGAAAGGAACGCCCATGCGGCGCGGGACTGCTGCCGCTCCACCCACCCTTTCATCGTTTCGCCTCCGCCACCGGCTGGCCCGACAGTCGCCTGCGCTCCAGCAACCAGCGACGCTTTTCCAACAGCACGTTCACCTCCCGGTCCAGCGCGGCCAGCGCCGAATCCGTGCTGGCTGCCCCCCGGATCACGCTCTCGGCCTGGTCCTGGATCTTGGCGATCACGTTTTCCCATTCCGGGATCTTGGGGGTGGAGACGGCGCGGCCCAACTGGACGCCAAAGGAGCGGAAGCGCGGGTCCGCGGAAAGCGCGGTGTCTCGCCAGGCTTCCCGCCGCGCGGGCAGATCCCCGGACAAATGGTAGAACCGGAGCTGCTGCTCGGGCTGGGAAAGGTATTCGATCAACTGCCATGCCTCGGCCTTGTGTTTCGATCCACGGAACATCACCAGGCTGGAGCCGCCGGCCAGCGAGACGCCGCCCTCGGGACCTTCCGGGCCTGGAAGCGCGGCGGTGGCCCACTTGCCCTGGAGGTCCGCGGGTAGCTGATCGTGGAACTGGCCCAGGTTCCAGGGGCCGGTGATGTACATGGCGAACGTGCCTTTGGCGAACTCCTGGTACACGTTGGCGATCTCGGAGTTCCCCACCGGTGGGGCCAGTCCCTCCCGGAAGAGCCCGATGTAGAAGTCGAACGCCCGGCGGAAGGGTGGATCCTGGAAGGCGCCGCGGGAATCATGGTCCTTGAGCAGAGTGGACCCCGCCTGCAGTCCCAGGATCTCGGCCTGGGTCGGCTCATTGGCCGGAAGGAAGATGGCGAAGCGTTTTGGCCCGACGCGGCGCTTGATGGCCCGCATGGCCTCGCGCCAGTCCTTCCAGTTCGTGGGCATGGAGGCGTAGCCGGCCTCGCCCAGGAGATCCCTTCGATAGAAGAGCAGCCGCGTGTCCACGTACCAGGGCACGCCGTACACCACCCCTTCCAGGCGGTTGGTGTCGAAGATCCCGGCGAAGAAGCTGTCGGGATTGCAGTCGCTGGAGCGCTCCAGCCACGGCCCCAGCGGCTCCACGGCATTCAGCGCGGAGAACTCCGCGATCCAGGTGTTGCCCAGCTGGGAAATGTCCGGCGTGGACCCTCCCACGTGGCCGGTCAGGAGCTTTTCGTGGGCCGCCGACCAAGGGATCTGCTGCACCCTGACGTGGATCCCCGGATGGAGCTTTTCGAAATCGGCCACGAGCTCCTGGACCACTTCGCCTTCCCGGCCCATGGCCCAGAACCGGAGCTCCACGCGTCCCGGGGCCGGGCCGCGCGCGCAGCCCGATCCGGCGGCCAGCATGGCCCCCAGCGCCAGCGCTCCAAGCCCCTTCGACAGCCTCACCGCGCCGCCTTGTCCAGCCAGCCGCCCCGGAAGCCGGCCGCCCTGAGCCCGCGCCGGATGTGGGGATTGCGGCGCATGTACTTCCACACCAGTCCGGAGCGGTGGTTCTCGATCATGGCCACGATCGGGCCCTCGTCGATCCCGAGGTAGTCGGTGTCGAACCAGCCCACTCCCGGAACGATGTGGCCCGCCTCGACTTTCTCAGCTCCCCGCAGGGTCGGATTGAGGGCGTCGTAAAATCCATACTTGCCATAGGCGTGGCGGCCGTAGTCCTGGCGGATCGCCATCAGCACTTCCGCCGCCTCTTTCGGTGCAAACGGCACCGATCCGGCGGCCGCCGTGGGCGCGACGGTTCCGTCATCGGAGATCCGGGGGTGCGATGCGCCGCGGGCATCGTAGGTGTGGAATTCCCTCTCCCGCCCATCCACGGTCAGCTTGCCGTTCACCGGCCCGTCGCAGGCGGTCAAGCCCCACAATCTCTTCCCGTAGCCGCGCCACCCACCGGGGTTGCGCACCGCATAGCCGCACTGGGACAGCGTCGCCTGGATGGAGTTGCGGAAATAGTCGCTGTGGTGGCTGCGCATGAAATCGTCCTGGATGCCCCGGAAGTCGATCCATACATGGCTGTACTGGTGGCCGAACAGCGGCGCAAACCCGAGTTGCTCGCGCCCCTCGAAGCTCCCCCACTTGTAGCCTTGGACATAGGCCGGCCAAACCTCCGGGCCCACCGGGTGCGTGGGCGATCCCATCGCCAGGATGTGGTAGATCATGGTCTCGTTGTAGCCCCGCCAGTCGTAGGGCATGAACCCCGACTCCGGGCCCCATCCCAGGCACAGCGTGGGCGGGCGCACCTGGAGCCACGGAAAGTCCACCCGGGCGTAAAGCGATTCGGCGCAAGCTCGGATGGCGGTCTCGATGGGGTAGGGCCGGTCGAAGTAGGACTGGCAGAACAGCGCCCCGGCCAAAAGAAGTCCGGTGTCGATGCTGGAGAGTTCCACGTCCTTGAAGCGAGTGCCGGTCTTGCGGTCCAGGAAGTGATAGTAGAAGCCGCGGTAGCCGACCGATCCGGCGCGCGCCGTGTCCTGGCGCGAGGCAAGGAAATAGCGGAGCGTGATCAGGGTACGCCGCGCGGCCCGGCCGCGGCTGACATATCCCCGCTCGGCCCCGATGGGGTAGGCAGTCAGGGCGAAGCCCACCGCTCCCACGCTGTAGAACGATTCGGAAGGCCAGCGGTCGGGTGTGAGCCCGGTGGTGGAGTCGCTGAGATCCCAGAAGAAGCGGAAGGACCGCTCTTCAAGGGAGTCCAGGAAGGCCGCCTGTGGGGCCGTGAGGCCGGCGGACGGGGCCGGTGGCCTGGGAGCGGATGTGGCGGCGTGGGCGGAGACATCCTGGCCCAGAGACGCCAGCGGCAGAAGAACGAGCAACGTGCGCGCGGCCGCGCGCATGCGAGTCCATCCATTGAACAAGGCCCGACCTCCGATCGACTGTGGCGGCAGATGCGGCGCGAAAGCGCGCTCTAACCCAGGGTGACGCTGACCCGGTGCGTCCGGCCGTCCCTCTGCAGGGGCACGCGGGCCTGGCCTTCCGAGATCTCCAGGGTCTCGCTATCCACGGCGACGGACTGCAGCGCCGAACCCCGTCCCAGCGGATTGCCGTACTCGATTACGTAGACCGTATCGCTTCCCGGTACCCGGTAGGATACCCGGAATTCCTTCCAGGAATGCGGCACGCACGGCTTCAGCACCAGGGTGTCCCCTCCCGACATCCGGACTCCCAGCACCGACTCCAGCGCCACGCGGAACATCCAGCCCGCCGAACCCGTGTACCAGGTCCATCCGCCGCGGCCGACGTGGGGAGGCTCGCCGTACACGTCGGCGGCGATCACGTAGGGCTCCGCCTGGTAGGTCGCCACCTGGTCCGGACTGCCGGTGTGCGAGACCGGGCTCAGCATTTCCAGCAGCGCGGCGGCGCGCTCGGTCCGGCCCAGTTCGGCCAGGGCCCGCACCACCCACATGGCCGCGTGCGTGTACTGCCCGCCGTTTTCCCGCACCCCGGGAATGTACCCTTTGATGTAGCCCGGGTCATGCGGAGTCTTTGCGAAGGCCGGCGTGAGCAGGCGGATGATCCCGTCGTCCTCGGAGACGAGCCGGCGCTCCAGGGAGTCCATGGCCTGCGCGGCGCGCTCCGCCGGGGCCGCCCCGGACAGCACCGCCCAGGCCTGGGCCAGGGCGTCGATCTGGCATTCGTCGCTGAGGTGGGATCCGAGCGGGGTGCCGTCGTCGTAGTAGGCGCGGCGGTACCACTCGCCGTCCCAGCCGCCGTCGTTCAGCGCCGCGCGCAACTTCTCGCGGTGCGCGCGGTAGGCCTCCGCGCGCGCCCCATCATGGCGACGGTCGCACACCGGAGCGAACTCGCCCAGGATGGTGAACACGAAGAATCCCATCCAGACGCTCTCGCCCCGACCTTCGCGGCCCACGCGATTCATGCCGTCGTTCCAGTCGCCGGTGCCGAAGAAGGGCAGCCCGTGCGATCCGGTCTCGAGCGAGCGGTCCAGCGCCCGGCAGCAGTGCTCGTAGATGTCCGCGCGCTCCCCGGAGTCCGAAGGCTCCATGAACAGCTCGTCCTCGCCCTTGGCCAGCATCCGTCCGGTCAGGAACCGGGCCTGCTCGTCCAGCACCCCCCAGTCCCCCGTGGACCGGATGTAGGTAGTGACGATGTAGGGCAGCCACAGAAGGTCGTCGGCGAACCGGGTCCGGATGCCGCGGCTCCGGGGCGGATGCCACCAGTGCATCACGTCGCCCTCCACGAACTGGTGGGCGGCGTGGAGCAGGAGCTGGGCGCGGGTCAGGTCGGGACGAAGCATGGCCAGGGCGCCGCAATCTTGAAGCTGGTCCCGGAACCCAAACGCTCCCCCGGACTGGTAGAAGGCAGTCCTCCCCCACACCCGGCAGGACAGGTTCTGGTAGGTGAGCCAGCCGTTGATCATGGGATCGAGCGCGGGAGATGGCGTCTGCACCCGCACCCCACCGACCAGGTCTTCCCAGAAGGCACGAACCTCCGCCAGCGCGCGGGCCGCCTCGCCCGGCGCGCGCAGGAGGGCGGCCAGCTCCAGCGCGCGGGCCTCGCCATCCGCCGACCCAAGGATGGAGACGCACTCAACGCTCTCCCCGGCAGGGACCACGAACTCAAGCTGCGCGGCGAAGCACGGATCCAGGCCCGCTCCGACGCTCCCGGCCAGCGGGCCCGGCACGGCCAGCGCCGCCGGACAGGCGGCGCTGCCACGGACTCCGAGAAAGCTCTCCCGGTCACCCGAAAAACTTGCAGCCACCGAGCCCGCCGGGCCGGAGACCGCGGCAAACGCGGTCCCGCCCACTCCGGAGGGATCCGCGGCGCTCCCGGCGAGCATCGTCCCTCCCCCGGAGGCGATCCTGGTGACCACGTTCCGCCCGGCCGCCATCGTGCTACCCAGGCACAGGCGCTGCCAGGCGGTGATGGAAAGACGCCGCGCCGCCGCGCCGCGATTGGTGATCTTCAGGATGGACACCTTGGCGGAATGGTGGCGTGGAACGAAGATCGTCGTCTCCATATCCAGCGTGCCCCGCCGGTGCCGGCAGCAGCTGTAGCCGAAGCCGTGGCGCATCTCGAATGGGCCCGCGGCCGGGGCGGGGCCGGGTAGCGGGCACCACACTTCGCCGGTCACCTCGTCGCGCAGGTAGAGGGCCTCGTCGGCCGGGTCCCGCAAGGGATCGTTCCGCCATGGAGTCAGCCGGTGCTCGCGGCTGTTGCCGCTCCAGGTGCAGCCGCTCCCCGTTTCGCTCACGAGGCAACCGAAGTCCTCGTTGGCGATCACGTTCACCCAAGGGAGCGGCGGAAGACGAAGCCGCCCGTTACGTTGCAGGGGCATGCGGATCACGTATTCATTCGAGGCGGGGTTGAACCCTCCATGGCCGTTGAAGAGCCGGAGCTCTTCGGAAAAGAAATCGTCCTCCGCCCCGTGTTCGATTCCGGGCTGGGGCGCTTGGAGGCGCATGCCGGGCACCGCGGACCGGTCGCGCTCGAGCACCCGGCGGTGCGCGTCCGCCAGCGATTCATTCGAGGCCAGGTACAGCGGAGCGGCCGCGGCAAGCCTGTCTTCTTCACCCCGCTGCAGCCGGGCGCGTTCCTGGCGAACGGCCCCCGAGGCCAGGTCCTCCTCGATGGGCGAAAATTCGTCCGCGATCCAGACCGGTTTCGCGGGCACTCCCAGCGCGTTCCAGTAGCGGCAGGCCCGCAGCGTTTCCGCCGCCCGGTCCGGATCCACTCGGGCGCCGAAGGAGACCACCACCGCGATCTCACGGGCCCGCACGAGCGGCGAAGGCGAAGGACCGGGGACATGGCGGATCCTTTCCAGGACCGCCCTGCCCGCCCGAAGTCCGGGGTGTCCCGCAAGCAAGGCGAACGCGAGGTGCTCCAGGCGAAGCTCCTCTTCCCGATCCACGGCAATCTCGCGGACAAGCGCCGCCGCGCCAGCGGCGGCATCGAAGGCCTGGTCCACGGCGGCATGCGAGCCAAACTTCGAGACCATCTGAAGGGATTGTTCGCGGTCCGAGCCCGCGCCCAGGAGCACGTCAAAACGCACCGTGGCGCCCGGGGCGAGGCGCACCGGGCGGCGCAGGCACATGACCGGGTCCAGGACATTCCCCACCGTTCCCGACAGACCCTCGCGGGCTTCCAGCGAGAGCGCAGAGGAGGTCTCGCGGCCGCGGCCCAGGAACCTGGCGCGGTCGGTTTCCCACTCAAGCGGCCCTTCACCCTGCAGCCCGTGCACGAGCCAGGGGTGATTCTCTCCGTTGGCGCGGGGCCGGCGGCGCGCCAGGAGCGCTGCCAGCGCAGGCACGGCCTCGGTCTGGATGAACAGCTTGGAGAAGGCCGGGTGAGCTTCGTCGGCGGCGGAGTCTTGCAGGACCGGTTCCGTGCAGGTGGTGAGGTCCAGCCGGCGCGCGTGGTCCGACAGGTTCTTCAGCGTGATCCGGCGAAGCTCAGCGGGAGCTCCCGGCGCCACGCAGACCTCCATGCGCGCTTCGATCCCGGCATTCCGGGAGGTGAGAATGGCAGCTCCCGGGGTCCACTCCACCCCGCAATGGTCGGCCGGCCACCCCATCGGCTGGCGGCCCACCGACCACACCGCCCCGGAATCCAGGTCGCGCAAATAGACCAGCAGGCCGCCGTCGTCTTCGACCCGGTCGCCGCTCCAGCGCGTCAGGGCCACGCCCTCGAACGACGAGAAACCTGTCCCGGACGCGCTCAGCACCACCCGGAAGCGGCGGTCGCCCAGCACGCGCCCGTCCAGCAGCGCCGCCGCGGACGGCCCCTGGGGCGCCGTTTCCGTGGCGCGGTCGATGAGGATCCCCGGAGAGTCTTTTCTGTTCACTGAACCAGGACGCACTTCTTGACCAGGCTGGTCCCACCGGTCTCGAGCCGGTACTGATAGACACCACTGGGGAGTCCCGAGGCGCGGAGCGAAACCTGGTGGGATCCCGCCTGCTCCATCTGGTTGGCCAGCAGGCGAACCTGCCGTCCGCCCATGTCGAACAGCGCCAGCCGGACGTGGCCCGGGCGGGTCAGGCTGTAGCGGATTTCCGATGAACGCCGGAAGGGATTGGGCGTGTTCTGGGACAGCTCGGCCGCGCGGGATCCCTCGATCGGACCATGCCCGACTCCGGTCACGCCGCTGAAGCCGGCCGCGATCAGTCCCTGGCGAATACGACTGTCCTGCATGAACCGGCTCCACACCCGGCCGGTGCGGTAGTTCTCGATCATGATCACGATCGGCCCTTCGTCGATGCCCAGATAGGCCTGACCGTACCAGCCCTGGGTGGGATTGAAGGCGTCCTTGAGGCCGTAGGTGCCCCACAGGAGCGGGTAGCTGTTGTACATATTCCGGATGCAAGGGAGCGCGTACTCCGGTGCGAACGGAAGGGAGCCGACCACCGCCGTGGGAGCCAGGGTGCCGTTCTCGCTCTGCAGCGGCAGGGCGCCATGGGCCAGGTAGCCGCTCTTGTCATCGGAAGCGGTGATCCCCCAAAGGCTGTCCCCGTATCCGATCCAGTGCGAAGGATTGAACTTGCAGTAGGAGCGCTGCACCAGCGTGGCGCGGCGGGAGTTCTCGAAGTAGTCGCTGCCCTTGGTGGTCATGTAGGCATCTTTGATGCCCCGGAAGTCGATCCAACCCTGCGAATACTGGTGGGTGAAAAGCGGAGGGCAACTCACCCATGACATGCCGAAATTGGTCTGCCACACGTAGCCGCCGGTCCAGGCGGTCCAGGCATTGGGCGTGACGGGGTGGGTGGGCGAGCCCAGGGCCAGGATGTACAGGATCATGGCCTCGTTGTAGCCAATCCACTGGTTGAACCCCGCGAACCCCCCCACTCCCGGCTTCCAACCCATCAGGATTCCGGGATTGTGGTTTCGCATGAATTCCCAGTCGGCCCGGAAGTAGATCGAGTCGGCCAGTTCGCGGATCTGCTGTTCCCTGGGATCGGCGCCATTGAAATACTGGCGGGCGTCCAGGATGCCCGCGAAAAGCAGCGCGGTGTCGATGGTCGAGAGTTCGGAGTCCCAGGTGCGCGTGGCCGTGGTCATGTCGAGCCAGTGGTAGTAGAGACCTTTGTAACCGATCATGCCGTCGATGGCGCTTCCCTGCGGCCCGTTCCAGAAGGTCTGCAGCGTGGTCAGGACCCGGTCCGTTCCCTCGCTGCGGGTGACCCACCCGTGGTCGATGCCCACGCAGATCGAGGTCAGGCCGAATCCGGTCGAGGCGATGCTGCACACCGATCCGGGCGTGCTGCGGTCCTTGATCAGGCCGTTGGCGGGGTTGGCCTCGTACCAGAAATAGTTGAAGCCGGTGTGCTGGAGGGTGTCCAGCAAGGCGTCCGTGCCCTGCGCCCGAGCCAGGGAGCCGCAAAGAAGAAGTCCAAGGATGATCCCACTGATTCTGCGCATGTTTGCCTTTCCAGCGGCCCCCGGGGGCCTGTGTCTCAACGGTTCCCTAGAACGTGACTCCCAGCGTGAAGCGGCTGGTGTGGTCGAGGCGCCCGTGATCGGCCCACGCGTACTCGACGTGATAGTGAATGTCCTCGCTGGAGCCCTTGAATCCGGCGCCCGCGGTCAAACCTTCCTCGCTGTCCTTCTGGAACAGGTTCTGGTAGCCGGCCCGGATGGACAGGGCCTTCTTGAGCGTGAGTTCGGCGCCCATGCTCATGCTCTCGGTGTTCTCGCTCGGGTGGAACGCGTCCACCTCGCAATCCATCGCCAGGTCGGTCGAGAGCTTGAACGGCATGCCCAGTCCCACCCGGAACAGCACCGGGATCGGGAACTTGTCCGCGAACACCTCGCCGGGAAGCTGGCTGTTGTCTCCGTGCTTCGAGGGGTCGGGGTCGTAGACGATCCTGAGATCGCGGCCCGAAAAGCCGGCGCGCGCGCCGAAGTTCTCGAGGCTGGCCCCGATACGGAGCCCGTCGTCGGAAAGCTGGTAGAGAGTCCCCACGCTGAGCGCGGCGGTGCCGGCCGAACTGTGCCAGATGGTCTCCTGGATGTAGGACACCTGGAACCCCGCGCTGAAGCGGTCCGAGATCATCCGGCCGTATCCCAGGCATACCGCGAGATCGGAAGCGCTGAACTTTTCCCCGGTACCCAGGGGCTGGTCCACCGTGCGGACGTCGATGTCGCCGGAATTGAGCGACGTGACACTTCCGTAGAGGCTTCCGAACCTGCCCACCGGCACCGCCACCGCAGCGTACTGGTAGGATATCCCGGCCAGCCAATCGCTGTGCGTGAACTCCACCCCGTAGCTGGACAGTAGCCCGATCCCCGCCGGGTTGTAATAGACCGACTGCAGCCCGGCGCGGGAAGCGGCCCCGGCGTTGCCCATGCCCGCGATTCGGGCGTCCGGCTCGATCAGCAGGAAGGACCCGAGGGACGTGCCGGTATTGCTCTGCGCACCCGCAGGCGCGCACGCGAACAGGGCCAGCGCCACGGCCGCTCCACAGAAGTTCCGAAACTTTCTCACCGCCGCCGCCGCGCTCATTTCAGCACCGCGAACTTGCCGACATAAGTGCCGACCAGGGGCGCGTCCACGTGATAGATGTACAGGCCGGGGGCCAGATCGAGATTGTCCTTGGTGCGCAGATTCCAGGGCACGAAGCCTTCGCGCGATCCGTTCTGGTGAAGGGTCTGCACCAGTTCTCCCCGCACCGTATAGATCCGGATCGTGGCATCTTTGGGAATCGCGCGGAACTCGATACGCCGCTCCCCGCGGCCCGAAACCGCGAATCGCTCCGGCTCGAAGCTGGCCGAGCCCACGTACGGGTTGGGCACGACGTAAGGCTTCTCCACGAAAGCCGCCCTGGCCCCGGCGGCATCCACCCTTTCCCCGGTGGTCACGAACCGAAACGCGTCGCCGTCTCCGAAGGGCTTGCGCAGGCGGAAGTCGTACACATCGCCGTCTCCGGGGAGTTTCAGGCCGCCCCGGGCGGCCGCTCCCGTGGTGTCCAGCTGCACCCGCCATGTCGTCTGGGCGCCGGTGAACCCCGGGGCGAATGTCAGCACATCGAAGGATTCGTCGACCCGGCTCAGGGTGCTGTCCTTGTTCGTCGATTCACGGAAGCGGACGAACAGCTTGCGGTCGCCGTCCGGGCCGTGCGCAACCACCCGGAACTTGATCGGTACGGCCTTGAACCTGAAATCGTCGTAATTGTAGGAGGTGTCGATCACGGTCCCGCTGAAGGTGACGGTGAAGTTCTCGGGGTATCCCGGCCGCCGGCGGTTCTTGGTCAGGCCGGGCAGGTAGGTGATCTTCAGGCCCACGGTGGTGGCGCTGCCGTCCCGGAACGTGGAACCCTGCAAGTCCACCTGGGGGACGCTGTCCGTCATGGCGACCGGCAGGAGCCCGGCCCCCACCGGTCCGATCCCGAGCCCCTCCAGGTCCTGGCCGTGCGCGATCAGCGTGGCGCCCGTGGTGCTGTCCACCAGCGTGTATTCGGTCGCCCGGATGCTGTCCGGGTCGGGCGCGAAGAAACGTATGTGCATGACGTGGCCGTCAGGGACCTGGGCCGACTGGATCATCCGGACTTTGAGCGTACCGACCCCTTCCCCGGAAATGCGGGTCACGGTGTCGGCGCTCGCGGGCATGAATCCACCCACCCGGGGATTCGGGCGCACCGCCACCACGTTCTGGGGCAGGATCACGCCCCCGCGCGGAGTGCGGGAGACCGAGATGGCGTTCTCCGAGGGATAGAACTCGAGCGAGTCGTTCTTGAACGCGTACTTGGGCCCATAGTCGTAGGACGTGACCGCGTAGTAGTACTCCTGCCCGTTGGTCACCGTGGTGTCCGTCCAGGTGTGGGTGAGCCCGGTCTGGTCGCCCAGGTAGTACGCCACCCCACCCACCAGCACCCTGGAGAACCCCGACCGGCCGTCCTTCAGGTCGAACTGCGCGACCGGCCGGTATCCGAACGCGCCGCTCCCGCGGCCATCGGAGATCACCTTGGCGTCCAGGAAGTTGGGGTCAGTGGAGCGGTAAATCCGGTAGCCCTTGAAGTCGTCCGTATGCACCACCGGGTCGATCCCTCGCTCCGCCACGTCATCCCAGGACAACCGCACATAGTGACTTCCTGCTTCCGCGGTCAGCGTGGGCACCGGCGGAGGCGTGGCGAACTGGTAGTTGGCCGCATAGATCGCCTTGACGATCTTGACCGTGCTCTTCAGCTCGGTCAGGTCGGCCCCGTACGCCAGAGCCAGGCTGAAGCGCTCCTGCTGGCCCGCGCGCAGCTTGAACGGGCCGGAGGCGAACAGGAAGCCGATGTTGTAGTTGGACGCCACCGCCGAGTCGAAGTGCGAGGGAGTGAACGGGTCGGTCCACTTCTCGTAAAGCCGCTGCGGCCAGTTCTGGCTGTCGGTGTAGAAGACGATCCCGTCGGCGGTCTGGTCCGGGTTACCGGCGCCCGACTTGATCCGGTTCATCTTGAAACCGGTCAGGCCGATCTGGTCCGATTCGTCCACGTCGGTCTTGTCAAAATTGGGCTCCCCGGCGGTGGGCATGCCGTCCCCTTCTCCGGTGTCGTGGGTCCCCTCGACGCCGTCGGCGCCCACGTCGTCGAACTCCGGGTCCCAGTCCATGTCCTCGTCGCCGGTCCACCAGCTGCCGTTGCGGTAGGCGGGCCGGTTCTCCAGCGGGCCGTAGTAGGCCTCGAACTTGTCCATGTTGTAGTGGGATTCGGCGTACGCGCGGATCGCCTCCTTGCCGACGATGTGCTGGCCGGGCCCGCTGCTGCGGCTCTCGTCGGTGATGCCGTCCTCATCGTCGTCGATGCCGTTCTCGGCGTTGCCGGGGGTTTCCAGATAGGCATACCCCAGGTATCCGGTGGGACTGCAGTTGCCCCGCAGGTCCACGCCGTGCCCGTTGTTATCGTAGGTGTAGACCAGGTTGAGGCCGGAGGACTTGTCGAAGTAGGCGTTATCGTCGTCCGACTCGTAGATGCCGTCGCACGAGAAAGCCGAGCCGCCCACGCCGGCGTCCATGTACAGGCCGAAGATGACGTTGTCGTCGTAGTCGGTGGTGCCCTCGTTGATGATGTCGTAGTGCCAGAAGATCACGTTGCCGGCCTGTGGATTGGCCCACTGGAACCCGCGCACTTCCACGCGCAGCCCCAGGCCGCGTCGGGTGGTGTCCCGCGAATCGGGATAGAAGTCCCAGGCGTCGTAAAAGTCGTCGTCCATCACTGAGAAGCTCTCCTGGTCGGCCGCCGGGCGCTTCCCGAAATAGCCGTTCCAGCTGCCGTTCCAGCCCGGATCATCCCGATCCAGCTGCTTGTCGGGCCAGGTGCCGGGCCAGGTGCGCGGGTCGTTGCTGATCGCCGGGGAGCGGCCCTTGTTGATCTTGGGGTCGGCCTGGAAGAACCCGGGACGGGGCTCGAAGCGCATCACGGTGTTTCGGTAGGCGCTGATGGCCTGCCGTTCGCGGTAGCCGGTCTCCATGATGTAGGAGTCGCTGCCGTCGCGCTGCTTGATCTTGGCCAGCACGAAGGGCGTGACGCCGTCGCTGTAGTTCATGCCGGTGCCCTTGGGCACTTCCATGGAGTGGAACACCGAGAGGTCGACGTTGCCGGGATCCGACGGATAGTCCCCCACCATTCCGTAGTTCCAGAACGTCGTGCGCATGTTGTTGGCGTCATGCGTTCCGGCGCGCTCCGCATCCAGCCGTCCGCGCAGGTTCGCGGGTACCACCGGGGCGAGATCGGCCCGGGCGGCAGGCGGCACCCCGAGGGAGCCGAGGGCTCCAAGTAGAAGCGCGATGTGAAACACCCGGCGGGTCATCATGGCGCGCTCACCGTCATCCCCAATTCAATCCTCCGGGGTCCGTAAAAGCGGGTGGGATCGGCCAGCTGGGCCCGGTCGGCCGAGGGGTAGCGGGAGTAGTCGGGGCTCCCCGAATTTCCGAAGACGAACCCGTTCACGAACCGCGTGTCCATCGCATTGAACACCCGCGAGAACACGGTGATCGCCAGGTCTCCCGCCTTCAAGTTCTTCTCGGCGCGCAGGTCCACCAGGGCCGAAGCAGGCTTGCGGCCGGAATTGGTCTCCAGTCCGCTTCCGAATCCGATGGAGTTGGCCGGCGTGTAGGGCTGGCCCCCGCCCACCTTGACGATCGCGCTCACGTTGAACTTTCCGGGCTCCGAGAGCGAGGCGGTCAGGTTTAGCGTGTGGCGCTGGTCCCAGTTCAGGGGCACCTGCCGGGGCCGCGGGTCCTCCCCGGCGGCCGCCCGGGTTGCCGTTTCCCGGGGATCGCTCGAATTTCCCTGGGCCATCTGGAAGGTGTAGTCCAGGGTGCCACTGAAAAGCCCCACCTGGCGCCGCGTCAGAGCCACGGTGAATCCCATCACGTTTCCGAAGTCCACGTTGGTAAAACGTGCGTATTCGGCCTGGGTGTAGGTGGAGATGAACTCCACGCCCAGCCAGTCGCGGATGTCCTTGTAGAACATGCTGACGTCGAGCCCCAGGTCGTCGCTGATCGAGTGCTTGTATCCGAACTGGTACTGGACCGATTTCTCGGGCTTGATGTCGGGGTTTCCCATCACCCCGAAGCGGGTGGCCTGGTCGCCCGCCTGCAACCGGGCCAGGATGGAGTAGTCGGCGTTCCCGAAGACGTTTCCCAGAGAAGGGTTCTGGGTGAAGTGCCCGTAAGAAAAGAACAACGCTGCCCGGTCTGAAATGGGATAGGAAACCCCCAGGCGCGGCGAGATGGCCCACTTGGCCGTGGTGGCCTGGGGATGGGAACGCGGCGCTCCCTGGATGGAGTCCGCCGGGTTCTGCAGGTCGCTAGGAATGGTGGAGCGGGCGTCGAAGTAGTCCAACCGAAGGCCCGCGCGCACGTGGATGTCGCTCCATTCCAGATCGTCCTGCCCGTAGGCCGACACTTCCAGCGGCTTGTACACGCTCACCGGCGGAAAGTCCGGCGGCTCGTTCACGTGCCGGATCAACTGCTGGGTGCCGCCCTTGGTGGAGAAGCTCAGGAATCCTGGAGTGCCGAACTCGATCCTGGGTAGCTGCACATCCGACCCGAACTTGATCTGCTGGACCTGGGAAACCTGGCTGGTCACGGAAGCGTTCAGCACCCAGGTCTTGGTCTTCTGCACGAAGCGCGTGAAGTCCACCCCCTGCAGCACCGCGTTGGGATCGTAGCCGGGCTCGGAGATCAGCGGTCCGGCCGAGTCGTAGTGGGCGTCGTACAGGTCGTCGTAGGCCATGTCCCGGTAGTCGAAGTAATTCTGGCGGGCGACCATCTTGTAGACCGTGGCCTTGCCCACCGTGTGGGTCGCGTCCAGGCCGTGCGAGACGGAGCGGGTGCGCTGAGCGGAGGCGCCGTCGGGGTTGAGCTTGAAGGCGTAGCTGGTTCGCCGGCCATCCACGACGTTCCAGATGGCCTGGTAGTTGATCTCGGTGTTCTCCAGTGAGCGGTTGGTGAGCTTGGCCACGCCGGACCACTCGCGCGAGTAACCGAGCGGGACTTCCGCACTGTCCCCGGTGGGATGCAGCACCTTGGTCTCGAAGTTGGACTTATCGGTCGGAAGGAACACCCGCCGCCCGTACAGATAGTCGTTCGCGATGGCCCGGCGGGCGTTGACCAGGAAATAGGTCTCCGGAAGGCCCACCGGCCCGCTCAGGCTGGCCTGGAAGTTTTGGGCCCCGTCGGCGCGCAGCTTGAAGTCCACCAGGCGATCAGCCCCCGCGTACACGAATCCGCCGGTATAGACCTCGCCGTTGAACCGAAACTTGTCGGTGCCCCTTTTCAGCACCGCGTTGACCACGCCGCTCATGGCCTGCCCATACTCGGCGTCGAACGTGCCGCTGATCACCTGGACCTCTTGCAGAAGGGAACGGTCCAGCCGCAGGGTCGAGGAGTTGTCGTAGGGGTTGTTCACCGAGACGCCGTCCACCTGGAACTGAACTTCTCCCAGGCGCCCGCCCCGAAAATGCCCGTCCACCACGCCGGCCTGCAGATTGACCACGTCCTGGAGGTCCTGCACCGGAAGCGCCTTGATCCGGTCGCTGCCGATGCTGACGACGGAACTGGTCAGGTTGGTCTTCACCACCGGCGCCGTGGCCGTCACCACCACTTCCTTGACGGCAAAGGTGGTGTCCGCGAGCACCTGGTCCAATCGATAGGTGTTGTCGGAAGAGATTTCGACTTCTCGGACGATGGACGTGCGGTGCCCGATGGAGCTGAACTTCACGTCGATCTTTCCGGGAGGAATATTGAGCAGGGTGTAGCGTCCGTCGGCATCCGTGGCGATTCCCATCCGCATCGCGGGGATCACCACGTTGGCCCCGACGATGGGCTGCTTCTGCGAGTCCGTGACCCTTCCGGCCAGCTTGCCGGTCGTGCCCCCGAGGACGCGCGAGGGAACCAGCAGCGCCGCGAGGGCGCACGCCAGCACCGGAACCGCCAACCAACTACCCCATTTGCCGCGATCCATCGTAGCGAGCCCCGGACGCTTTCAATTTGAAGAGAGCGATCCGGAGGGCAGGGCGCCCCGCCCCCCGGATCCAACCCTGGCAGTTCAGTTGCTAATCGAGCAACAGCATGCGTCCCGAGAGCGTGGACCGGCTGGCCCCCGTCCCCGGATCGCTGAACATCAGGCGATAGAAATAGACGCCGTTCTTGTCCCCGCGGGTCCGGTCGAACCGGACTTCCTGGTTGCCCGCCTGCTGGAGGCCGAGCGCCCGGCTGGACACCCGCCGTCCATCCACATCGATCACTTCCAGGCGCACGTTGGACGCCTCGGGGAGCGAGTAGCGGATGGTGGTGCTGCGCGCGAACGGATTGGGCGCGTTGCCGAGCAGCGCCAGGCGCCGGTTGCCCGTGGGCCCATCCCCCACCGCCGTGGCCAGCTGGGTGGCCGGGTCCATGTACGCGAACGCCGGCCCGTCGGGGCCTCCGTGCTCCAGGAACCACCAGGTGCGGGAGCCGTAGCTGTCGGTGAACGGAATGAACGAATCTCCGTCCATCAGGTCCACGCCGAAGTAGAGGATCCCATCCCCCAGGCCGTGCGGATAGCCCAGCTTGGTCAGGTCGATCATCAACTCCGCGGTATAGCCCGAATCCGGGGTCACGCCGAACGTGTCCACCGTGGTGCCGCCCTTGAGCTGCAGGGCCACCTTGGCGGCGAACAGCGTGTCGCGCATGTAGGGAAGGTAGTCCTGGGGCAGCGCCAGGCCCGTGGGACCCACCTGGAAAGTGAGTTGTCGCGGGGTCAGCACGTGGTCGGCGTTCCGGACACCGCGGTCGTCGATGGTGACCGTAAAGCCGTCCCAGCGGTCCGTGTTGGCGGCGACGTACTGCACCGCCTTGTCTCGAACGTCGAAGCCCAGGAAGAGCGAGTCGCCCTTGAAGAAGTAGCGCACGGTCGCGTCGCCGGGGTCCACGATGGAAGCCTGCCCGGCGTTCACAGGAGGCTGGTACTGGCCGGAACGGTACGGACCGGTGCCGGAGTAACCCGCGCGCAGCGCGGTGTCGCCGTAGCGGATGTCCAGCTTCGGGGCCGCTTGCCAGACCGCATCGGTCAGCCTTCCGTCGATGACCGGACTGGCATAGGAGGCCGCGTTGGGGATCACCAGGTCTGGCCCGACGAACGGCGCCGCGCCGGAGTTGATGGTCACGGACGGGCTGGCGTGCATCTTGACGTCGGAGTAGTACGCGGTGTTGCCCCACGGGTCCTGCCACCAGGTGCGGTTGATGCTGAACTTGGGAATCTGGAGCGGCCAGAACCAGTCGCAGTCGTAGACCGAGATGTTGAACTCGACGATGTCGCCCGCGGCCTGGGTCACGTCGTAGCCCTCGGAGGCCAGGTTGAAGCGCATCTCGACCGTGTAGCCGGTGTCGGGCACGACGTCGCTGTTGGGAGTTCCCTGCACCTTGATCCGCGCGTCCCAGTTGGCAATCATGGTCGAGTCGCGCGGCGTAAGGTTGTTGAAGGACCACCGGCCGCGGAACGTCGGCTGGGCGGAGGTCGAGATGGCCCCCAGGGAGTCGTCCGGGTTCCACCAGGAATACAGGTACTCGGACACCGGCGCCGGACGGCTGGCGTTCGCGTGGTCCTTGATCCCCATCAGGAATCCGTCGAAACGGTTGAACAGATTGGACCCGCCAATGGAGGCGTCCTTGACGGTCGCACCCATGTACAGGTAGTTGCCCACCGTCAGGAACTTCAGCGTCGCATAGGTCTTGTCGGTTGCGATCACTCCACCCTCTTCCTTCCAGCCGCTTCCGGGGTCGCCCGTGTTCACGCGGTACTGGATGATCACCGATTCCGCCTTGGCCCACGCCGACTCGTCTAGAACTCCGTCCAGCGTAATCGGCTGCCCCGCGGTGGAACGGGCCCAGATTACGTCCGCGCGCAGCGGGGAAGCCTGCGCGGGGCCTTGGGACGCCAGCGCCAGGCACAATAGAAGCGCGGCCGTCAGTCCTTTCTTCATGTTCGAGACCTCCGTGGCTGTAGATGTGGATGAAGGAAGAAAACTGGTACCTGGAATCCTCAACTGGGCATCTCTCGCGGTCCCGCATCGGGGATGTCCGCGGATGCTTCCCCGCCCATGACACGCCCGCCCGGGCGGCGCCTCGCCGCCTCCGCGGAGCGCACCTGGTTGGACCCGCACGATGCGCGGACCACCAGCGATGTCGGGACAATCTCGTGCGTGCACTGCGCGCCCTTGGTGCCCCGGGCCAGCGGCACCAGCTGCCGCACCGCGCGGTCCCCCAGTTCGTAGGCGTCCACGCGCACGGTGGTCAGGGGCGGGCTCATGTAGTGGGCGATGGCAATGTCGTCGAAACCCGTCACCGCCAGGTCCTGCGGCACCCGCAGGCCGGCGTCGCGAAGAGCGCTGATCAGGCCGATGGCCATGCAGTCGTTGGCGGCAAAGACCGCCGTGGGACGGGGACGGTGCTTGAGCAGCAACTCGGCGCAAAGGAACCCTGAAGATTCGGTGAAATCACCCTGGATCACCAGGCTCTCGTTGAAGGGCACTTCCGCCTCTTCAAAGGCGGCCAGGAAGCCCCGAAGGCGCTCCTCGGCGTCCACGTTACCCAGCGGCCCGCGGATGGTGGCGATGCCCCGGTGGCCCAGGCCCAGCAGGTGCCGGCCCATTTCCAGCGCCCCGGAGTAATTGTCCAACGAGATCGCGCCGCATTCCCCGACCTCAAGCCCCGGCTCCAGCAGTACCACCGGAAAATTGCGGGTAAAACCGCGGATGGCCGCCGCCGAGTGGGCATCGGGAGCCATGGCCACCAGCCCGTCGATTCGTCCACGCATGGAACGGACCGCGGCCACCAGGGCCTCGGTATCGGAGTGGGAGCTGGAGACGAGCACCTGGTACTTCTCGCGCCGGGCGGCCAGGTCGATGCCGCGGATCACTTCGGAGAAGAACTCGCCGTAGAGGTCCGGGAGCAGCACCCCGAGGGCGTTAGTCCGGTTGGTGATGAGGCTGCGGGCAGCCCCGTTGGGCCAATAGTCCATGCGTGCAGCCACCGCCCGCACGTGCAGGACGGTGGGTTCGCTGACCAGGGAAGTCTGGTTGTAGACCCGCGATACGGTGGCGATGGACACACCCGCTTCGCGAGCCACATCCCGGATGGTCGCCATGAATGGCTCCGTGACCGATTGGCTCGGCACTGTTGCGATGGAGATCCCAGCCGGGGGGCTGGAACCTGATGTACGTCGGTGCGATGTAAACGATTACATGCCGGGGCACCAAGTGTCAAGGAGATATTGAAAGCGGTTACAGCGAGGGGGGCCACCCCCTGCCTCTGGGAAGGGACGTGCCGATATTATGGAATGGTGGAGTCTCAGGCCCGGCGGCGGATCAGGAGCAGGGTGATGTCGTCCCCGCGCGGCTCGTCCTGCACGAACTCGTGTACGCGGTGCAGGATGTGCTGGCGGATGGCGGACAGGGCGTCGGAAACGGCCATTTCGTGCAGGGCGGCATGCAGGCGTTCGTCATCGAAGAGTTCCTCTCCGCGGCTGGCCTCGGGAATGCCGTCGGTGAACAGGGCCAGGATCTCCCCCGGAGCCATCTCCACCCGCTCCTCCACGAAATTGAAATCGCCCAGGATGCCGAACGGCGGCGCGGTGCTTTCCAGGGTGCGGGTGGCACCCCCGGCGGCGAGGGCCGCCGACGGGTGCCCCGCGTTCACGTAGCGCAGCGTTCCGGTCGAGGGCTCGAGGACGCCCACGATGCCGGTCACGAAGTGCATGGCCTCGGTGTGCCGGTGCAGGATGGCGTTGAGACGCGTGGCCAGCTCGCCCATGTCGTCGGAAACGTCGTAGAGAACGCGGGCCGAAGCGAGGAACGAGGACATGAGCAGCGATGCCCCCACTCCCTTGCCCGAAACGTCCCCCACCAGGAACACCAGCGAGCCGTCCTTGCGCACGTAGAAATCGTAGAGATCGCCGCCCACCTCGAAGCACGTTTCCAGGAAAGCTTCGATCTCGTAGCCCGGCACCTCGGGCGGCGCGGCGATCAAGAGCGCCCGCTGGATGCGCGTGGCGGTCGCCAGCTCCTGGGCGATGCGCGCCCGGGCCGCTTCTGCTTCGAGCAACCGGGCGTTGGTGATCTTGACTGCCGCCATGTTGGACAGCAGCGAAAGCACCTCGAGGTTTTCTTCGCCGAACGTGATCCGCACGTCCTGGCTGTCCACGTAGACCAGCCCCAGAACCTTGTCGTTGTCGAACAGCGGCACCGCCATGGCCGAATGGACCGACTGGGCCACGATGCTCTGCTGCATGTTGAACCGGGAGTCCAGCGCGGCGTCCCCGGTGAGAACCGAAGTGCACTCCTCGATCACGGTCTTGGCGATGGAGCGCGAGAGCGCCAGCGGCTGGCCGGCGCGCCCGCCGCGGTGGCGGGCGGCGATCTGGTTCAGGCCGCCCCCCTCCTCCTTCAGCAGCAGCACGTAGCGCGAGGCCGGCACGGCCTTTTCGATGATTTCCAGGATCTGGTCGCAAGTCTCCTGGAGCGGCCGCGGTAGGACCAGCAGCCGGCCCGCCTCGGCCAGCAGGTGCACCAGCGACCCGGAGCCCTGGGTGGCGGACTTGACCCGCTGGTCGAGCTTAGCGTCGACGCGTAGCTGCATGGAGGAGCTCATGACGCTGGATTCGCTGAACCGGACGCGCTGCGTGGGTTCGCCGTCCGTGACCACCAGCGAGAAGCTGCCCACCTCCACGCGGTCCCCGAGGTGGATGCGGATCGGCTCTCCCGCGTCCTTGCCGTTGACCCGGGTGCCGTTGCGGCTCCCCAGGTCGCGGATGTAGATCCCGTCGTCCCGCACCAGGATCTCGGCGTGTTCCTTGGAGACGGTGGCGTCGGGGATGTGCAGGGCGTTGCGCGAGGATCGGCCCACCGAGAGGACCGCGGAGTCCAGGGGCCAGGATTGGTTCCGGTCCCCGAAAGTGCCGGAAAGATAGAATGGCAAGCGTGCATCTCCTGGAAGGGCCGTCAAAGAAGGCGCGGCCCCGGGAACGTGAAGGGCCTGCCCGGCGGGGAAGATTGGTCGACTTCAACGAACGGAAGTGCTGACCACACTGGCGCGAATGAGGTTAGCACCTCGGGACGCCCCCCCGCGAGCCGAATCTTAGCAAAACCCGGCAGCCATGATCCAGAAACCAAAAGCCGGCGTCGGCCG
>JANXVU010000128.1 GCA_025351485.1 Candidatus Eiseniibacteriota bacterium | reverse complement strand
GGGTCCTCCCCGGCGCAGGCCGGAGCGCTACGCGGGCGATAAGGGCTACAGTTATCCGCGGATCCGGGAGTGGCTGCGCGACCATGGGATCGGCGCCGTGATTGCCCAACGCAGTGATCAAAGGGAGCAGCATCGGGGTCGTCCGATCGAGTTGGACAAAGAGGCCTACCGGCAGCGCCACGTGATCGAGAACTGCATCGGATGGCTCAAGGAGTGCCGCCGCGTTGGCACACGGTTCGAGAAGCTGGCGGTGAATTTCCTGGCCATGATCAAGCTCGCGATGCTCCAGCGATACCTGCGATTCCAATTTTCAGACAGTGCCTAGGGCTCCCGCGGCTGCTTGGTGGCCATCCACTCCTCCCAGCCCTTCTTGTAGTACAGCAGATTGGTATAGCCCAGAGGCATGAGCCGGTAGCCCAGCTCCCTGGCCATGTCGCAATCCACGCCGTCGCAATACACCACGATCTGCCCGCCCTTATCCAGCAACGGCTCGAGCTCGGGAAAGAAGTTGTCGAACTGATCCACGTACAGGTTTCGCGCGCCCGGAATGTGCCCTTCGGCAAAGCGCTCCGTCGAGCGGGCGTCCAGGATCATCGCGGCGCGTTTGGCCATGATGCGCTGGACGTCCCCGAGTTCGATGATGGTGAGTTCGCCGGCTTTTCCGCTGGGCAGCGAGTCGGTGGGGACTGCGGGCTTGGGCGCCACGGCCACGGGATGCGCCAGGGAGTCGGGCGGGGTGGCGGCGGTCGGGGCGGCGGCAGGCGCAGCGACGACAGGGCGCTTCTTGTGCTTCGATGCCGCCTTCCCGGACTTGGCCCTGGCGGCGGTGGCCAAATTGGGCGGCACCGCCAGCAGGCCGGTCGCCAGGGCGGCCGCTACGGCAGTGGAACACAGCAGGACTCGGAACGATCGCGCGCTGGGCATGGGCATCTCCTTGGTTCCATTCATTATTGGTACCGCATGGGTTAGAGTCAAGCGCGCCCCACAGACCACCCTCCAGCTTGACACGGAGGCGCTTCCCCTGACAGCATGTCAGTCTTCCGGTGCCATTTCGGGCCGCATCGACGGACTCCACGGCTCCGCACTCACTTCTTATCCCGCGATTCACCTTGGCTTTAGCGCCAGCTCCCGGATCGAATTCTTGCTGGCGCGGCCATTGCAACACTGGTAAGGATCGGCGCCGGGGACCGCTCTTCGGCGGTTTCGGGTGTTACGAATACTGCTGACCGTCCAGGAGGCGTGATGGAGCCCGGTGTGGATCAGAATATCTCCAGGAGATCCTTCCTCAACAACCTCCTGGGGATCGGGGTGGTGGGGTGGCTGGGATCCGTGCTGTTCCCCATATTCGAGTACCTCAAGGTCCCGCCCCAGAGCGAGGCCGAGCCCACCAGCGTGGTCGCCGCCAAGTTCAAGGATCTCAAGCCCAATCACTCCGTGGTGTTCAAGTTTGGCAGCGCGCCGGCCATCTTGCTCAACGGCCCGGACGGCAAGATGCGCGCGTTTTCCGGCGTGTGCACGCATCTCCAGTGCACCGTGCAGTACCGCCCCGACATGCAGAAGATCTGGTGCGCCTGCCACAACGGCATGTACGACCTGAATGGCCGCAACATCGCCGGCCCGCCCCCGAAGCCGCTCCAGGAATACAAAGTGGTCGTCAAGGGTGACGACGTGATCGTGTCGAAGGCGTGAGGGGGAAACGATGGGCGGCCTGAAAGACAAGCTGGAGGCCTGGGTCCAGGAGCGAATTGACCTGGTGCCCATCCGGGAGTTCGCCGCCAAAAAGAAGGTCCCGCAATTCGTGGGATCGTTCTGGTACTACTTCGGCGGTGTGAGCCTGTTCCTGTTCATCATCCAGGTGGTGACCGGAATCCTGCTCCTGATGTACTACCAGCCCGGCGCCCAGACCGCCTTCGAGAGCGTGCGGTTCATCGTGGTCAAGGTCAAGTTCGGCTGGCTCATCCGCTCCATCCACAGCTGGTCGGCCAACTTGATGATCTTCTCGGTGTTCGTCCACATGTTCTCGGTCTACTTCACCAAGGCCTTCCGAAAGCCCCGCGAGCTCACCTGGTACTCGGGATTCATCCTGCTGCTGTTGTCCATGGGCTTTGGGTTCAGCGGCTATCTGCTCCCCTGGAACACGCTGGCCTTTTTCGCCACCAAGGTGGGCACCAGCATCGCCGCAGTGCTGCCGGTGCTGGGCGAGCCGATGCTGGAGCTCTTGCGGGCCGGCAAGGACGTGAGCACGGCGACCTTGACCCGCTTCTACGGCCTGCACGTGGCCATCCTGCCGGCGGTGTTCACGGTTATCTTGGGCGCGCACCTGATGCTGGTCCAGATGATGGGGATGCACGAGCCGGAAGGCTGGAAGTCCTTGCCGGCGGAGAAGCGCCGCTACATGCCGTTCTTCCCCAACTTCGTGCTCCGCGACCTGCTGCTGTGGCTGATCGTGCTCAACGTGCTGGCCATCCTGGCGGTGGCCTTCCCCTGGGAGATCGGATTCAAGGCCGATCCGTTCATCTCGGCGCCCGCGGGCATCAAGCCGGAGTGGTATTTCCTGTTCATGTACCAGGCGCTCAAGTACTTCCCGGCCAAAATGGGGATGATGGAGGGCGAAGCGGTGGGGGTAATGCTGTTCGGAGTGGGTGGGCTTCTGTGGTTCCTGGTACCGCTGTGGGACACGCGCACGCCTTCGGGAGCGCGTAACCGGACCATCACCTGGGTGGGGCTGTTCGTGATCCTGTTCATCATCGCGCTCAGCGCCGTGGGGCTCCGATGATGGCCCCGCGCAGGTTCATGTGGATGTTGCTGGCCGTGCCGGCATGGGCTTCCTTCGTGTGGGGCGCGCCGGTGGCTACGGCTGCGGGCGCGGAAGCGAAGCCCATGACGGCGTCGGCAGCAACTCCGGCGGGCGCGGTGGCTCCGGCGGCGGCCAAGCCGGCGGCGACCGCGGGGGTCAAGTCCCCCGATGGCTGTGTCACCTGCCACCTTGATGTCGGCGGCGCGCAGGTGGACGCCTACAAGAAGGACATCCACTACCAGAAGGGCGTGGGTTGTTCCGGCTGCCACGGCGGCGATCCCAGGTCCGACGACCAGGACGCGGCCATGAGCAAGGCCAAGGGATACATCGGAGTGCCGAAAAAGGCCGACATCCCGGCAGTCTGCGGCAAGTGCCACGGCCCCTCGCACGGCCAGGCGTCCGGGTTCCATCTCAAGGACATGCGGACCGACTACGACGCCAGCGCTCACGCCAAGGCGCTGTCCGGAAGCGACGCCGGCCCGCAGTGCGTATCGTGCCACGGCTCTCACGGCATCGCTCCGGCCAGCGACCCGCGCTCCCCGGTCAATCCGCTGCACGTGGCCAAGACCTGTGGCACCTGCCACGGGGACGCCGCCTACATGCGCAACTTCGCCCCCGGGCTGCCGGTGGACCAGTACGAGAAGTATCTCAGCAGCGAACATGGCAAGCGCAACGCGACCGGCGATGCCAATCCCGCCACCTGCGTGAGCTGCCACTCCAACCACAAGATCCTGGAGGTCAAGGACCCGCGCTCCCCGGTGTACCCGACCCAGGTGCCGGCCACCTGCGGGCACTGCCACGCCGACTCCAAGTACATGGCCCGGTATCACATTCCGACCAACCAGTACGAGGAGTACAAGTCCAGCGTGCATGGGGAGGCGCTGCTCAAGAAGTCCGATCTCAACGCCCCGGCGTGCAACTCGTGCCACGGGAACCACGGGGCGGCCCCTCCGGGTATATCTTCCGTGGCCGCGGTGTGCGGAACCTGTCACCAGTCCAACGCCGAGCTCTTCGGCAAGAGCGCGCACCGGCCCGCGTTCGAGAAGGAAAAGCTTCCCGCGTGCGTGACCTGCCACAGCAACCACGGGGTCAAGGCCCCGACCGACGCCATGGTGAGCATGGACAAGCCCGCGCCGTGCGCGAAGTGCCACCGGAACGACGGCTCGGACAAGAGCGCGCCCACGATCCTCCGGATGCGCGTGGCGCTTGACAGCCTGTCCCTGGGGGGCATCCTTGCCCAAAGGGAGCTGGCGCGGGCCGAGTCGCTGGGGATGGACGTTTCGGACGCCCGGTACTCGCTCAAGGACGTCAATCAATCAATCGTGCAGTCCCGGGTGGCCATCCACTCGTTCAAGCTCGCCTCGCTGGTGGAAGCGGCGCGGCCCGGGATCCGCGTGACGGTGCTGGCCAAGCAGGCCGGCCTGGACGCGGTCCATGAATATCGTTTCCGAAGGGAAGGGCTGGCAGTATCCACCCTTATCGTCACGCTACTCGTGATCCTGCTGTATCTGAAGATCCGGCAGATCGAAAGGAGCCAGAAAAATGAAAAGAAATAAGATTCTTGGCACCACCGTGCTGCTGGCGGCGGTGCTGGTCGTGTCGGCCTCGGCCGAGGAAGCCAAGGAAGGGGTCAAGGCTCCCGCCAAGGCGCCGGCAGCCCACTACCTGGGCGTGGCCAAGTGCAAGACTTGCCACAACACGGCCAAGTCCGGCATGCAGTACACCAAGTGGACGGAATCCAAGCACTCCAAGGCGTTTGCCCTGCTGGCCACTCCCGAGGCGCTCGAGATTGCCAAGAAGAAGGGCATCGCCGACCCGCAGAAGTCGGCCGATTGCTTGAAGTGTCACGTGACCGGCTACGGCGAGCCCACCGAAAACTTCGAAGCCACCTTCAAGCCCGAGGACGGCGTGCAGTGCGAGACCTGCCACGGCGCGGGAAGCAACTACTTCAAGATGGCCACCATGAAGGCCGTGCGCGCCGGCACGACCGATCGCGACAAGGTGGGACTCCTGATTCCGACCAAGAAGACCTGCGACAAGTGCCACAACGCGGAAGGCACGGGTGGCAAGGAAGTGGACTGGTCGGCGGACAGCACCAAGATCGCGCACCCGATTCCCAAGGCCGCGGGCTAGGATTCAAAAGTCAGAAGTTCCCCCGGCCCGGAACATTGGGCCGGGTTGATGTAGCGAGGGAGCCCGGAACGAGCGCTTTGGCGCTCCGGGCTCCCTTGTCTGTTTTGGCGCCTGTAAGTGGGCCCGGCAATGGGGGCACTGCCGCCGATCCGAAGCCCTCAGGCGTCTACGAGGCCGACCTTGCGGAGCAACACGGGGTAGCGGGGGTCCTGGCGGATCGCGTCCATGCGCGGGTGCACCCTGAGGAAGACCAGCCCGGTGGCGTGCTCCTCCACCGCGGTGTCGAGCCACTGGAAGACCTCGTCGATGTCCCCGAGGCACGCGTGCAGCGCGGCAATCCCCCAGGCCGAGATCACTCGGCTTGCGCGGGCATTAATCAGCTCCTGCAGCCGGCTCCGGGCCTCGGCCACTTCGCCCATGCTGGCCGCCAGGTGGGCCAGCCCAAACATCGGACCGGCCACGCCCCCGGCCAGATGGCGCGCCTGTTCCAGTTCCTGGTGCGCCTCTGCAAATCGTCCCACCGCTTCCAGCGAGCGCGCCCGGTCGGTGTGCGCTCCGTCGAACCGCGGGTCCAGTTCCACGGCCCTGCCGTAGTACACCAGCGAGGCCTCGTACTGCCGGGAGTAGTAATAGGCGTCGCCGATGCAGGTTTGGATGATCATGGCCATCGGGTCCAGGCTGAGCGCCTTGAGCATGGCCGCCTGCGCTTCCTCGTGCCGCTCGAAGCAATAGTAGAGGCGGCCAAGCACCGTGCGGGCCGTCACCAGGTCGGGGTTCAACTCGATCGCCCGGTTCAGCGACCGAATGCCTCCCTGGTGGTCGCCCAGGTGCGCGAACGCCGCCCCCAGCGCCTCGTGGGCCTCGCCCAGCGATTCGTCCAGTTCCAGGGCCTTCCGGGACGCTGCCATTCCCTCCGCGAGCGCTTCGGCCGGCGGCGCCATGCCCCTGTTTGCGCGCGTGAAGTGGCACTGGGCAACGCCCGCCCACGCGGGGGCGAAGTTCGGATCCAGTTCCAGCGCCCGCCGGAAGAACCGCAGGGCCAGCTCGGTGGCCTGCGGCGAGCCGGCCTGCAGCTCGTAGCGGCCCTTGAGGTACTCGATGTGGGCTTCGGGATTCACGGCCTGGCGTCTGGCGAGGTGCTTTTCCTCCCCCGGCGTGAGCTGCAGCTCGATCTCCTTGGCCACCGTCGCGGCCACCCGGCTCTGGAGGTCCAGCACGTCCTCCAGGTCGCCATCGTAGCGGTCCGACCACAGGGTGTCGTCGGTTCGAGCGGACACCAGCCTCACGCTGATGCGCACCCGCTTGCCCACCAGCAGCGCCGAGCCTTCCAGGATGGCGTCCACGTTGAGCTCCCGGGCGATGTCCGGCAGGGCCTTCTGGACGCCCTTGTACTTCATGGCCGAAGTCCGCGAGATCACCCGCAGCGCCTTGAGCCGGGCCAGGTCGGAGATCAGCGCCTCGGTCATGCCGTCGGCGAAGTACTCCTGGGCGGGATCTCGGGAGACGTTATCCAGCGGCAGCACCGCGAGCGATCGGATCACGTCCCGCACCGCCGCGTGCTTGGCCGCGCTGCTCGGGGAGCGGTCCCGGATGGCGCGCAGCACCTGGCTCACCAGCCCGGCCGAGGCCGGCCTGCGGTCGGCCTCCTTGCTCAGGCACGACGAGATCAGTTGCTCGAGCTCCGGGGAGGCGTCCGGCCGGAGGCTGCGGAGCGGCGGGGGCACGCCGTGCAGGATGTCGAACATCAGCGCCTCCGGCCGCTCCTGGCTGAATGCGCGCTTTCCAGTGGTCACTTCGTAAAGCACCGCCCCGAAGGCGTACACGTCCGTTCGGGGATCGTCCTTGCCGCCGCGCAGCTGCTCGGGCGCCATGTAGGGGATGGAGCCCACCACCATGCCTTCCTGGGTGAGCTGGGTGCGGTTGGGGGAGTCGTGCAGCAGCCGGGCCAGGCCGAAGTCCAGGATCTTGGCGGTGCCGCTGGCGCTGATGGCCACGTTGCCCGGCTTGAGATCCCGGTGCAGGAAACCGCGGCGGTGGGCATCATCCAGGGCGTCGCCGATCTCGGCGCCGAGCCGGGTCACGTCGTCGAGCGCGAGCGGACCCTTGATCAGCCGGGTCTGCAGGGTGCCGCCCGGGACGTACTCCATGACCAGGAAGTCCACGCCGTCCTGGGTGTCGAAATCAAAGATGGTGGCGACCCCGGGGTGCGACAGCCGGGATAGGACGTGCGCCTCCTGCCGGAAGCGCTCCCGGGTGGTCGGGTTATCCAGCGTGCCGCGGAGCAGCACCTTGACCGCCACCTCGCGGTCCAGGTGCTCGTCGTGCGCCTTATAGACTTCGCCCATGCCGCCCTCGCCGAGCGGCTCCAGGATTCGATAGTGGGATAGGGTCTTGCCGATCATTCCAGAACAACCTTTGGGGTGGGATGGGGTTCAACGGAATTCGGAGTCCAAGTGGCGTGGAGTATACGGTTGCGGCGGCCGGCATGGCAAATCGGTTCCGGTTGGCCCGGCCCGGCCCTTGCGGGCCCCATCCCCGTGTGGCAAGCTTCCTGAAAGGATCTCGCCACGCTTTCCACGGAGGATTTCGCACATGTTGCTGAACTGCCGATCTGCCCGGCACGCCGGAGCGCTGGCCCTGCTCGCCGCGCTGGCCCTGGCGCCTGTCGCCCATGCCGCCGACGCCCCGTCCCCCCAATTCGGCGCCCCGGCCGCTGCGGAAGCCCCCGATCCCAACGGTCCCCGGATCGAGTTTTCCAGCGAGGCCTGGGACTTCAAGGAAATCGACTACAAGGCGCCGTGCGAGCATGTCTTCAAGATTCGGAATGCCGGCAAGGACACGCTCCGGATCAGGAGCACGGCGTCCTCGTGCGGCTGCACCGTTCCCAGCATGGCCCGCAAGAACATCCCCCCGGGCGAGTCCGAGGAGCTCAAGGTGACCTACGACTCCAACCGCAAGGGGACGTTTCACAAGACGGTGACGGTCAGTTCCAACGACAAGGCGCGTTCGTCGGTGGTGCTCTCCATCGAGGGCGATATTGTTTCCGAGGTGAATGTCTCGCCGCAGTGGGGGGTGCGCTGGCCGACACCGATCCACCGCGAGGACCTGGCCGCGAGCATTCAGCGGATCACCGTGAGCACCGCCAGGCTCGACAAGCTCGAGATCGAAAAGCTGGAGTCGGCAAACCTTC
This sequence comes from Candidatus Eiseniibacteriota bacterium, assembly GCA_025351485.1. Lineage (GTDB taxonomy): Bacteria > Eisenbacteria > RBG-16-71-46 > RBG-16-71-46 > JACRLI01 > JANXVU01. The sequence continues at coordinate 6,531 of JANXVU010000128.1, read as the reverse complement.
ACTTGACCTGGAAGATTCTCGACGGCCCGGACCCGAAGACCAAGTTCATCGACCTGGGCGTAAAGCCCGACGCCCCGGCCGGACTGCTCAACACCAACCTGGTGATCCACACCAACAGCCCCAAGCAGCCCGTCACCGACGTGCAGGTCTACGCCGAGGTGGTCGGGGAAATCGAGGTCACTCCCACGCAGCTCTTCTTCCGGAGCGATCCGGGCGGCATCATGCTGGATGACAAGTTCATGGTGCGGGACCGCAAGGCCAAGGGCAATTTCAAGATCGTGGACATCAAGGACGACGGCGGAAATCTTGAGTTCACCACCGAGACGGTCAAGCCCGACACCGCCTACACCATCCACGCCAAGGCCAGGCAGATCGTTTACAAGACCGGTTTCTTTTCCGGGAACGTCACCATCACCACCAACCGGGCCGGCGAGGAAACTCTGAAGGTCAGCTACAGCGGCCACGTGGATGCGCCGCCGGGGACGGTGAAGCGGTAGGGAAGGGCAGTCGCGTGCGCCGAAGACCGGGGCCAGGTTCGCGGCCCGGGCGCCCGGCTCGACATCCGAAATGACGAAGGCCCCCGGGAGACTTCTTCCGGGGGCCTCCTATTGGGCCGTCCCCATGCCAACCCGCATGCGGCCGGTCTCAAAGCCCGCGTTGCGCGCCGGGGGCTCGTGCGCGTTCAGCGGGCCGTGTAGCCTCCGTCGATCACCAGCTCGCTGCCGGTGACAAACGCCGACTCCTTGCACGCCAGGTACAGGATGCCGTAGGCGATGTCCATCGGAACCCCGATGTGGCCGAGGGGATGCAGCGATTCCAATTGCACCCGCGCCGCAGCCGGGTCGCTCATGGCCGCCAGATGGCCCTCGACCATCGGAGTCCACACATAGCCGGGATGGACCGAATTCACCCGGATTCCATCACGGGCATAGAGCATGGCATCGACCTTGGACATCAGCCGGACCGCGCCCTTGGACGCATGATACGGGGGGACGTCCGGGGCGCCGATCAGGCCGTAGATGGAGGAAAGGTTGATGATGCTTCCCCCGCCGGAGCTCCTGAGGTGCGCAATGGCGTGCTTGGTGCAGAAGAACACACCCTTCACGTTCACCGTCTGTACGCGGTCCCACTCCGCCTCCGTGAGCTCATGCGTGGGCTTGCTGACGCCCGCGATCCCGGCGTTGTTGACCAGGATGTGCAGTCCGCCGAAAGCTTTGGCCACCTCGCCGAAGACGTTTTTAACTTCGGCCTCGGACGAGACGTCCATGTGCCAGTAGCGAACCATTCCCTTGCCGCCGTCAAGCCGGGCGGCCAGATCCCGCCCTTCCTTGTCCTTGACGTCGACAATCGCGACCTTGGCGCCTTCAGCCGCCAGCAGTTCGACCGCCGCGGCCCCGATTCCCAGGGATCCGCCGGTCACGATAGCGACTTTGCCATCAACCCTTCCCATATCCACCTCCCGATTCACGTTTCACGCCAGGCCTCGGATGACCCGGCAGTCCTGCCTAGAACGGCACCTTCATCAGCTCGCGCGCGTCCACGAGGTCGTGCGCGGGCTTGCCCGCGAGGTCCTTGATTTCCGGCTCCTGGCCCGGCTCGGCGATATGGGTGTGGGCGCAGATCGCCCGCATGGTGGCCATCACATCGTCCGTGCCGAGGTCGATCGGATGCCGGTCGCCGGTCCGGTTTCGGGCCGTGTTCAGGATCAGGTCGTTGATGGACAGCATGCCTTCCAGCCTGCCATCCGGTCCGACCACCGGGAGCCGCCTCACCTGGAAGTGGCTCATCGTCTTCAGGGCGGCGTGGACATCTTCTTTGGGGGTGCAAGTGCGGAGCGTGGTCTTCATCAGCGAGCCCACCTGGATCTGGCACGGCGGCTGATGTTGCGTGGACGCGGCCATGCAGATGTCACGGTCCGTGACCACCCCGAGCAGCTTCCGGGTTTCTTCCTCCACGATCGGCAGAATTCCGCACTCCGAGCGCCACATGCGCATCGCCGCATCCGCAAGGTCCGTGGACGGCGTGCAGCATTCGACCTTCTGGGTCATCACGTCCTGGACTCTCATCGGTCAAAGCCTCCCTCAATACAGAATTCCGCCACCCTGGGCGCGGCCAGTCGCACGAAGTCGCGGTAGTCCATCGACACCGCTTCGTGGTGGTTGCCGCCCTGGAAGACCAGCTTGCCCTCGCGGCGGAAGCATTCATCCAGATACACCGGGACGCCGTAGAGCCTGCCGAATGGCGGCATGGCCCCGATCTCGCAATCAGGGAAAAGCGTCTCCAGTTCGCGTTCCGTGGCCAGTTCCAGCACCTTCATTCCGGTCACCTTGCGGAACCTGGCCAGATCGAGCGTGTGCGAGGCGGGCAGGACGGCCATGAAGTAGCCGTGGTCCGGATTGCGGAGCACCACCACCTTGGCCATGGAGCGGGCGGCGACGTGGCTGGCCACGGCGACCGCGTGGGATGTTCCGGCATCCGGGTGGGGAAGAGTCTCATAGCGGACCCTTTCCCTGTTCAGCAACTGCTGAAGTCTGAGGTTGAGCGACATATGGAACCCCCTTCCATTTCCGTGGGGCTTCAAAGACCCCTCAAGCGAAGGCGTGCATAGTTCAAGCCATGGCCTCGCAGGGGGTTCCGCGCTCCGGTTGTCGTCACAAGTCGTTCGATTCCCCGCACTTCGCCGACGAAGCGTGTCAGTCATTTTCGCTGTCCAGACGTACATGTCATGTCGCCATGTCAGGAACGGCGCCAACGTGTCATGGCGGTGCCGATTGTCCGCGCTCTGGTCCATGGTGGGCCGGCCTGGCGGAGTTCGTCGTGCATTCCCGCTCGCGGATTTGGAATCCCGCCGGACCAAACCCGCATCCTAAGCCGCGTGACTCAATTGCAGGATTCCAGCGGATCCTCACAAGACTAGAAATGGAGACATGTGCCCATGGATAAGAAGATCATTGCCATCGCAGGCGCCACCGGCGCCCAGGGCGGCGGGCTGGCCCGCGCCATCCTCGCCGACCCCAACGGCGGATTCGCCGTGCGAGTCCTTGCCCGGGACGTGAATTCTGAAAAGGCGAAGGCGCTGGCCAGGCTCGGGGCCGAAGTGGTGGCGGCCGATCTCGACGACCTCGAGAGCCTGAAAAGGGCCTACCAGGGCGCGTACGGCGCCTACTGCGTCACCAACTTCTGGCAGGACATGTCGCCCGACCATGAGAAAGCCCAGGCGCACAACATGGCCCAGGCCGCGGCGGCCGCCGGCATCCAGCACGCGATCTGGTCCACCTTCGAGGACACCCGCCGCTGGATTCCGCTCACCGACAACCGCATGCCGACGCTCCAGGGCAAGTACAAAGTGGCGCACTTCGATGCCAAGGCCGAAGCCGACGCGTACTTCAACGACCTGAACGTGCCCACGACCTTCCTGTACACATCCTTCTACTGGGACAACCTGATCTACTTCGGCTCGGGTCCGAAGAAGGGTCCGGACGGCAAGCTGCAGTTCGTGCTCCCCATGGGGGAGAAGAAGCTTCCGGGGATGGCCGCCGAGGACATCGGCCGGTGCGCCTACGGGATCTTCAAGCGCGGCCAGGAGTTCATCGGCAAGACGGTGGGCGTGGCCGGCGAGCATCTGACCGGAACGCAGATGGCAGCCGCGCTCACCACGGCGCTGGGGCAGGAAGTCGCCTACGTCGCGGTGCCGCCGGACGTGTACCGCTCCTTCGGATTCCCGGGCGCGGACGACATGGGCAACATGTTCCAGTTCAAGGCCGACTTCGAAAAGGACTACTGCGGCGTGCGGGACCTCAAGCTGTGCCGGGAGCTCAACCCGCAGCTCCAGACGTTCGCGCAGTGGCTCTCGGCGCATAAGAACCAGATTCCGCTGGACTAGCCCCGGCCCCACGAACGGGGGTGCCACGGCGGCGCCCGTGGGAGTATAATCATCCGGCGGAGAGGGAGCAGGTCATCCCGGCGCTCGTCCGGCCACGCGCGCGAGCCGGCTTGGACCCCGGTCCCGGATGATCCGGGTACCAGGTAAAGCATTCCCATCTCCCGCTGGAGAGGGCGGGGAGCGTGAGCGTCGAACTGAGCGTGAACGGCCATGGGGTGCGGGTGGATCCGCGGCCCGGGCAGTCGTTGCTTGATCTTTTGCGCGGTCCGGTCGGGCTGATCTCGATCAAGCGCGGATGCCAGCCCCAGGGCAAGTGCGGCGCCTGCCTGGCCCTGGTGGACGGCGAACCGCGTGTTACCTGCACCATCCCCGCCGAGCGCGCCCAGGGCATGAACGTTCGGACCCTGGAAGGGCTTCCAGCCGCCGACCTCTCGATCTTCGCGCAGGCCTTCCAGCTCACTTCCGGCCTCCAGTGTGGCTACTGCATCCCGGGCATCGTCCTGCGCGCCTGGCACTATCTGCAAACTCATCCCGCACCCAGTCGATCCGAATGGGCCGCCGCCCTGGACGAGCACATCTGCCGCTGCACCGGTTACGTGAAGATCCTGGACGCCCTGGAGTGGGTGGCCCGCGCGCGCGCCGGCGAACCGCTGCCCGAGCCGTGCGCCGATGGTGGCGTGGGGGCTTCGCTCCAGCGCTACGGCGGCGCCGACATGGTGCTGGGACGCCGGCCTTTCGTGGACGACCTGGCGCGCCCCGGAATGCTGCTGGGCGCCGTGACCCTTTCCAGGCACGCGCGCGCCCGAGTGGTGGGAATCGATACAACGCGGGCCCGGGCGCTCCCCGGAGTGGTGGCGGTCGTGACTGCCGCCGATGTGCCCGGGGACCGCTGGAACGGCCTGATCCTGAACGATTGGCCCGGGATGGTGGCCGTGGGCGAGGAGGTGCGGTGCGTGGGGGATGTACTCGCGGCCGTGGCCGCCGAGGACGAGGCCACTGCGCGGGCGGCCGCCGCGCTGGTGGACGTGGAGTATGAGCCGCTGCCCGCCGTGCTGGATCCCAAGGAAGCCCTGCTGGATGGAGCCCCCCAGGTCAATCCCCGCCACGCCAATCTGCTTTCGCATTCCGTGATCCGTCGCGGAGACGCCGACGCGGCCCTGGCATCCAGCGCCCACACCGCCACGGGCACCTGGAAAACGCAACGCATCGAGCACCTGTTCCTGGAAACTGAAAGCGCGCTGGCCGTGCCCCTGCCCGACGGGCGGCTTCATTTGTACACCCACGGCCAGGGCGTGTTCGACGACCGCCGCCAGGTGGCGCGCTTTCTGGGCGAACCCGAGGAGCGGATCTTCGTGGAGCTCGTGCCCAGCGGCGGTGCGTTCGGGGGCAAGGAAGATCTGTCCATCCAGGCCCACGCGGCGCTGCTGGCGCGCGTGACCGGCCGGCCGGTGAAGCTCACCTTGAGCCGCGAAGAATCGGTGCGCATGCATCCGAAGCGGCATCCGGTCACCATTCAACTCACGGCGGGCTGCGCGGCCGACGGGCGGCTCACCGCCGTCAAGGCGCGCTTCATCGGCGATTCGGGCGCCTACGCCTCTGTCGGGATGAAGGTGATGGAGCGGGCCGCCGGGCACGCCTGCGGGCCCTACGAAGTTCCCCACGTGGACGTGGAATCGCTGGCCGTGTACACCAACCATCCTCCGTGCGGCGCCATGCGCGGCTTCGGCGTGGCGCAGGCCGCGTTCGCGCTGGAAGGCGCGCTGGACATACTGGCCTGCAAAGCGGGATTGGACCCCTGGGAGATCCGCTGGCGGAACGCGGTGGAGCCGGGCGGCATGCTCACCTCGGGCCAGCGCATCCTGAAATCGGTGGGAATCCGGCGCACGCTCCAGGCGGTCAAGCCGGGCTACGACGCCGCGCGGGCGCAGGGCCGGGCGGTGGGGATCGCGTGCGCGCTGAAGAACAGCGGGCTCGGGAATGGCGTGCGGGAGTGGGGCAAGGCGCGCCTGGTGGTGGAACCGGACGGCACGGTGTCGCTCTACAACGGCTACACCGAGATGGGCCAGGGCCTGCTCACCGTGCTGACCCAGATCGCGGTGGAGGCCACCGGGCTCCCGGCAGCAGTATTTCGGCCCCGCGTGGACGCCACGTACTCGCTGGACTGCGGGCAGACCACCGGCTCGCGCGCAACCCTGATCGGCGGGCGCGCGGTGCAGGCGGCCGGAGAGCGGCTGCGCGCCGAACTGGATGCCGGGCGCAAGCTGGATGGCCTGGTGGGCCGGGTGTACGCCGGCGACATCCAGATCACCGACACCACGCCGCTCGGAACCCAACAAGCGGAGCCCAAGACCCACACCTCCTACGGGTTCGCCACGCAGGTCTGCATCCTGGATCCGAACGGGCGCGTGGAGCGGATCCTGGCCGCGCACGACGTTGGGCGGGCGATCAATCCCGCGATGTGCCAGGGACAGATCGAAGGGGCCGTGCACATGGGCCTGGGCTACGCGCTCACCGAGGAGCTTCCCTGCCGGGACGGCATGCCGGTCACCTGGAAGATGCGCCAGCTGGGCGTGCTGCGGGCCTCCGACATGCCCGAGGTGGAGGTGCTGCTGGTGGAAGAGCCGGAGCCCGAGGGCCCCTACGGAGCC
>JANXVU010000127.1 GCA_025351485.1 Candidatus Eiseniibacteriota bacterium | reverse complement strand
AGTCCTTGCGCGTGGCAAAGTCGCCCGCCGGGGAAACGTCGGTCACGTTGCCCTGGAAGACCTTCTTGTCGAAGGAATACACCCGAACCTCCACCGAGTCTCCGGGCCGCACCGCCCCCACGCGGGTCTCGTCCACGGCCGCGCGCACCTTGACCGTATCGAGCTGCGAGATCGCTACCACCGCCACGCCCGCGTTCACCATCTCGCCGGGCAGATGCACCCGCTCGGTCACCTGGCCCGCCTGGGGCGAGCGCACCACGGTGTACGAAAGCTGGAGTTGCGCCTGCGCCAGCGCGCTTTCGGCCTGGTGCACCTGCGCGCGCGCCGCGGAAAGCTGGGCGGCGGTCATGCTCTCCGCGGCCTCGGCGCCATCCAGCAGCTGCTGGGTGGTGGCGTCGCTCTGCATCAGGGAACGGGTTCTCGCCAGGTCCTGGCGTGCCTTGGCATGGGCGGCCTCGGCCTGCGCCACCAGCGCGCGCGCGGATTCCAAGGTTGCCCTGGCCGACCTCACCTGCACGTCCTGGTCCTGGGACTCGAGGCGCGCCACCAGGTCTCCGCGGTTGACCTTCTGGCCCTCCTGGACCGTCACGCCCTGGATGCGGCCGGTGGTGCGAAAGCCCAGCCGCACGTGGTCGGCTTCGATGGTGCCGGTGGTGCGCACGTCGCCGCCGGTGTAGCCCTCGGGCTTGTGCGCGGCGCGCCACCACAGGAAGCCGCCGGCGACCAGCGCCAGCAGCAACACGGGCCGGATGATCGCGGCCGGCCCGCCGCCCTTCTTGTCGCTCATCGCCCGCTCTCCTTCGTCTTGAGGTTGACGCCCGCGGCGTGCTCCACCTGCGCGCGCGCGGTCCAGTAATCGGCCAGGGACTGCGCTTCTTCGGCCGCGGAGTTGGCCATGGACGTCTCCGCGTCCCGTACGTCGGTGGCGGTTCCGGAGCCGCCCTTGTAGGCCTCGCTCGAGAGACGCAGCCCCTCCCGGGCAGCGTCCAGCCGCACCGAGTCTGCCTGCCACACCGCGCGCGCGACCCGCAGCGAAGAAAATGCCCGCGCCAACTCCCTGCGGATCGCCAGCGTGGTCTCGCGCCGCAGCGCCTCCTGCTGGGCCCGCATCGCTTCCGCCTCGCCCACGCGCTCGCGGGCCAGGCCTCCGTCCAGGAGCGGCAGGCTCACCGAGAGCCCCGCCGAAAGGTTGTAGGTCTTCAGGCCCGGGTCGGCCAGGTTCAAGTAGTTGCCGTCCAGGTTGGGCCCGCGGTACTCCGCCACGGCGTTCACCCCCACCTGGGGGCGAAGCCCGGCGCGCGCGGCTTCGGCGCGGCGACCGGCTTCGCGGATGGCTTCATCCAGCTGGCCAAGCTCGGGCCGGGTCTCCGAGGCGCTCTTCCATGCCTCCGCCGAGTCGGGTTCCGCGCCTCCGGGCTCGCGAAGCGCGTCCAGCGATTCAGTGGCGGCGAGCTGCGTGCCAACGGCGGTCTCCAATTCCACGCGCGCCATGCGGCGGGCCTCGGTGGCCCGCGCGACCGCGATCTCACGTTCCGAAACGTCCACCTGCGCGCGCAACTGGTCCAGGCGAGGGGCCACGCCCGCGCGCACCCGGGCGGCTGCCAGCGAAAAGTGCGAGCGCGCTGCGTTCAGCGCCTCCTGGGTGGCACCCACCAGGCGCACGGCCGCGAGCTCGCGGTAGTAGGCTTCCGAAACGCGCAGCACCAGGTCGGCTTCCGCCCGGGTGCGGGCGTGGAGCTGTCCGTCGCGCCCGGCCTCGGCCGCTTCCACCTGCGCGGCGTCGCGTCCTCCGGAGCTCAGCGTGTACTGGGCCTCGCCGCGGGCGGTCACGATGTTGGAACTGCCCATCTTGACCACCTGCGTTCCGCCACCCGGAATGCTGAACACGGCCTTGGGCGCCTCGCTGTTCTGCACATACGAGCCGGCCACGGAGACCCGCGGCGACAACGCGGCGCGGGCCTGCCCAATGGCGTGCTCCGCGCGGCTCACCGAAGCGTCCGCCGCCTGCAGCGACGGCGCGTTTCCCCGCGCCAGGCCGATCGCCTGCTCCAGGGAAAGCGCGTGCGCGGGGGTCGGCGGCACGACCGCCAGCACGGCCAGCGCCGCGAACAAGATTGGTCGGTTCATGGTTCCTCCGGTAGGTAGAGCTGCACCAGGTCGCGCGCGAACCGCTCGGGGTCCGGCGGCGCCGGCTCGGTGCGAAAGACGTTGGCCAGCAGCCCGTGAAAGATCAGCGTGCCGTGGAAGGACCGCGCGGCCAGGTGGGAATCCCGGTCCCAGCCACGCTCGGCAAAGGCCCGCTCGAACAGCCGCTGCTCCAGCCGAAGCAGCCTGGAGGCAAACTGATCGTAGAACTCCCGCGACAGCTCGGGCAGCTCCAGGGTGGAGTAGAAGATCAGCCTCATTCGCCCGCCCTCGTGGATCGCGGTCCCGCAAAAGAAGCGCGCCAATTGCAGCAGAGCTTCGCGGGGGTTCATTTGCAGCGCCGCGGCCTCCGCCATTTCAAGTCGCTCCCCCAGGTTCTGGGCCCGCATCACTTCCCGGATCAGGTCGTCCTTGCTCGGGAAGTGCCGGAACAGCAGCGCCTCGCTTACGCCGGCCTCCGCCGCCAGATCGCGGGTGCGCACACCGTGGAAACCGTGCTCGGAGCACAGGCGCACCGCCGCTGCCAGGATGGCCGTGCGGCGGTCCCCGGAGCGAAGCCGTGGGCTGGGTCGAAGGCCCTTCTCGCCTGACGGTAAGTCAGTACTCACTATAAAGTATCTCCTTAACATGTAGCTACTTGACTAAGTATGTGAGCACACACTAACATAGTGAGCGCATCGGGTCAACAACAAAATGGGCCCCCGCGAAGGAGGGCCCACGATGGTTTGCGGCCTTTGTCCAGCCGCCGGCAGCTACACCTTGAGTTCCGGCACCACCACCACCGCGTCGGCATCGAATCCGATCTTGGAGTGGGTGCCGTCGCAAAACGGCTTCCTGGCCGAGGCGCCGCAGCGGCACAGCGAGAAGGGAATCTTGGGGATGGGGATGACGTTGCCGTCGTGGTCCACCATCTTGATCGTGACCTCCTCGGGCGCTTCCACCCGGTAGGAAGCGTTTTTGCGAACCGTGATCAGAACTTCCGGCATGCGGTCTCCTTGAGAGGTGCGGTGCTAGGCGTGCTGTTCCATCCAGCCAAAAATCCTCTGCAGCCGGTCCACCCGGTGGGCGGGCTCCCCGCTGCGCGACAACTCGTGTCCTTCCCTAGGATAGCGCACCAGCACCACTTCCCGGCGCAGCATCTTCAGTCGCACGAAAAGCTCCTCGGCGTTGATGATGGGCGCCCGGAAGTCGCAGTCGCTGTGGAGCAGCAGCAGCGGGATCCGGATGTTCGGTGCGTGCTTGAGCGGAGAAAAGGGCCACACCTTTTCCGGGGCATCCCACGGGTCGCTCCCGAACTCCATTTCGATGAACCACGGGATGTCGGTGGCCCCGCTGAAGGAAAGTAGATGGTAGACGCCTCGCTGCGCCACGGCCGCGCGGAACCGGTCGCTGTGCGAGATCATCCACGCGGTCATGAAGCCGCCGTAAGAGCCGCCGGTGATGTAGACCCGCGCGGGATCCACCGGATGGTTCGCCAGCACGTGGTCGAGGGCGGCCTCCAGGTCGGGCTGGTCGGCCTCGCCCCAGCTGCCCAGGTTGCCCTTGGTGAAGGCCTCGCCGTAGCCGTCGCTGCCGCGCGGGTTCATGGCCAGCACGCCGTAGCCGTTCGAAGCGAACACCTGGAACTCGTGCCACATGGACGGGAACGAGTGGCTCCACATCACGTGGGGCCCGCCGTGGATGTTGAGCAGCAGCGGATGCTTCCCCGGGGCCGAGCCCTCGGCGGGCGGGTAGTACCAGCCCTGGATTTCCGTGCCGTCCGCGCTCTTCACCCGGATCTCTTCCGGGCGGCTCCAGCGCTTGCCCGAGAGCCACTTGGAGTGGACTTTAGTGCGGCGCGTGGCTGCGCCACCGGAGGCGGGCGCCACGTGGATGTCGGAGGGCGAATCGGGCTCGGTGGCGGCGAACGCGAGCGTCTCCCGGGAAACGCTGAAGGCATGCACGAACCGCCGGTCGAAGGACACCCGCTCGTGCGCGCCGGATTCCACCTGGAATCGGACGATCCCGCAGTCGCCCTCGGAGGGCACCAGCGCAAAGATGGAGTTGCCGTCGGGCGAAAACGCGAAGTCCGCGACGGTGCGGTCCAGCGCCCCGGCCAGCTCGCGCGGGGCCCCGCCGGTGGCGGGCATCACGAAGAGGCGCGTCAGGTTGGAGGCCAGTTCGCGCGCGCCCACGCGCAGGAACGCAATCCACCGGCCGCACGGGGAAACGCGGGCGTGGCTGTCGGGGTCAGGACCTTCGGTGAGCGGCGCCGGAACGCCCAGGGGAGAATCCACCCTCCAGATCTTCGCTTCGAAATTGAGGTCTTCTTCCCCGGTCCGGTTGGACGCGGTGATGAATCCGGAGGCGCCGGGCAGGCAGGATGGCAGCTCGTGGTCGAACTCCCCCTCGGTCCAGCGCGTGGCGCGGCCGCCTTCCAGCGGCACATGGTAGATGTGGGCGCGGCGCTCGTCCCAGTAGGTGTTCCCGGCGCGGTAGACCAGGCGGCGGATCACCCGCGGGTCGGTGCGCTTCTCCTCGTCCAGCCGGCGGCGCTCGTCTTCCAGCTTCTTTTCGGCCTCCGGCAAGGGGGGCGGTTCCGCGGCGCCCTCAGCCCCGACTTCGTCGGCGCGGACGCGTGACACGAAGAAGAACCCCGCTCCGTCGGGGCGCCAGGTGAACTCGTTCACGCCGCCCGCCATGCCGGTGACCGCGCGCGCCTCGCCGCCGGCGAGCTCGATCACGTGGATCTGGTTCTTGCCGCCGCGGTCGGACAGGAATGCCAGCCGCGCGCCGTCCGGGGACCACCGCGGCGAAGTGTCGCCGCGCACGCAGCCCTGCGTAAGTCGCGAGGGCTCGCCGACCCCGGCGGCGACGATCCAGATGGAATTGCGGTAGCTGTTCTTGACCCGGTCGGGTTCGGTCATGACATAGGCCACCCGTTCTCCGTCGGGGGAGATCTGGGCGTCGCCGACCTGCCGCAGGTCGTGGAAATCTTCCGGGGTGATGGGCGCGTGGGCCATCCATGCCTCCGTGGATTCGTTGGGGTGGCCGGGGCCCGGCCAATGGGAAACAAGGCGCCACAATGACAGCGGTCCGCGCCCGGCGCAACCGGGCCTGCCTGGGCGGAGCCACCGGGCCCGGCGACCCCGGCACCACCCGGCCCGGGTGGCATGGCCCAACCCCGCCCCCGCAAAGCCCTAGTCTGTTGTCACTTCGGCAGTTCCCCCCGATTCTCTAAAGATCCGCCGGGCCCCTTCCGAAAATACCCGTAGCTCCCATCTCCTTTCATCCCGGGGACTTTCGCGCATGCTGAGACGACGCACTTTGGCAGGACGACTCGCGCTTATCGTGGGCTGCTTCGCGCTGCTCATGATCGGGCGCGGGTTCTACCTGGGGCTCAGCCTGCGCGACCTGAGCAAGGACACCGAGCACCTGCAGAGCGTACAGCGCCGCGCGGACATCCTGGACCGCATGAGCGATGAGCTCGGCGGGCTGCTGGTTGCGACCGACGCCCTGGCCATGCGCGATCCCTCCAGCCTGGAACGCTTCCGCGTGCACGCGCGGCTGGCCCGCGAAAACCTGGACATGATGCTGGGCTCGGTCAGCGCCGAGGAGACCGGCATGCAGGTGCAGTGGCTGAAGGTCGCGCCCGAGATGGCCAAGCTGTTGCATCTGTGCGACGACTATGCCGGCCAGATGGAAGGCTCGTCACGCCAGAGCGGACCGCGCATCCGCAGGGCCCAGGTGCTCGAAGCCGCATCCCAGCTGGCCCTGGACATGCGCGCCATGCTGGATTCCCAGCGCCTCGAGCCGCAGATCATCCGCGCCCGCATCCAGGCCACGCTGCGCCGCGCGGTGCTCGGGCAGTTCATCTTCGTGGGACTCCTGATTCTCTTTTCCGCCACGCTCTTCCTGTGGCTCTACCAGCAGGTGGCCCAGCCGCTCCGGATCCTGGCGCGGGGGACTTCGGCCATCGCCGCCGGCGACCTGGGACACCGCGTGAGCGTGGAAAGCTCCGACGAGTTCGGCGACCTGGCGGCGGCCTTCAACGAAATGGCTGCCAGTCTGGGCGAGTCGCGCAACGAACTGCTGCGCAAGCACGACGCACTGGGCGCCAACGCGGCCGCGCTGGCCAGCGCCAACCGCCGCCTGGCCCATGAAAGTCTCAACCTTCGCGAAACCCAGGCGCAGCTGGTCCAGTCCACCAAGATGGCCACGCTGGGAGTGCTCGGAGCTGGATTGGCCCACGAGCTCAACCAGCCGCTCACAGGCATTCGCGGATTCGCCCAGATGGTGCGCCTGAAGCTTTCGGAAGGCGACCCGCAGGCCCGCTGGATGGACCAGATCCTCAGGCAGTCCGAGCGTATGGCCAAGATCATCAATCGTTTCCGCACCTACGCCCGGCGCGGAGACGAGGAGATGGGATCCCTGCAAGTGAACCAGGTGCTGCGCGACGCCCTGCTGCTCATGGAAACGCAGCTGCGAAACCACAACATCCAGGTGGAACTCGAACTGCCCGAGCCCAGCCCGCTGGTGTGGGGCGACGCCAACCAGCTGGAGCAGGTGTTCACCAACCTGGCGGTCAACTCGCTGCACGCGCTTTCCCAGAACGGCGGCGGCACGCTGCGCATGGGGGCGGCCGACGGGGAGTGGGTGCTGATCTGGGTGGAGGACGACGGCCCGGGCATCGCCGAGGAAAAGGCGCTGCGGATCTTCGAGCCGTTCTTCACCACCAAGGGATTGGGAGAAGGAACCGGGCTGGGGCTTTCCATTTGCAGGCAGATCGTGGAGCGGCACAGCGGGATGATCGAACTGGATCACTCGGTCACCCGGGGCGCGCGCTTCGTGATCACGCTTCCGGCCATCGACCGGGGCCGGGCATTGATCGAATCCTTCGGCACGCCGGCCGTGGACCTCTCCCCGGGTGCGTCCGTGGACGAGTGCCAGGGCGATCCTGACTCCAGGAAGGCAGCATGAGGACCAACGTGCGCGTGCTGGTGGTGGACGACGACGAGGCGGTGATCTCTTTCGTGGCCGAGATGCTGGCGGACTCCGGGTTCCAGGTGACCGCGACCTCGGATCCGGACAAGGCCATCCTGCACGCGAGCGTCGAGCCTTTCGACGTCGCCCTGGTGGACATGCGCCTTCCGGGCACCTCGGGGGCCCGGCTGGTGCGGGCGCTCCGCAGCGTGCGGCCCGGGCTCCCGTGCGTGGTGATGACCGGCTTCGCGCTGCCGGACGAGGTCCAGGAGGCGATCCGTGCCGGGGCCTGCGCCACCCTGGCCAAGCCCTTCGAGGACCTGGCCGAGGTGGTGCAGGTGCTGCGCGAGGCCGCCTGACCGTACCGCTCGGAGTCTTGTAACGGCGGACGCGCACGGCTATAGTCTCCCCGTATCCCAAAGAGCAGCGCCATCCACCGACGAGGCCCGTTCCACCCATGGCGAGCACCACCGAGAAGCCCCCCATCCTCGACATCCCCGACGAAGATTACGGGGACATCTCCACCGCCACCATGCTGGACCTGTACTACTACATCCGGCTGGCCCGCGAGATGGAGCTGCGGCTGATCAATCTCTTCAAGCAGAACAAGGTGGTGGGTGGCCTCTACCCCGGCTACGCCCACGAGGCCACCACGGTCGGCACGGCCCTGGCGCTGGGGGATGACGACGTACTGCTCCCGCTGCACCGCGACCTGGGCGCCCAGCTCGCCCGCCGCCAGCCGCTCAAGTACATCTTCGCGCAGTACATGGGCAAGGTGGACAGCCCCACCCGGGGCAAGGACGGAAACGTCCACCTGGCCAATCCCGAGCTCAACATCGTGGGGTGCATCAGCCACATCGGGGCCATGTTCCCGGTGGCGGTGGGCATTTCCTACGCAGGGCGCCTGCTGGGCAAGACCGTGGTGACCATGACCTACACCGGCGACGGCGGCACCAGCATCGGCGAGTTCCACGAGGCGCTCAATTTCGCGGCGGTGCTGAACGTGCCGTTCATCCTGGTGGTGGAGAACAACCAGTTCGCTTACTCCACGCCCACCAACCAGCAGTACAAGGTGAAGCGCATCGCCGACCGCGCGGCCGCCTACGGTATCGCCGGCGAGCAGGTGGACGGCAACAACGCGATGGCGGTGTACGCCGCCACCCGCCGGGCGGTGGAGCGCGGCCGCCGCGGCGAAGGGCCCACGCTGCTCGAATGCATGACCATGCGCATGATGGGCCACTCCGTCCACGACCCGGCCGGCTACGTCCCCCGGGAGCTGCTGGAAGAATGGAAGGCCAAGGACCCGGTGGCGCGGATCGAGCGCTACCTGCTCCGCAAGAGGGTCCTCACTCCCGCCGACGTGAAGGACTGGACCGCGCGCCTGCAGCGCGAAGTGGACGAGGCCGTGGAATTCGCCGAGAACAGTCCGCTGCCGCAGGCGGAGGACGCCGCTCGCGGAGTGTGGGCCGAAGAGGGCCCCGCCAAGTCGCTGCACTAGGAGTCCCGACATGCCCACGACGACCTACATCGATGCCATCAGCGAAGGCCTGCGCGAGGAAATGCGCCGGGACAGCACCGTCGTGTGCCTGGGCGAGGATATCGGAGTCTACGGCGGGGCGTTCAAGGTCACCGATGGATTCATCGAGGAATTCGGAGCAGCGCGGGTCCTGGACACGCCGCTGGCCGAGTCCAGCATCGTGGGCATGGCGATCGGCATGGCGCTCCGCGGGCTGCGCCCGGTGGCCGAAATGCAGTTCGCCGACTTCATCTCCATGGCGTTCAACCAGCTGGTGAACAACGCCGGCACGCTGCACTATCGCTTCGGGTTCAAGGTGCCGATGGTGGTGCGGTGTCCCTCGGGCGGCGGAATTCACGGCGGGCCGTTCCACTCGACCAACCCCGAAGGCTTCTTCTTTCACTCCCCCGGGCTCAAGATCGTGGCGCCATCCACCGCCTACGACGCCAAGGGGCTGATCAAGGGCGCGATCCGCGACGACAACCCGGTGCTGTTCATGGAGCACAAGTTCCTGTACCGCCGGGTGCGCGACGACATTCCGGAGGGCGACTTCGCCGTGCCCCTGGGCCAGGCGCTGGTGCGCCGTCCCGGGAAGGACGTGACCCTGGTGGGCTACGGCTCCACCACCGGGATGTCGCTCGAGGCGGCGAAGATCCTGGCGGAAGAAGGCATCGACGCCGAGGTGGTGGACCTGCGCACGCTGGTGCCGATGGACCTCGAGACGGTGATCGCGAGCGTGAAGAAGACCAATCGCGTGGTGATCACCCACGAAGACCGCCGCCGTGGCGGGATCGGCGCCGAGATCTCGGCCGAGATCTCGGAAAATGCGGTGGACTACCTGGACGCCCCGGTGGTGCGCGTGGCCGCGCTGGATACGCCGGTGCCGTTCAGCCCGCCGCTGGAGGAATACTTCCTGCCCTCCGCCGCAAAGATCGCCACGGCCGCACGGCGCGTGGCGCGCTACTAGGCTGCCGCCACCATCGGCGGGTGGCCTCCTGGCCGGCCGCGTGCCCTCCGAACCGCCGCGATCCCCAGCCCCGGCTTCCTCCAATCAACCCTTCTGCGGCGGCTCGCTCGGGCGCAGTTCGATTCTCGAAGCCAGCGCCCGCGGGTCCTGGTTCAGCACCATCAGCACCGCTTCCGCCACGTCCTCTCCCTGCAGCTTCCAGGCCTGCCGCTCCTTGCCCGGCGCGCCAAAGTCGGTGTCCACGCTGCCCGGCATGATGCAACACACGCGGATGTGGTCGTAGCGGACCTCCTGCATGAGCGCGTCGGAGAATCCCAGCAGCCCGTACTTGGAGGCGCAATAGGCGGCGGCCTTGGGGAACGCCTGCTTGCCCGCCAGGCTCCCGATGTTGAGGATCGCCCCACCGCCGCGCTTGCGCATCGCATGGATCCCGGCGCGCGAGGCGTAGAAGACTCCGGTCAGGTTGGTGTCGATCACGTTGGACCATTCTTCGTCGGTCATGTCGGCCACGGACTTGAACTCGCCCAGACCGGCGTTGTTGACCAGGATGTCGACTCCGCCGAATTTCTTTTCGGTCGCGGCGAAGAGCGCGTCGACTTCCTCGCGGCTACGCACGTCGCAGGCGATGCCGAAGGCTTCACCGCTCGCGGAAAACTCCTTGGCGACTCGCGCGCAGTCGGCTTCGCGGCGACCGGAGACGACAACTTTCGCCCCAGCCTTCAGAAGTGAATGGGCGATAGCCTGGCCAATTCCCTTGGTGCTCCCGGTGACGATGGCTACCTTGTTCTTGAGATCCTGCATTCATGGACTCCTCGTGGTTGGTTCAGGGGCGTTCGCGGGGCCGCGGGGCCGTGTTACCCTGCTGGCTCAGGGCTCGCTTTGCTCGCATTCGCCC
>JANXVU010000084.1 GCA_025351485.1 Candidatus Eiseniibacteriota bacterium | reverse complement strand
CCACAGACCCCTTCAAGCTGGCAATAACAATCCAGAAGAAGCTCAACCGAGTCTGGGCCCTGAACAAACGCTCCGACCGGGTTACTTCTCAAATGGCTTGACGATAGGCACAAGGGTTACCTTTTCAAATGGCTCGACACGGTATGGACTTATGTTAGAGGTATCGTTCGAGTCAACGGCGTGTTAAATGTGCGCCGAATGAGCTAGCATGCACCTTGAATCCCGCGTCGTGCCGACTTTCGGAGAATACCCGCAACCTGCTCTATTGAAAGGGATTAACATGAACTTTCGCCACGTCTCACTGTTCCTGGCCGCGACTCTTGCGGTTGCCGGCTGCGGCACAAGGTCCGGAACCCCCAACGGGGCGGCGGTGCAGCCGGATACGGCGGCCTCCGCAGCCCACGCCGATTCCCTGCACAAGGCCACGGCCGGCAAGAAGGTCTACACCTGCTCCATGCACCCGGAAATCGCGTTGTCGGAGCCGGGGAACTGTCCCAAGTGCGGCATGGTGCTGGTCGAGAAGAATTAGGTTGTGGTTCGAAGAATGTGTCTCAAAAGAATTTGGCTTGGCAGAAACCATTGGTCCGCTTTGAGTTACGGCTAGGGACGTCGAAAACCTGACGCTGATACGCGATCTTATGCATGAGACGAGATCGGGAACTCGTGTGCCAACGGTCAGGCGAGGGCTGCCCATTTCTGCCGGACACATTCTTCGAACCACAACCGAAGAATTCGGCCCTCCGCCACGATGCTGAGAGGGCCACGGGTCCGGACGTGATATAATTTGAAGCTCGTCCAGGCCCCCTAGCGGGGCCGTCCGATCGACTCGTCGGTCCACATCTTGTCTCGCAACCTGCCGGGGGCCACGGCTTGATACCCACCATCTCGCGCCGCGCGATTGCGCTGGCCCTGCTCCTTGCCGCGGCCGCGCCCACTCGGGCTCGCGCCGATGCGTGGTCCGGAAGCGCGCACAATCTTCCGCCCTCCCGTTCCTTCCATACACTTGTCGGAGATTCCCTTGGCAATCGCGCCATACTGTTCGGCGGTTTCCGGAGCGAAGCCACGCCCACCGGGCTCGGCGACCTGTGGTCGTACGAACTGCTGCAGCAGGATTGGAGGCCGCTTTCCGCCTCGGGAACCGCTCCCGCGCCCAACTGGCTGCACGCCTCGGTGTACGACGGCCGGCTGCGCCGGATGTATGTGTTTGGCGGACAGACCACCGCGTTGTACTGCCTGGATCTCCAGACCATGGCCTGGAGCCTGGTGCCGACCACCGGTGACGCCCCGCCGCTGATCTCCGGGCACGCGATGATCTACGACTGGCGCTTCAAGCGGCTGGTGGTGTTCGGCGGCAATTTTGGCAGCGGGCTGTGGGTGCTGGATCTCGCCAGCAAGGTGTGGACCCAGGTTCCCCCTTCGGGCTCATGGCCCGCGGGCCGTTCCTTCCACACGCTGACCGCTGAGCGACTCGCGTCCCGCGCCGTTCTGTACGGCGGGTTTGACGGCGCGACCACCTACTTTGCCGACACCTGGGAACTGAATCTGGCCACGCTGGCCTGGACGCAGCTCATCCTCCCCGGCGCGCCGCTCGAGGGCCGCGCATACCACCTCGCGGCCATGGATCCGCTGTTCAACCGACTGCTCGTCAGCGGTGGAAAGGGGCTGCGCGCCAGCTGGAAGGATACCCATTCCCTGAATATGGGATTGATCGCTCCCTATGGGCCTACCACCTGGGACTCCCTCCTGGTCCAGGGCGACGTGCCCGACCCGGACGAGGGTTCGGCCGAGATCGCGCTGCGCGGCAAGTTCTTCCAGTTCGCGGGACGCTCCAGCCTTACCGCCGGCGAGTACAATGCGAGCTGGAGCTTTGATCCCACCACCAGCGTGTGGACCGCGCTCGATACCGTGCCGCTCGACCGGATGGATGCGGTAGCCTTGATGGACCCCGTTTCCCACATCTTTCACCTGTTCGGGGGAGTGCACGCGACCCAGCGGCTGGCGGACACCTGGAGCTACGACGGCAACAAGGATTTCTGGACGCTGCAATCCCCGCCGGTCGCTCCCAGCGCCCGGGCCGCGGCCTCCGGCGCAGTAGACTCGGTGGGACGCCAGGGAATCCTTTTTGGCGGCGCCACCTCCACTTCGCTGCTGAAGGACACCTGGTCCTTCTCGCTGGACTCGCTCCAGTGGACGCCCGTGGCCACGAGCGTTTCGCCGCCCCGGCGCCAGTACGCCTGCATGGCTTCGGACCCCGTGACCCGCCGGATCTGGATGTTCGGGGGCCGCGGGCAATCGGGCCCGCTGGGCGACCTGTGGTACTTCGCACCGGACAGCGGGACCTGGACGCAAGTGGATCACCCGGGTGGTCCGGGGCCACGCTATCTGGCCTCGATGTCCTACGACCCGGTGCGACGCAAGCTGATGGTTTTCGGAGGCAACAACGACGTCCTGCTCAACGGGGAACTGTGGAGTTTCCAGCTGGATTCGCTGGTATGGCGGCCGGAGCCGTACGCCACCATCAGCCCGTCCCCGCGCGAGGGGCATACCGCCATCACCGACAACCAGAACCAGATGGTGATCTTCGGCGGCAGCACCACGAAGTTCGGCGCGCCGGTGAGCGAGGTGTGGGCGTTCGATCCTTCCATGGAGTCGTGGGTCTATCTCGCGAACCTCCCGGTGGAACCGGCGCCGCGGTGGCGGCACGTGGCGGCCTGGAATCCGATGAGTCCCTCGATGCGGGTGTTCGGCGGATTGATGGCAACGGGCCCGGCGAATGACCTCTGGCTGCTGGAGCTCACCGCGGGCGCGGTGGGTGTTCCCTCGGAAGGAGTGGCGCCGACCTCGGCTCTCGCGGCGCCCCGCCCCAACCCTTCCCGGGGGACGGCCCGCCTGGACTTCCGCCTTCCCGCCGGGCTGCGCGGCGCCCTGGCCGTCTACGATGCGCAGGGCCGCAAAGTGCGCGTGCTGTGGAGCGGGCGTTCCGATGGCCTCCCGCAGTCCGCCACGTGGGACGGGCGCGATGCCCGGGGCGCACGACGCCCGTCCGGGGTCTACTTTATACGGCTCGAAAGCGAAGGCGGACCGCACCAGGTGCGAAAGCTGGTTCTGCTCCACTGATCCGCACGGGCGCGGCCCGCCCGCGCACTTCACCGCTGGAGCGTGAGCGTCACTTCAGCGGATAGCCCTCGTCCTTCCAGTTCTTGCCGTCGATCTTCAGCACCTTGCCGGGCCCCTTCACGCTGTCCGCGTTCACGATCGCAAGCACGTCGGTGGTGGACGCCACCAGGGCCAACTGGGCCTGGACGCTCGCCGGGGACTTCGGGCCCGCGGTGGTCTCGTCCTGGAAGACCCTCTGGATCCAGTACTTCTTGTAGTCCCCTTCGCTCAATTCGTAGATCCGGCGGAGCGCCACCTCGCGCGCGGCGCTTCCGGGCGGCGGCATCACCAGCGTCACCCGGTGATTGTCCGCCCAGAACCGCCGCTCTCCCTGGAAGAACCGCTTGAGGTCCTTGAGCGTCATCTCGCTCACCGCGTTGCGGGAGTGCACGACCACCGCCAGGGTGGCGTGGCGCTCTGTCGCGGCCCGGGAGTCGGCGTGGGCCGCCGAAGCCAGCGTCGCAAGGAGCGCCGTCATCCCGATGGCTGCTTTCCAAGTCGTCATGGTGGCTCTCCTAGAAAGTGAAGCTGGTTTGGAAGTTGCAGCCGTTGACCCGGTCCAGGCCGGGCAGGGGGAGGCTGCTGCGGTACTCGGCCTTGAAGGCCGCCAGGACGGAGATGTCGTAGCGCATCCCAACCGTGATCACTTCGCGGTCGTAGGCCTGCTTCACGATCGGATCCCCGGCCTCGATGGCATTGTGCTCGTAGCGCGCGTAGGGCTTGAGGCTCACCTTGTCGGTGGGCAGCCTCCAGGCGGCCTGCGCGTACCAGACAGTGTGCGAGAACACCTCGTCGGTCAGAGTGTTGGTGTGTCGCACCCGCGCCACCTCCGCGATGACCTCAGGCTCTTCCCGGGTCCAGGCGAAGTGGGCGGCAGCGGTCAACTCTTTGAAGGAGAGGATGTCGCTGTAGGGAACCTTGTCCCCATAGAGCGACGCCCCCACCTCCAGCCCGAACGGGTCGGCGGGCCGGGCGAATACGTTGGCCACCCAGGCTTTCTTGCCCGTCGTTTCACCGGCGTCGCCCCCCCGGCTCACGGACGCCGTGTCGCGCCCGTTGCCAAGCCCAAACTGGTAGCGCAGCCCCAGGCCCCCGGAGGAAACGCGTCCCTCGGCCTGCACGCCCACGAAGTGCGAGGGCATCAGGTCTCCGCCAAACTTGATCATCTCGGGACGGTCGATGGTGGTCTGCAGCCATAGCCCGTGATGGTAGGCGGTGTTCCAGTACACCACCGGCGTGTGAAAGCGCCCGAAGGAGACCGCGAACAGGTCGTTGTACTCGTAGCGCACGATCAGGCGCTCCAGTTCGGGCGTGTAGCTCTCGTGCTTGGGAGAGAGCGTGGTCTCGCCAAAGAGGCGGACTTTCTGGGCCAGCGGCGAGCTGAAATGCAGCGTGAACTGGCCCAGCTTGAAGCCGATGTTCGCGCCCTTGCGGTCGGTGTCGCTGTACCCGACGTCGCAAAAGCCGCGGATGCGCAGGTCCGGATAGTTCTGCTCCTCCACGGCCTGCTCGACCTCTTCCTGGACCTCCAAGACGACCGCCCCGGAGTCCGCCTCGGCCGCCCGGGCCGACGCGGCGCGCCCCAGGAGCAGCCCGGCCAGAAGCGCCGGGACCATGCATTTCGAAATCTTCACGCTGGCAGTCCCCCCGAACCTGAAATGGTGACCAGGGTCATCGCTCGGTCGAAAGAATGAAGTCCACGCGAGTGGTATCCCCCGCCCCGATGGTGACCGTCCTCTCCTTCACTTCGTCCTCCCGCTGCACGCGGAGGGTGTGCTTGCCCGGCTTGACCGCCAGGGTAACGGTGGTGTTGCGCTCCAGCTTGCGGCCGGTCGGCCGGCCATCCACGGAAAGCTCGGCGGATCCCCGCGACATCACCACCCGCACCCGCACCGTGCCCATGTTCGCGCTCTCGGCCCGGAATGCAGTGGGCGGCGTGGAGGCATGCTCGGCGTGCGGCTTCTCCTGGGAGGCCGCCGGAGCGGGCGGCGGTTCGGCAGGGGGGGCGTGAGTCTCCTGCGGCGCGGGCCTCGCCAGCATCGCCATCCGGGCCACGCTGGTGCGGCCGGCCTCCACGTTCACCGATTCCATGTGCGGGTGGTAGCCGGGACGCTCGGAGCGGATTTCGTGCGAGCCGGGAGGCAGCCCGCGGAGCATGAAGTCCGCCGGCAGCGCCCGCGGCTGGCCATCCACGTAGATGCTGGCCTCGGCGAGATCTCCTTCCAGGGAGACGGTTCCCGTGGTGGCGGCCGGGGGGGCCGGAGGCGCGGAGGCCCCGGAGGAAGCGGGAGTGGCAGCGTGCGTTGCTGGCGAGGCAACGGTCGTGGGCGCGCCCCGGGCTGCGCCGGGGCCGCCCGCCGGCGGGGCATTCGTCTGCACCGGCATGGCCGGTTTCGAGGCCGCGGAAGAGGCAGAGGCCGGAAGATCCCCCGCGACGCCGGAGGTTTTCGCCGGAGCCGGCGCCGGGGACGGGGGCGGCGGCGCGGACGCGGTGTTGCCGCCCGCCGGCATGCCGCTCTTGTCGCCGACACGGAACAACAGGACCGCCGCGACCACGACGAGCAGGCCAATACCCGAACCGATCCACATTCCGCTCCGCGAGGCGGGAGCCGAAGGGGCGGCAGCGGGCGACTGGGAAGAAACCGGGACCGGCGTGGATCCGGAGCGGGACGCGGAGCCCGCGGCAACCTGCGGAGGGCCGCCGGCCGCGGCAGCCGGCGCGGCGCTCATGGTCATCGACCGGTCCCACATGGTGTGCAGGGAAGGGTTGGCTCCCGGCTGGGACGCCAGCGTCGAAGGGTGCGTGTACTCCTCGATCGCGTCTTCGGGGTGCTCCTTCAGCCACTCCTGCCACGGGCCCTCCAGCGCCTCCGCCTGGGCTTTCGCTTCGGCCTGCTCGGGGTCCAGCAACAGCGCGTTCTGGAACTCGCGCAGGGCGCGGCCGGTGGACGACCCGCCTTCTGCCGCCAGCGCCCGGGCCCGCTCGAGACTGGACTGCACGGCACCGAGCTTGAGGCCCGCGCCGATCCGGTCGGGGTCCTTCATGTATTCGCGCAGCAGGTCCCGGCCCCGCAGGAGACCCATGGATTCGAGCAGAGCATCCAGGGTTTCGCACACCTCCGCAAGCGACTGCGGGCGTGCGTTGGGGTCCTTGATGAGCATGCGATGGACCAGGACGGCCGCCTGCGCCGGCACCAGGGGATTGACCGCCAGAAGCGGCGGCGGATCGGAGTAGATGATCGACTGGATGACGGTGGTGTAGGACTCCCCCGGGAACGGGCGGCTGCCGCTCAGCAGCTCGAAACCCACGATGCCCGCGGAAAAGATGTCGGACCGCTGGTCCACGTTGGCATCCACCGCCTGCTCCGGAGACATGTAGGCCGGCGTCCCCAGCACTCCCCCGGCCTGGGTGATGGCCACGGAGTCCTCGCTCCGGCGCGCCAGGCCGAAGTCCATCAGCTTCATCACGCCTTCGCGGGCGAACATGATGTTGGCGGGCTTCACGTCGCGGTGCACGACCTGGTGCTCGTGCGCGTGCTCGAGGCCCCGGCAGATGTCGCGCAACATCAGCATCGCGATTTCCACGGGGATTGGGGATTGCGTGTCCATCCACTTGCGCAGGTCGACGCCGGAGATCCGCTCCAGGGCGATGTAGGGCAGTTCGCCGTGGAAGCCGCAGTCGATCACCTGCACCACGTTCTCGTGGCGAAGCGTGGCCACCGCGCGGGCCTCGCGGTAAAAGCGGAGCTTCTGCTTCTCATCGCCGGCAAGGTGGATGTGCAGCACCTTGAGCACGACTTCCCGCCCCAGCGACTTTTGAGTCGCCAGGTACACGGTGCCCATCCCCCCGCTCCCGATCAAATCTTGAAGTTGGAAGGGACCAAAGTCTTTGTCAGGCAGCATCGGATCGTCTCATGCCAGCTTTGGGAAAGTGGGTGGATCGCCAGGACCAGGCGCGGGGCGCGACGGGTGAAACATATAGCAAACGGGCCGGGCATGCCACCCGCGCGTGGAGCGCCGGGGGCTAGCCCGCGTGGACGCCCATCGCTCGCAGGATGATCGGCGGGATCTCCTCCAGATCATCGATTTCGTGGAAGTGTCCCTCCAGCGGATCGACCCGCTCGTGCTCCCAGTTCTGGCCCCGGACCAGGATGGCGTGGGCCCCCAGGCTGAGGGCGGGGTTGATGTCGGAGCGAATGGCGTCCCCGATGATGAAGGTCTTGCGGGGATCGAAGCCCTGCTCCTGCAGCAGCGCCCCATAGGTCTCCGGCGTCTTCCACTCCATGAAGTACATCGCGTCGAAGTGATGGCGCAGGCCGGCGTGGTCGATCCGCCGTCCCTGCAGCTCCTCGTCGCCCCGCGTGGCCAGCACCAGCCGGGCGTGGGGCCGCAGGCCTTCAAGCACCTCGCGCGCGCCGGGCTTGAGCTCGGGATGGATCTCGTACGTTTCCCAGCCGATTTCCACGCACCGGCGCTCCAGGGCCGGGTCGTACCCGGGGAGCTTCTGGTCGTTGACGAAGGAGCGGTAGGCGAGCCCCATGGACTCGGGCCAGCGGGCCTTGCCGTAGCCCAGTTCGTTGATGCGCTCGAGGTCGATGGTCAGGAGCCGGCTCCGGACTTCCTCGTCTTCGAGCCCCAGCGTCTGCAAGAGCAGCGACAGGCGAAGCACCCCGGCTTCGAATGTCGGGCTGGTGTAGAGCAAGGTGTCGTCCAGGTCGAACACCACTCCCCACTCGCTGGGCCTGCGGGTCATGGGCGCTCCTGGTGGAAAATCGCGAGGATGCCCGAGACCAGCATCCGGAACCGGGCGGCCACGCGGTCGGCGGTTTCGATCACTTCCCGGTGGTCCAGGGGTTCCCCCGAGATTCCGGTGCCGTAGTTGGTGATGCACGAAATCCCGACCACGCGCAGTCCGATCTGCCCCGCGGCCAGGATTTCCGGCACCGTGCTCATGCAGGCGGCATCGCCGCCCACGCCCTGCACCATGCGGATCTCGGCCGCGGTCTCGTAGGACGGCCCGCTGGACGGCGCCAGGAAACCGCGCTGCAGCAGGATTCCCCGCGCGGCGGCGGCACGCTCGGCCACTTCCATCAGGGCCGGATCGAGCGGCTCCGACCTGGGGACGTCGGTCCGCCACGAAGGCTGGTGCCAGAACAGGTTGATGATCCCGGTGATCAGCATGAGATCGCCCGGGTGAAGTCGCGGCGACGCGGCCCCGGCGGCGTTGGTCACGATCAGCCGCTTCACGCCCAGGCGGTGCAGGAGCACCGTGGCGAAGGTCACCTCCTGCATGGAGTAGCCTTCGTAGAAGTGGGACCGTCCCTGCAGCGCCAGTACCGGCGCGCCCCCGAGGCTCCCCACCACCCACATGCCCGCGTGGCCGTGCACGCGCGGAAGCGGGTGCCCCGGGATCTCGGACACGGCGAGACGCCGGGACCCCTGCAGCTCGTCGGCCAGGGGCCCCAGGCCCGAGCCGAGCACCACGGCGTTTTCGGGAAGTTCGCCCAGCCGCTCGCGCACCACGCGCCCGGCCCGGTCGAGGAGCTCGTTCCAGTGGGAATCGATCATTCTTCCTTCCTGTAGGGAACTCCGCTCATGCGCGGGGCGGCAGCTCGGCCGATGAATCCGGCCAGCACCACCATGGTCAATAAGTACGGGATCATCTGGATGAACTGGGTCGGCACCGCCCCCCCCTGGAGGCGGATCTGGAGGGTCTCGGCGGCGCCGAAGAGCAGGCATCCCCCGGCCGCGCCAAGCGGGCTCCATTTTCCCACGATCATGGCGGCCAGCGCGATATAGCCGCGCCCCCCCGACATGCCGTCGGTGAAACTGTGCTGGTCCAGCGCCAGCCACGCCCCGCCCAGCGCGGTCACCGCGCCGGAGATCAGGATGCCGGTGTACCGGATCCGGGTCACGGAAACTCCCAGCGCGTCCGCCGCCTCCGGGTGTTCCCCGCAGGCGCGCAGCCGCAGCCCGAACGGGGTGCGGTACAGGAGGAAGTGGCCCACGGGCACGCCGATCGCCGCGAGCAGCAACAGGGGAGAGCGGAGAATGTCGCCCAGGACCGGAATGCCGCCGACCCCGGCCAGGTGCCACTCCGGAAGCCCTTCCACGCGCGGTGAATTGCTGCTGCTCCCGAAGATCTCTTTCAATAGAAATTTCGTGAGGCCCGCGGCGAGCAGGTTGATCGCGATCCCGCTCACGATCTGGTCGGCCCGAAAGGTGACGCAGATCACCGCGTGCAGCAGCGCCGTGAGCAGGCCGGCCAGCACGGCGGCTGCGAGCCCCAGCCAGGGATCGTGCGTGAAGTACGTGGTCACCGCCGCGGCAAAGGCCGAAGTCAACAGGATGCCCTCGAGAGCGATGTTGATGGTGCCGCCGCGCTCCGAGAACGTGCCCCCCAGGGCGGCGAACAGGTACGGGACCGAGATGCGCAGCACCTGGGAAAGAAACGGCGCGATCACGGCGTCACCCCGGCGGCGGTGCGCTCCCGCGCGCGCCGCCTGGCGTAGTCCTGCACCACGTTGGAAGAAACGATCACCGAGGCGATCACGGTGGCCTGCAGGATCTCCACCAGTTCCTTGGGCACCATGGTATTGATCACCAGGGCGCCGTGCGAGAGCATGCCGAAGAAGAGCGCCGCCAGCACGACGCCCACCGCGCTCCCCTGCGCCAGCAACGCCACCGCCAGGCCCATGAACCCGATGCCCGCGGAGAAGCCGCCTTCGAAGTAGTGCTTGTATCCCAGGACGAAGTTGCTCCCCACCATCCCGGCCAGCGCTCCCGAGAGCGCCATGGCCGTGATCACCGCGGGGCCGGTGCGGATGCCGGCGTACTCGCCCGCGCCGGCACTGTGGCCCACGACGCGCAGTTCGTAGCCCAGGCGGGTGCGGTTCATCAGCAGCGCGTAGCCGGCCGCGGCCGCGAGCGCGAGCAGGAACGACACGTTGACCGGGGAGCCGCCGAAGAACGGCATGAACGCCTCGAAACGCGGGAGCCGGGCGGCCGCGGCGATCTCGGGGGTGTGCACCGTCTCGGGCACCACGAACACGTTGCTGACCATGTAGCCCGTGAGCGCGATGGCCACGAAGTTCAGCATGATGGTGTTGATCACTTCGTGGGATCCGAAGCGGGCCTTGAGGATTCCGGGGACCGCGCCCCATGCCGCGCCGGCCAG
Source organism: Candidatus Eiseniibacteriota bacterium (assembly GCA_025351485.1). Classification (GTDB taxonomy): domain Bacteria; phylum Eisenbacteria; class RBG-16-71-46; order RBG-16-71-46; family JACRLI01; genus JANXVU01. Next base: position 9,516 of record JANXVU010000084.1, on the reverse strand, counting down.
CGCGCCGGCCAGGATGCACGCCGGAGCCAGCACCAACGCGGGCGCCCCGCGAAACGTGAAGCCCGCCCAGGCCGTGGCGAACGCGCCCACGTAGAGCTGGCCCTCCGCGCCGATGTTCACCAGCCCCGCGCGGAACGCCAGTGCACAGGCCAGGCCGGTGAAGATGAGTGGCGTGGCCTTGAAGAGCACCTGTCCGACGCCGTACGGGGAGCCCAGCGTGCCCCGCAGCAGCTCCGCGTACACCGCCACCGGATCGCGCCCGATCGCCAGCACGAACACGGCGCCCACCAGCAGGGAAAATCCTAGGGCGAGCAGCGGGACGGCCAGCGCTTGCGGCAAACGGCGAAGGCTCAAGCGGCCCCTCCGAGCATCAGCGTGCCCAGGCGGTCCTCGCGGGCATCGCGCCCCGGCACCTCGCCCACCACGCGTCCGCCGTACATGACCAGGATTCGGTCGGAAAGGCTCATCACCTCGCGCAGATCCGCGGAAACCAGCAGCACCGCCACGCCCTGGTCCCGGGCCTCCCGGAGACGGGCGTGGATGAATTCGATGGCCCCGATGTCCACGCCGCGGGTGGGCTGGGATGCCACGATCAGGCGGGGAGCGCGGCCCAGTTCCCGGGCCACCACGATCTTCTGCTGGTTGCCGCCCGAGAAGTCGCGGGTTTTGAGCGACACGTCGCGCGGCCGCACGTCGAATTCCTCCGACAGACGGCGCGCCATGCGCAAGATCGGCTCCGCGCGAAGCAGCACCCGGCCGGAGAACTCGCTCTCGCGCTGCCGTCCCAATAAAAGATTCTCGGCCAGGGACATCTCCAGCACCAGGCCGCGGCGCTGGCGATCCTCGGGCACGTGGACCAGTCCGGAGCGTTGCCGCTGGGCCACGCGCGAGCCGGTCACGTCGCGGCCGTCCATGTGGATTGTCCCGGCCTCGACCTCCCGCAGCCCGGCGATAGCTTCGACCAGCTCCGTCTGCCCGTTGCCCTCGACGCCCGCGATGCCCACGATTTCTCCGGCGCGCACCTGGAAGCTCACCGAGTTCACCCGGGCGATCCTGCGCGAGTCGCGCACGCCCAGCGAGCGCACCTCCAGCACCGGGGCGCCGGCGGGAGCCTCGCCTTCCACGCGGCCCAGGGCCACGTCGCGCCCCACCATGAGGCGCGCCAGTTCAGCGGGGCTGGTGTCCCGGACGGCACGCTCCCCCACCACCCGGCCCGCGCGCATGACCGTGACCCGGTCGGCTACCTGCATGACCTCGTCCAGCTTGTGGGTGATGAGCAAGATGGTCTTGCCCTGATCGCGCAGGCCGCCAAGGACTCGGAAGAAGTCGGTGGCCTCCTGCGGCGTCAGGACCGCGGTGGGCTCGTCGAAGATCAGGATCGAGGCGCCGTGCAGGAGCACGCGCAGGATCTCGGCGCGCTGCTGCACACCGACCGGAAGATCCTCCACCACGGCGCCGGGCTCGACGTCCAGCGCGTACCGCCCGGAAAGGTCCCGGATCTCGCGCGAGGCCGCCACCCTGTCCATCGGCAGCACCGGCGGGACCCCTTCGCGCCCCAGCAGCATGTTCTCGACCACCGTGAAGGGCCGGACCAGCATGAAGTGCTGGTGCACCATGCCGAGACCCGCCCGCAGCGCGTCGGCGGGCCCGCGAAACCGGGCCGGCTTACCGTCGATCCGGATCTCGCCGCGGTCCGGCGCGTACAGCCCGTAGAGGATCTTCATCAGCGTGGACTTGCCCGCGCCGTTCTCGCCCACCAGCGCGTGGATTTCCCCGCGCGCCACGGCGAGGTTCACGCCGTCGTTGGCCTTCACGCGCGAGAAGGACTTGTGGATGTCCAGGAGTTCGACGGCCGGGGAAGACATGGCGGGAAGGATACCACGGAGATGTGGGCCCGGGGGCGCGGGTCGATGCGACCGGCAGGCCGATGAAACCGGAGCTGTGGCGAACCGGCGGGGTTATTCCTTCGGGACCTTGATTTCCCCGGAGATGATCCGGGCCTTGAGGGCTTCCAGCCTGTCGTGGATCTCCGCGGGAATCAGCCTATGGTTGTGGGCATCGTACACGTAGCCCACGCCGTTTTCCTTGAGCCCGAGCTCCTGCACGCCGCCCTTCCAGGCGCCGGCCTTGACCGCCTTGACCGCCTGAAACACCGACTCGTCCACGTTCTTGATCATCGAGGTGAGGACCACGCCGTCGTACTCCGGCCGCCACTGGTCGGAGTCCACCCCGATGGCCAGCTTCTTCTGGTCCTTGGCGGCCTCGAACACCCCCTGGCCGGTGGCGCCGGAGGCGTGAAAGATGATGTCCGCGCCTTCGGAGTACATGCCCAGCGCCAGTTCCTTGCCCTTGGTGGGGTTCTTGAAGGCGTCCCCGGTGACCCCGGCGTACTTCACGATGACATTCACGTTCGGGTCGGCGTACTTCGCGCCCGCCTGGAACCCGGCGGCGAACTTGTGGATCAGGGCGATGTCCATGCCGCCCACGAAGCCGAGCCTGTGGGTCTTCGAAAGCCACGCGGCGAGCGCGCCCACCAGGAAGGAGCCTTCTTCCTCCTTGAACTTGAGCGCCAGCACGTTGGGCGGCACGGCGGCTCCGTCCTTGAGCGCGTAGTCGATGCAGGCAAAGTGCTTCCCGGGGAAGTCGCCGGCCACCCGGTCGATGTCGTCGGTGAAGATGAAGCCCACTCCGAAGATCAGGTCCAGGTCCTTGGCCGCGAGGCCCCGCAGGGCCGACTCGCGGTCGCTGCCCTCTCCCGGTTCGACCACGTTGGCGATGTCGGCGCCCAGCTGCGCCTGTGCCTTCTGGAGCCCGCGCCAGGCAGAGTCGTTGAACGACTGGTCACCCCGGCCGCCCACGTCGAACACCAGGCCCACCCGCGGGCCGGTGGAGGCAACCGGCTTGCTGTCCTGCTTTTTCGCACAGCCCAGCGGGAGCAGGGCCAGCGCCCCGAACATCACCCATCCCATCCATCGCGCGGCGCGCTTCATGCTTTCTCCCTGGCCAGGCCCGGAGCGGTCCCGAGCGGCTCTTCCTCGGTGGGTGGTTCGTAGCAGTTGCGGCAGCGGGCCTCGTAGAGCCCCTTGGCCCCGACCACGATCCGCTCCCGGCCCCCGCTCACGCGCTGGGTGCGGTTGGCCGGCCCGCCGCACACCACGCAGATGGCCAGGGTCTTGGTGATGTACTCGGCCACCGCCAGCAGCTGCGGCACCGGCTCGAAGGGATTGCCCAGGTAATCCTGGTCCAGGCCGGCGCAGATCACGCGCTTGCCCCTGCGCGCCAGCTCCTGCACCACTTCGAACACCTCGGGGCCCAGGAACTGCACCTCGTCGATGCCGATCACCTGCGCCTCGGAGCTGTTTTCCAGGATCTCGGCCGCGTTCTTCACGGTGCGCGAAGGGATGCGGACTTCGCTGTGCGAGACCAGGTGATCGTTGCTGTAGCGGTCATCCAGCATCGGCTTGAAGATCTCGACGCTCTGCCGGGCGATCTGGGCCCGGCGGAGCCGGCGGATGAGCTCCTCGGTCTTGCCGCTGAACATGCTGCCGCAGATCATCTCGATCCAGCCGCCCTTCTTGGGAGTCCATCCATCCATAGTTCAAGTCCTCAGGGGGTGTCCGTGGCTGGCCAGGATGGCGCGGATCTTGGTCTTCAGAAGATCGATCGCCACCAGGTTGAATCCGCCCTCGGGGATGATGACGTCGGCGTACCGCTTGCTCGGCTCGACGAACTGCAGGTGCATCGGCCGCACGGTGCCCTCGTACTGATTGAGCACCGATTCCACGCTGCGCCCGCGCTCCAGCAGGTCCCGGCGCAGGCGGCGCACCAGCCGCACGTCGGGGTCGGTGTCGATGAAACAGCGGATGTCCATCCACGAGCGTAGCGTGGGGTCGTCCAGGATCAGGATGCCTTCCAGCACCACGATCGCGTGCGGGCCGAGCTTGCGGGTCTCGCTCGTCCGCAGGTGTGTCATGTAGTCGTACACCGGCTCTTCCACCGATCCGCCCATGAGCAGCGTCCTCACGTGGCTGCGCAGCAGGTCCATGTCGAAGGCGTCCGGATGGTCGAAATTTCGAAGGTCCCGGTCGCTCATCGGGATGTCCGAAAGGTCCTTGTAGTAGAAGTCCTGCTTGATGATCACCACCTGGTCGGAGCCCAGCTCGTCGAAGATCTTCCGGGCCACCAGGGTCTTGCCCGAGCCGGAGCCGCCGGCGATCCCGAGCAGGATTCCTCGCTTTTCGAAATCCAACGCCGGGCTCCTCACAGGTATTCCTTTCCGGGCATGTAGGACGCGTCCTGCTCCGACAGGATCTCGTCCATCTCGACGATGGCGGAGCGCAGCATTTCAACTTTTTCGCCCAGCGGAAGAAACGCGCTCTTGAACCCGTTGATGATGATGTTGCGCAGGTCCAGCGCGGTCAGGCCGTAGGTCTTCACCGCCAGCCACAGTTCCCTGGACATGGTGGTGTTCGACATCAGGGTGTTGTCGGTGTTCAGCGTCACGCGCAGCCCGTAGTCGTAGTAAAACTTGAAGGGGTGGTGGGCCAGGTCCTTCACCGCGCGGGTCTGCACGTTGCTGGAAAGGCAGATCTCCAGCGGGATGCGGTGGTCGTTGACGTAGTTGAGAAGGTCCAGGTTCTCCTTGAGCATGGTGCCGTGGCCGATCCGGTGGGCGCCGCAGTGGTGCAGCGCCTGGGAGATGCTCTGAGGGCCGAACGCCTCGCCGGCGTGCACGGTGCTGTTGATGTTGTGGGCCAGGATCTTCTGGAACGCCTCCTTGTGCGCCTTGGCCGGAAAGTCCTTCTCGGCGCCGGCCAGGTCGAAGGCCACCACGCCGCGGTTCTTGTAGGCCACGGTCAGGTCGGCCAGCTCGGAGGACCACTTGGGCAGGATGTGGCGGATGCCGCAGATGATGAGGCCGGTGCGGATCCCGAACGCCCGCTCCGCCTTGCGCAGCCCATCCAGCACCGCGTCCACGATGGAGGGGAGCTTCATGCCGCCCTTCACATGCAGGATGGGCGAGTAGCGGACCTCGACGTAGCGGATGTTGTCCCGGGCGGCGTCCTCGGCCAGCTCGTAGGCGATGCGCATGAGCGCGTCCCGGTCCTGCATGACCTTCAATGTGATGTCGAACTTGCGGATGTACTCGGGCAGGTCCTTGACGCCCTTGTCGGCGCGCATGACTTCCTTGAGCCTGCGCGGGTCGGTGGCCGGAAGGCGGATCTTCCGCTCCCGCGCCAGCTCCAGCATGGTCTTCACCCGCAGGGACCCGTCCAGGTGGATGTGAAGGTCAGTCTTGGGAAGCTTCTTGATCAGCGCCTGCGTCAGCGCCGGGCCGGCGGGCGGCCGGCGGCGGGCTCGGGGCCGGGATCGGGTCTTGGGCATGGGCCTCTCGACGGTAAGTGGTGTGGGAGGAATTTATACGGGGGCCGCGAGACTGTCAATTGAGGGTCGGATGCGATAGGCTTGCCGTTTCGCCCCGCCCGCCACGTCGTCCCGGAGTCTCGTCCATGCGCCTCGGCCGCCTTGAAGTCCACATCCTCCACGAAAGCACCTTCTGGCTGGACGGCGGGCAGATGTTCGGCCTGGTTCCAAGGGTATTCTGGGAGAAGGAAGTCCAGCCCGATCCCGGCAACCGCATCCCCTTGGGAGTGCACCCGCTGCTGGTGAAGTCCGGCAACACCTGGGCCCTGCTGGACACCGGCAACGGCGACAAGTTCGATGAGAAATTCCGCAAGATCTACCGGATCGAGGAGGACTCGCCGGTGCGCCCGCAGCTGGCGGACCTGGGGTTGCGCCCGGAGGACATCGCCCTGGTGGCGCTCTCGCACCTCCACTTCGACCACGCCGGCGGCGCGGCGCGGTTCGACGGGCAGAAGGTGGTGCGCGCGTTTCCCAACGCGCGGGTGGTGATCGACCGGGGCGAGTGGCACGACGCCTGGAGCCCCACCGAATACACCCGGGGCGGGTACAAGCCGTTCGACTTCGAGTGCCTCGAGGGGGCGGCCGAGTGGATCAACCCCAACGAGGACGCTGAGGTGCTGCCGGGGATCCACCTGGTGCGCTCGCCGGGCCACACCGCCCATCACCGGTGCATGCTGCTGCGCTCTGAGGGCCAGTCCCTGCTCTGCACCGTGGATGCCATTCCCCAGAGCCACCATGTGAAACTTCCCTGGATCGCCGGGCTCGATCACTATCCGCTCACCTCGCTCGCGACCAAGAAAAGCCTGCTTGCGCGGGCCGCCGCGGAAGATTCGTGGATCCTGTTCACCCACGAGCCGGGAAACCGGACGCTGGGCAAGGTGCGCCCCCGGGACGGGGCTTGGGCGCTCGTCGGCCCACTGGTGGAGGCGATCCCGGAATGACGCGCCAGGAATTCGAGGGGATCGTGCAGGAAGCGCTCGAGTCCATGCCGGAGGAGATCGCGCGCTACCTGGAAGAGCTCGTGGTGGTGGTGGAAGAGCGCGCCACGCCCGGGCAGATGGAAGGTCTTGACGGCGACGACCCCATGGACCTGTACGGTCTGTACGAGGGGGTGCCGCTCACCGAGCGCAGCCTCTTTGAAAGCGGCATCGTTCCCGACCGGGTCACCATTTTCCAGGCGCCGCTGGAGCGCGACTTTCGCGCGCGCACCCGGCTGCGGCGCGAGATCCAGAAGACCGTGGCGCACGAAGTGGCCCATCACTTCGGCATCGACGAAGACCGCCTGGACGAGCTCGGCCTGGCATGAAGGCCGGCCCCGGATCTACCGGAGGTGGTGGGCCGAAATAGAACCGTAGAACAACGACGCCACGGCCACGCTGTTGTTGGCCACGTGGGCCAGGATCGAAGGCGCGAGCGAGCGGGTCCTGAGGAACAGGCCACCCAGGGCCAGTCCCACCAGGAACTTCATCGGGAATGTGGCCAGGTCCAGGTGCATCGCCGAGAATAGCGCCGAAGTGAACAGCAGCCCGGCCACGGTGTGCCCGCTTCTCTGGAACGCCCGCAGCACCATCCCCCGGAAAAAGAGTTCTTCGGACACCGGCGCCAGGACCGCCACCCCGAGCGCGACCAGCGCACGCCCCCCGGCCCCCATCAGGGGCCATTGCGCCATGAGATCCCGGGCCCAGTCCGGCGCCTTGTAGTGGAACACGGCCTGGATGAAGACCTCGTAGGCGAGTGCGACCCCCAGCATGGCGATTCCCACCAGGGCTCCCACGGGAAGCTCCACCCATGGCCGGTCGCCCAGCAGGCGGGGCGGGGAAAAGTTTCCCCGGCGCCAGCGCATCCAGCGGAAGAAACAGGCGATCATCAGGCTGACCGGGGAGAAGATGAGCGTGACGGCGAGGAGCTTGCGCAGATACACATCGTGCGGAAGCGACAGCAGCCGGAAGTGGGTCAGGAAATAGGCGATGAACAGGGCGCCCATGGCGAGGAGCCACACCGCGCAGTCCCACACCGCCCCTCCCGCAAGACTCCACGGGCCGGGCAACGCGGGAACCGGCGGCGCGAGAGCCGGCGGGGAGCCTGCAGGGGCCGGACCGGAACCGGGCGGCTCCGGAGCCCTGGGGTCTTCCCGGAGATCGTCGGGCATCATTGACTCCGCGACAGTCGCTCGAGCGACTGCTCCAGCCGCACGCGGCGCGCCCCGTCCGGATGGCGGCGCAACGCCTCGCGGTAAGCCTCGATCGCTTCCCTTCGTTCGTGCAGGTTCTCGTGGGCCCGCCCCACCAGGAATGCCGCCTCGCTCGATCCCGGGTCGAGGCGCATGGCCTCTCGTCCCTCCTCCAGCGCCTCGCTCCCGTTTCCACGGATCAAGCCGTCGTAGCCCGAGAGAATCCTGGCCTCCGCGCTCGAAGGAGCCAGCGCTACCGCACGAGCCGCCGAACGGCGCAGGAGCGCGGTGTCGGCGGTGGCGATGGCCAGCCTTCCCAGGGCCATCTGCACGCTTCCGTCCAGGGGCGCTGCCCGCCCGGCCGCTTCCAGCGAAATTTGCGCGCGGGCGAACTCGCGCGAGCCCATGAATGCCTGCGCCAGGCGGACCTGTCCTGCGACCGCGTCCCGAAGGTCGCTCGGCGCCACTTCCCGGAGGTCCCCGGGCGAGAGCCGCAGCGGCATCGCCGGAGCTTCGCGATACAGCACGAACTGCTGGGGGTTCCCGGAAGAGCGGTACCCGGGGATCAGGTACCCGCTCACCGGCGCATCGCCGTACCAGTACTCCAGGCTCAACAGCCGGGAACCATACGTGCGAGCAAACAGTCCGGAGTTCTCGGGAGCCCGCAGGTAGTAGATCTCGGTGCGCGCCTGCGGGCGTGGAATGGCCTTGAGCAGCCAGGGCCGCACGTGCGACTGGATGGCGCTCTCGCGCGACGAACTCCACTCGCTGTACCAGTCGCCCTGCGGCGTGTAGCGCAGGGCGGCCCCGGGGAGCGAAAGCGCGAGCAGCGCCGCTGCCGCCATCCAGACAGGCGCCCGCGCGAGCCAGGCGCCCGCGAGTCCCGCGAACCCCGCGGCGGCCCACGCCGCGTAGCTCACGTGGAGCTGGGCGGAGGCGGGCAGGATCGGCAGGAGCCCGAGCGCGATCCATACCAGCCAGAAGCGCGTGCGGGAGCGGGAAGGTTTCCCTCCCGGATGACCGGGGGCGGCGATGAGCGCGACGCACAGGGTCAGCGCGAGGCCGATCCACGTCGAGAGCGGGATGGACGGCAGGTTCGCCAGCGGCCCCGCCCCCAGTTCCATTCGAAGCAGCGAGGCCAGGCCCACCAGCAGCCCGCCCAGGGGCGCCGGCAGGGACGATTCCTGCAGGATGGCGCCTACCAGTTCGGGGGGAATGTGCCCTTCCCTCAAGAGCACCGGGGTCAGCGGGTGGATCGCGAACCACACGACCGCGGCCACCAGCATCGGCCGGATGGATCCGATGACTTCCGTCAGCGGCCGCCGCTTCGCCTTGACTCCCACCCACGCCGCCAGCGGCAGAACCAGCAGCGAAGTCTCCTTGGATGCCAGCGCCAGGAAGAACGCGAATCCCGCCGCGAGCGGGCGGTCCCGCGAGACCAGCACCAGCGCCAGGAGCCCCAGCGCGAACATCCACAGGTCCTGCGAGCCCGAAATCCAGGTCAGGAAGAGGCCCTGGGCCGGCGTGAGCGCCCACACCGCGGCCGCGAACAGGCCCGCCCTTCGTCCGCAGATGCCCCGGACCAGGTCGTGGAGGCAGATCGCCGAGACCACGAAGAGGGCCGCCCCCGCGATGTGGAATGCCAGCGGGCGGTCGCCGAAGATCCCGTGCAGAATCCCGAAGTGCAGCTCGCGCGAGAGCGGCCGGTACCAGGCGTTCAGGTAAAAGTGCGGCGCCAGGCGCTGCAGCCAGCCGGACCGCCGGATCTCCAGCAGAAAGGCGTAGTCGTCGCGGATGAACCAGGTGGAGAAGGTTCCGAGGTAGTAGATCATCGAGGCGCCGCACAGGGCGAGGAGCGCGGCCCATTCCGCGGGAGCGTAGGGAGCGGGTGGGGCGGAGGCGCGGCCCGTAGCGGAAGCCGG
>JANXVU010000083.1 GCA_025351485.1 Candidatus Eiseniibacteriota bacterium | reverse complement strand
CCAGGAGCAGGCTGGCCAGCAGGGCGATGCGGGCCGCCGGCAACCGAATCGACCTCATCTAGAATTTCCAGCCGGCGCTGAACTGCATCTGGCGGGCCGCGCCGGCGTTCTTGTACGCGATGGGATCGCCCGGCCGGCCGGTTTGCACCCGGTTGGACCCCAGCGCCACGATGCCGTTCGCGTATCCGCTGTGGTTGATGGTATTGAACAGATTGAACACGTCCGCCCGCAGTTCCACGGCGCCCCGGGAAAAAGGAACGCTCCTGGAAAGCCCCAGATCGAACTGCGAGGACCACGGAAGGCGTTCCCCGTTGCGCGGCACGCCCGGCAACCGGTCCAGGTTGGCGGTGTAGCCGTCGCCGAACTGGGCGCCGTCCCCGTTGAAGTCGCCGTTCTGGTAGGCCGAGGTTCGCGGCGCCACGCGGTTGATGGGTTGGCCCGACTGCACCAGGCCGTTGAGCGAGAGCAGGAAGCCGGCGGGAGCCTCCCAAAAGGTGTTCAGGCCCACGACGTGGCGGCGGTCGTTGGCCGACGGCCCCCATTCCTGTCCGTAGTTGTTCGCGTCGGTGGCCCGGAAGTTGATGTCGTCGGTGTTGTTTTTGGAACTCGAAAGCGTGTACGTGAAGTTCACTCCCAGGCGGTCCGCCAGCCGCCGTTTGAGCTGCAGGTGGAGCCCCAGGTAGCGGCTGCTGCCGGCGCTCTCGCTCATGGTGAGCGTGCGCGCTCCGCCGGCTGGAGTTCCCAGGGGGCGGGAGGAGTCCGCCGCGGCGGAACTCCGCGGAATCGGATTGCCCTGGGTGTCGTAGGCCGGCACGTAGGGGGCCGGCGCGTTCAGGTCGCGCAGCCGGACCAGGTTCCGGCCCCAGGTTCCGACGGCGTCCAGCGCCAGGCTCCAGTTGTCGTCCAACTGCCGCTCGTAGCCGAGCGAGAGCTGGTGGGTGTAGGGCGACTTCCACCCCTCCGGATTAAGAATTCGCAGCTCCCGGGCCGGCAGGCGATTCACGGAGTCGGCCACCTGGGCGGCCGTGCGTCCCAGTCCAAAAGCCGGCGCGTCGGCGCCGCTGAAGCTTGCCGTGACGTTGCCGTCATAGGTGAATTCGCTCAGATCGCGGCCTGGAAAGAGCCGGGCGAGCTGGGCCAGAAAGGCCGGTGAGCGCGAGGAGAACTGCAGCGCGTCCGAGTAGATCGAGTAGGGCAGCTTTTCGTAAAAGATCCCGTAGCCCCCCTTGATCACGTCTCCAGGGGAGCGCTGCCAGTTGAACGACAGTCGGGGGGCCAGGTTGTTGAGGTCGCCGCCGGAGCCGCCCGAGCGGGTCAGATTGTCGTAGTCCCAGCGCAGCCCCAGCTGGAGGTTCAGCTCCGGGCTGGCGCGGAACTCGTCCTCGGCGAACAGCGAGAGCATGTTCTGGGTCGTCCCGAAGGCGGCGGTGCGCGCCTCCACGTTGTAGCCGAGCACCTTCACGTTGGCCGGAAGGTCCGAATAGTCGATGGGCCGGCCAAGGGCTGCCAGCGCCGCTTCGGTGGCGTTGTCGATTCGCACGGAGTAATTGCCGTTCACGTTTCCCCCGCCCAGCAGGGAGTGGCGGCTGGAGAGCAGGTCGCCACCGAACTTGAAAGCGTGCGCCCCGGCGTCCGCGCGAAGCGTGGTGGCGAGCTGGGTGGTGTTCTCGGTCTCGTCGAAGACGTAGCCCGGATGACCCACCACCGCGACCACGCTGCCCACGCTGTCGTACACCACCGCCTGCGACCCGGATTCGTGGCCCGGCTTGGGGCGACCATAGTTCCACCGAAACCGGCTGTATTGTGCCCGGAATTCCTGGACCAGGCCCGGGGACCAGGTGGAAGTGTGCAGGAACGAAGCGAGCAAGCTCTTGCGGTCTTCGAACGAGCCGGAGCTGGGCATGTCCGTCCCGCCTCCGATGGCCCCGCCCGGGCGGTCCACCGCCACGTCTCCTGCCGACAGCCGCGCCGAGGAGCGCTGCGAATCGTTCCAGGCGCGGTCCAGCTTGCCGGTCAGGAGGCTGTAGTGATTTTTGCCGGGCACGGTGCCGGTGTAGAGCGGCGAGCGGATCAACTGGGTTTTGTTCTCCAGGTTGAATTCGCCGTCCAGCAGGAAGAATGTGCGGTTCTTTTCCAGGGCGCCCGAGAGGATCCCGCCGAACTGGTTGCGGGAAAACCCGTCCTTGACCGGGTTGCCGGTGAGGTCGCGGCCGTTGAAGGGGCTCCCGGCCTGGAAGATGGTGGAGGGGCCGGGCCGTCCCACGTAGAAGAACTCGCCGTGCGGGTCGTTGGTGCCGGAACGCGTGGTCACGTTGATGATCCCATTGGCGGTGCGCCCGAACTCGGCAGAGTAGGTATTCTTGAGCACCGAGACGCTCTGCACGATCCCCGTCGGCACGGGAAACTTCTGGCCGCCCAGGAACTGCTCGTTGTTGTCGAAGCCGTCGAGTTCGTAGTTGGTGTAGAGCGAGTTGGCGCCGTTGATGGAAATATTGGGAGCTTCGGTGAAGAAGCCCGTCGCCGGCGTCACTCCCGGCAGGTACCACAACTGCTGGGTCAGGTCGCGCGCTTCGGTCGGGATGTTCCGGACTTCCATCTCGTTGAGGCGCCCCGACACTTCGCCGTTGGTGCGGTTGATGGCGGAGGCGCGGTCTGCGTTCACCTCGATCGCCGGCAGTTGCGTGGGGGCCAGCACCAGGCGCACTCCAAACTCCTCCCCGGAGCGAAGCACGATGCCCTGCCGCGCCACTTTCAGATAGCCGCTGGCCACGGCGCTCACTTCGAATTGTCCCGAGGTGGGCAGCGAGGAAAAGGTGAAGCGCCCGTCCGCTCCGGTCGCCCGGCTGCGATGGAGTCCCGTCGCCGCGTTCACCAGGCGCACCTCGGCCCCGGCAACGGGAGAACCGTTCTCCAGTACCACCACGCCGCCGATCCCGGCAGTGGCCTGGGCTGCGGCCGTGGAGTGGGCCAGCAGGCCGGTGGTAAGGAACAGCAATGCCATGGCGATCGGGCGCATGAATACCTCGGGAGACTGGGGTGGGCATCCTGCCATCCCTGGGGATGGGCGAACGAACGGGACGTGCTCCGAGTTCAGCCGGCGAGGGCCTGGGCGGAGTGAAGCGTCGGGCCGTTCCATTCGGGCGGGGGACGGGGCAGCGGGGGAAGGCGGGCCGGGGGCGCGGAATGAAGCGCAGGGGCTCCGCCGGGCCGGATGGAGTTTCCGCGCGGAGCACTTTCAGCGCGAGGATACGAAGGAGCGGCGATCGGCGGCTGGAACGGCCGGCCGACCATCGGGAAAGTTCGAGGTCGGAATCCACGTCGCAGGCATGGAAGAGTCGCGTGATGCCGATCCCTCGCCGGGCAAGCAGCGCCTCCAGGGAGCGGCGCGTGTCGCCCGAGCACCAGGGGAGGCGTGCTTCTCTCCGTCTCGGCAGGGCAGGAGATCCACACGTCGCCCGCGTAGGCCCGCACACGGACGCTGCGGGTGCGCTTGATGAGCGAGCGAAACAGCTTCTCCCGCGCATGCATGCCCGCTCGTGCGCCCACCGGCTTGCGGCGGGCCTCTTCGGCGGCGGGCAGCGTGAACAGGATCAGGGCGGTCTTCGACAGTCTGGCCTCGGGCATGAATGGGAATGTAGCACTGGATGCTTCCCGGGGCCAATCATCCCGGGGAGTCACGAGCGGGCGAATGTCCTACGACGAATCGAGCGCGACGTGACCTGCGGCGCCTTCACGTCACAAGCAAGAGAAAGCCCCCCGGGGCAGCTGCCTCGGGGGGCTTTTGGTTGAACTCCGCCGCCGATGCTACCGGTGGCTGGGACGGTACCGTGCCCGGTGGCTCATGAGCCACTCCGGGGAGCCAAAGGTCGTGTACGAGCCGCTGAAGGTTCCGTCGGTGATGGTCTTCGTTGCGCTGGTGACAAAGTTCGTCGCTGTGAACGAGAACGTGCCCGCAATGGTCTTCGCGGCGGTGTTCAGGCTGGTGACGGTAATCGATGTCGGGCTGCCCAGGAAGACGGACGTTCCCTGGCTGTAGTTGCCCATGGCCCCGGTGTCCTGGTCATAGGTCTTGGCCGTGATGGCCGGCGAGTCGTCGAGCACCAGGTTGATGCCCGAGCCGTCGGAAGTACGCACTCCGGAAAGCGTCAAGGCCTGGCTGCCACCCGAGGTGACCATCAGGCCCGTGGCGGCCGAGCTGGCCCAGGCGGCACCGTCGATCTTGCAGCTCATCGTCACTGAGCCGCCGCCCCCGCCGCCACCGCTGCGAACTCCGCAATCGGTGGTGTCGGAACTGATCCTGGTAAGATTGCCGCCGATGATCGTGCACTGGTTCCCAAATCCAAAGCACTTGCCGGTGGCGACCGTGTTGATGGTCGCCACGGACCGGATGGTGTTGCCGCTGAACGTTCCCCTGATCTTGATGTCGTAGGAGATGGAGCAGCTGTCCGCGGTGATCTGGCCGTTGCACTCGGCTTCGTACTGGGAACTGGTGCACTTGGTCACCGTGCAGATGAACGTGCTGTCGGAGCCCGACAGGTCGGTGATCGAGTGTGACGCGCAGATCACGATCGTGTCCCGGGTGACGCTCTGGACCGCTCCGGTGCACGAATAGGTGGTGTCCACCTCCAGCCACGTTCCGAAGGTACCGGTCAAGCTGGACGGGGTGCAGGTGACCGCCGATACCCCGGTGGCGCTGGCCGAAACCGCGCTGCACGTGCCGCCGGTGGCGATGTTGCAGGTCCGCCCTCCCGGGCTCGTGGGCGCGTACCGGATAGTGAAGATCTTGGCCTGCGTGGCGGCCAGGCTGTAGCTCGCGTCGCCCACGATGCTGAAGTCGGCGCAGCTGAGCGATACCGTGCCCGCGAGGGTCGAGGTCCCGTTGTTGGTGATGGTGAAGGTGCGGTCCTGGTGCTCACCCACGTTCACCGACCCGAAGGTCAGGGTGATGGGGTTCACGTTGCAGACCGCTGCGGCTGCCACACCGGTGCCGCTGGCGCTTACCGAAGCCGTGCAACCGGTGTTGACGGTGCAGGTCTGGACGCCGGTGTGCTGGGGCCGCCCGATCATGCTCTTCAGGCGCTCCCACAGCTGCGGGTTCGCGGGCTTGCCGGCCGAGGTCGGGGCAAATCGGATCGTGAACGTCTTCGACAGCCCGGCGCCCAGGCTGTAGCTGGCGTCGCCCACCACGCTGAAGCCGGAGCATCCGCTGGTGTTGACCGTGCCGGTGAGTGTCCCGCCGCCAGAGTTGGTGATGTCGAACGTGAGATCCTTGGTCAGGCCCACGGTCACCGATCCGAAATCCAGGGAAGACTTGTTCACCAGGCAGGCCGGCGCGAGCTGGCCGGTGCCGCTCGCGTTCACCGAGGCGCACCCGGTGCCGGAGCTGACGTTGCAGGTATGGAGGCCCGCGCCGGTGGGCGCGTAGCGGACGGTGAAGATCTTGGACGCGCTGGCCGCCAGGCTGTAGGTGGCGTCACCAACGATGCTGAATCCGGCGCAACTGCCGGTGCTCACCGTGCCCGAGAGCGTTCCGCCGCCGTTGTTGGTGATTGAAAATGGCAGGTCGCTGTGCTGGCCCAGCGGGACCGATCCGAAGGTCAGCGATGTCGGATTCACCTGGCAGGCCGAGGCGGCGATCCCCGTACCGCTCGCGCTTACCGTGGAAGTACACCCGGTGGTCACAGTGCAGCTCTGGAGTCCCGCGTTGAGCGGCCGGACCATCCAGCCCTTCAGCTTCTCCCACACCTGCGGCCTGGAAGGCTTGCCGACCGAGGTGGGCGCGAACCGGATCGTGAAGGTCTTGGACTGGGCGGCGGTCAGGCTGTACGTGGCGGAACCTGTCACGCTGAACCCGGTGCAGCCGCTGGTTGAGACGCCGCCCGTGAGCGTTCCGCCGCCCGCGTTGGTGATGGTGAAGGTCTTTTCGGAGAACTGGCCTACGGTCACGGATCCAAAGTCCAGCGAAGCGGCGCTCACCTGGCAGGTGGGTGCGGCCTCAGCCGTGCCGGAGCAGTCCACGGCCGAGCAGCCGGTGCCGGGGTTCACGCTGCAGGTCAGGACGCCGAGATCCGCGGGGGCTACACGTCCCATGTTCTTCACTCGGTCCCAGGCGCTGGGCCGGGCCGGCGCGCCCGGGGTGCCAGGGGCAAAGCGGACCGTGATGGTGGCGGTCTCATTGTGGGCCAGGCTGTAGGAAGCCGTGCCGGTAATGCTGTAGCCGGGGCAGGTGGACGTGGTGGCGGTGCCGGTCAGCGTGCCGCCGCCGATGTTCTTGATGGTGAACGTGCGGTCTGCGGTCTGGCCGACCGTGACGGTGCCGAAGTTCAGCGATGCCGGAGTGACCGAACAGGCCGGCGTGTTGTTGACGATCCCGGTCCCGGTCACGTGGACGGAGTCGCAACCGGTGGCGATGGTGCACGGAAACACCCCGACGTCAGTCGGGGAGAAGCGGACCGTGATGTGGGCGGAGTCCCCTCCGGCCACGCTGTAGCTGCCCGATCCGACCAGGGAATACTGGTTGCAGGTCACGCTAACGGTGCCGGTCAGGGTGCCCCCGCCGGTGTTCTTGACGGTGATGGTCCGGTCGGCGGTCAGTCCGACGGGCACACTTCCAAAACCAAGGGCGGTCGGGGAAATCGCGCAGACCGCGGGGGTCGTGATGCTGCTGGAATTACAGGACCCCAGGAAAGGTAGGGCAGCAAGGACGCACAGCAGAAGCAGGGCGGAAACTCTTCGAGCGAGCACGGCAACCTCCATCAATATGTCGATCGTGGCGGGCGAACCAGGCCCGGGGAACACCACAGGGCATGTCGGGCAAGACGGGTTGGAATGACCGAGGTTTGCACCGAGGGGCGCGCCTGTCAAGTGAGCGCATCGCGCCGCCTAATATGTAACCCGAGGGTGGATCGTCGAGTCATCTAACTTGTTA